>JACQNC010000014.1 GCA_016203225.1 Candidatus Woesearchaeota archaeon | reverse complement strand
TAATAAATCTTTTTTCGCGACAGGTTCTTGAGATTCCGCCCATACTTCAGGGTTTTCTATGGAATATAATGAAAACTTCTTTTTGTATCTATTTTCAACCATAATTTAGTTGTAATCTTGATTATCAATATTAATCTTTGTTTTGCGCGCAGTCCGGGATAGGTTCTAAGACAGTTCAACAAGTCCTACTCAACGCAGCAATAACATTTTCATCGTGGCAAAGAAGAAGGAATAGACGCTACGCACCGCTTAAGAAGTCCTCTCATTTCTTTGCCACGAGATAGAACAGGCTCCATCCGAGCTTGACGCCTTCAGCAGTCAGTTCATAGTTTAGATGTTTCTTCGCGAGCGCAAGAGATTCTTCAGGTGTGCATTGCGAGTTATGCAGTTGGTGAATGAATGTCTTTGCTTCTTCTTCATCATTGAACACCCATGGCGTTTCAACAACCTCGAATTGGGCATCTTTGAACCCTGCGTTCTTGCACAGAGTAAGCATTTCCTCTTTTGCAACGAAGTCGTGGGGGTGACCGCGCGGATGACAGTGCACAGGAGTGTCGACCGCATCGAAATAGCGTTGTGTTGGCGTGCCTTTGGCAGGGTCTGCAATTACCAATCGCCCTCCGGGTTTGAGCATACGATAAAATTCGCGCAGTGCCTTCATTCTACCTGTTGTTCCAGTCGAACGTTCGTCATAGTGGTGGAATGTCGCAAGTGTTACAATCGCATCAGCATGACCTTCCGGAACGGGAAATAGGTAGGATGTCGACTGAGGTATTGGAATGATCTGCAACGCATCAATGTTTCGCAGCATCATAGCAGCCAGATTTTTGTGCGTTGTATCAAACGTCAAAATTTTACCTTTCCACCCGGCGGCAGACGCCAAAGGGAATGTCAAATATCCATTGCCAGTGCCTACTTCGAGCACCGTCTCGCCCTGGTGTACGTTCGCGCGCTTGAGCGTTTCCTTCATTTCCGCAAGACGCACGTGCGGGAAACGACCATTTGCTTCGCGATAGTTTGCCCAACGGATGTCTTCATTTGTTTGTTCAGTCATGGTTTTCACCTTTTACCATGACTCAGTAGTATATACTGCAGAATATAGTTTATTGTCCACCAAAATGGATGACAATAGAAAGCATTAAATACTACGCCGTCGATAAAGCAAGCATGGATCTTCAGACGCCTCTGCAGGAATTTGGGCTCACGGACAAGGAAACTGCAGTCTATCTTGCCTTACTGCCACTTGACAGCGTTACCGTCCAAGAACTCTCGAAGAAACTACCGTATCCGAGAACGACTGTTTACAATACACTCACGTATCTCTCCGAAAAAGGACTCGTCAATAAGATTGTCAAACGCGGCATTACTTATTTTTCCGCTGTTGCACCGGATCGTCTCAAGGACAAATTGCAGGAAAAACAGAGATTGATAGAATCTATTCTCCCAGAACTCTCTGAATTGAAAAAACAAACGCGTAAATCAAGCACCGTTGAACTCTACGAAGGTCTAAAGGGAGTTTACTCCATTCTGAGCGACGTTTTCAAAATAAAACAACAAACTTACTACTTCGGCAATTACAAGAAATCATTGGAACTGCTCAAGCACCTTCCAGGTCATGCTAGAACAATGCGATTGGAACGCAATATTCCGGCAAAAATCGTCATAGACCCCACGGATGAAGACGTTTTCAAAACAAAAAAATACAAACAATTCACCGAAATGCGCTTCCTGAAATCTCTTGAGTCATTTCCCGCCATGATATTCATATACGGCACAAAAGTTGCCATGTACACAACACAAGGAGACATCGTGGGCGTCATCATCGATAACAAAGAAATGAGCCAGGCAATGAAAATAGTTTTTGAGCTATATTGGATGCAAGCAAAACCCTAGAACTATTCCTACCTTCTAAGACCGTCTCAGATTCCCCCATCTCGCGGAGGATAAAGCTTAAAACCCCTCGTAAACGCTATTTCTCCATGAAATTGGGAGTTTTGTATTCGGGCGGGAAGGATTCCACGCTCGCGTTGCTTAAGGCGAAGGAGTTCCACAAGATCGCTTGTCTCATAACTCTCGTCTCGGCGAACAAGGAGTCGTACATGTTCCAGACGCCGAACGTCCACATGACCGAACTCCAGGCGGAAGCGATGGGGTTGCCGCTCGTCTCCGTGGCGACGGAGGGTGAGAAGGAGCTTGAGCTCATCGATCTCAAGCGCGCGATCGCGGAGGCCGTGAGCAAGCACCGCATCGAGGGCATAGTGACGGGCGCCGTGCGCTCGACCTACCAAGCGAGCAGGATCCAGCGCATCTGCCACGAGCTCGGATTGTGGTGCTTCAACCCGTTGTGGTTGATGGACCAGGTCGCGTTGCTTGACGAGATAGTGAAGGCCGGCATCGTCGCCATCATCTCGGGCGTGTTCGCGGAACCGTTGGACAAGTCATTCTTGGGCAAAGTCATCGACAAAGCGATGGCCGGCAGGCTCGCTGCGGCTGCCGAGACGCACGGCATCAATCCTGCCGGCGAGGGTGGCGAGATAGAGACGACCGTGCTCCACGCGCCTGGATTCAAGAAGAGTATCATTGTCAAGAAGAGCTACGCGTCCTTTGATGGCAGCTCAGGAGTGTATCATATCCACGAGGCTGAGCTAAAATGACTCTCGTCATCAGCACGTGCGCAGAGGAGTTGAGCGAGCCTGAATTCGTCACGCCGCTCGCGCGTATCGCCCGATGTCACGTGAAGCATTACCGGAGCGTTTCCCCGAAGGACATCGCGAAGGCCGACAGAATCATCATTTCCGGCACTGCGTTGAAGGATTTCGCGTACCTGGATTCAGATTGGTCGTGGCTCAAGGACGTCAAGATCCCGGTGCTCGGCATCTGCGCGGGTTGGCAGGTGCTACTGCAGGCGGTTCCTACGTATCCGGTCGGACTCGTGGATGATGTGGTCATCGGCCCGCGAGAGGTCGAGGTCATCGCATCCAACCCCCTCGCGACCGGCAGGTTCTCCGCGTATTTCTTGCACACCAAGAACGGGGCGGGGGTCTTCGATGTACTCGCGGTCGTGAACACTCTCGAGGGACCTGTGCCGTGCATGTTCAAGCATCCCTCCCGTGAACTCTACGGCTGCAGCTTCCATCCTGAAGTCATGAACGAGGAAATCATACAGAACTTTCTCGATCTTGATACGGAAGCTTTATAAACCCCCCGCTGGCGATTCACAGTTATGAGTGGAGACGACCTAGCACGGACCATGCTCGAGCAGGCTGCGCGCGAATATGCTAGACGCCATGACATGCCGATTGTTGTGGGCACACTCTCGCGGGAAGGTCGTGCTTTTACATTCAGCGAACAAACAGACGCCCCGCAAGTGATGTTCTACAACCGTCTCGGCAGCGAGCACGAGACCCTGATGCTCCAGAAACCCTGCGGACAGACAGTTCTCGTGGAATTATACGTGAACGGAACCCGTGCATACACTGTCTTGGTTTCTAAGCACAAGGACCAGAAAGGCGGTGAATGCACGTCCGTCGACGCCTTGTGCGCAGTGCTCGAAGGGGACGAAAAAACCGAGCTTGTGCAGTTATAGTGGCAATCATTTTATAGACGGCTTCTTCAACACCCTCTGTGGGATTGCACGCGTTGCTCGACAAGCATGCTGGCGAGCTTCTCAAGGGAGTGTATGAGCGTTTCGAGGCAGCGCTTTATGCGCAACAGGATATCCGGTTCGAGGACAGTCATTCCTGGGTGGCGCTCATGCATGCTCTGCACGCTGCAGATGATAGAGTCACGTTCGAGCGGGCCTCGCGCATCGCACGATGGTACGTTAACCGCGAAGAGGACCTCGCGCCCCGTTATGGCAGGTATCGCAGGATGACTGCAGCGATCTATGGCGCGTCGAAGAACGAATCGTTGCCTGATATCGCGCGCGCCGCGTTGAAGAATCTCTCTCGCGTCGAATTCATCCGAGTTTAAGCCCGCCCTTCTGCAATTTCTTCATCATCTGTTCGGGATTGCCTTTCATCATCTTGATGAGTTTCTTTGACTGACGGTACTGTTTTACGAGGTCGCGGATCTCTGACGCAGGAAGCCCGGAACCTTTCGCTATGCGCTCCATGCGCGAACTGTCGATGATCTCCGGGTCTTCGAGTTCTGACTTCGTCATCGAATCCATGGCGAACTTCCATTTCTTGAGCTTGCCTTCCTGGGCCCGTAATGCCTCTTTCGGCATCTTGAGTTGGCTCATGCCAGGGATCATCTCCATGACTTTGCCCAGAGGACCCATTTTTGACATGGCCTCCATCTGTTGGTAGAGGTCGATTAGCGTGAATTCGCCTTTGACGAGTTTTTTCTCGAGGTCCTTGGCTTCCTCTTCCGTGACGGCCTCTTTCGCCTTCTCGAGCAAGGCTTCCAGGTCGCCCATGCCGAGGAGCCGTCCGATGAAGCCTTTCGGGTTGAACGCTTCCAGATCGTCGACTTTCTCACCGACGCCGATGAATTTGACCGGCGCGCCGGTCACGGCGCACGCTGTCAGCGCGCCTCCGCCTTTGGCAGTGCCGTCCATCTTCGTCACGATGACTCCCGTGACGCCGCAACTGTCGTGGAAAGCCTGCGCCTGCGTCTGCGCGGCCTGTCCTATGTCCGCAGAGATCACGAGCAAAGCCTCATCAGGCTGGACCTTCTGGCCTACGCGGGTGATCTCGTCGATCAAGTCCTTGCTCAACGCGTCCCTGCCTGCGGTGTCGACTATCAGGACATCGAATTTCGAGAATTCTTTCTCGTGTTGCGCATAGATCTTCAACGGATCCTTCTCGGTGGCGATGAACGCGGGGATGTTTACCTGTTTCGCGACTTGCTGGAGTTGCTGCATCGCGGCCGGTCGGTGCACGTCCAGGCCCAACAGCGCGACCTTCATTCCGCGTTTGGAGAAGTACTTCGCGAGCTTGCCTGCTGTGGTTGTTTTCCCTGAGCCGAACAAGCCGACAAGCATGATGCGGAACGGCTTCTTCGTCTGGTCGACCACGACAGTCGTCTTTTCGCCGCCAACGAACTGCACGAGCTCCTCATACACGACGTTGATGAGATGCTCCTTCTTCGTCAATCCGGGAGGTGTCTGCTCGTTCGTGATGCGGTCCTTGATCTTCTTCGTCAATTCGAAAACGAGCTTGACGTTGACGTCGGCCTGCAGAAGCGCGCGCTGGATGTCCTTGATGAGCTCGTTGATGAGTTTCTCATCGACGAACATCGCTTTGGCTATCTTCGCCAACGTGCCTTTCAGGGATTCTCCGAGCTTCTCGAGGACCACGGATTTGTTCTCTGCGAAATAGTTTATAAAGGCTTCTGCGTTCGGAAGGATATGCGCCTCACCTGGTTCGGCCATCATTCATTCAGGATCGAATATGCCGACAAAGCGCTCTATCTCGACCCGTACGCGGGCGAGCAGGAGTGGTACGATCGTCCAGCGAACCTCGTATTGATATCGAAGGACGATTACGACCACTGGAGCCGCGCGCTGCTCGCGAAGATCTCGATCGACGGAACGCACGTTTTCGGACCTCCTGATGTGAGCAGGGATATCCTTGGGTGCAAGCCGTTCACGCCGGGCGAGTCGTTGACGTTCGAGGACAACACGATGATCCTCGCGACAGAAGCGACAGCACGAACACGGACGACCGTCGAACGCTCGCTTGGCTGGCTGCTCGTCATCGAAGGCAGACGCGTCTATTTCGCAGGCGACACAGGCACGACACAGAACCTGTTGAACATCAAGGCGGATGTCGTGATCATCCCCGTCGGGACGCTCGCGATGCCCGCCAAGGCAGCTGCAGACGCAGTAAAGATTATTAAACCCCGGCTGGCCATTCCCACGCATTACGGCAGGCTGTCCGGGACTCTGGACGACGCAGAGCTGTTCAAAGAGTTGGTGGAAACATCCCGCGAAACACAAGTGGTCATCCTGGAACCCGGCAAAGCGGTGGAATTCTGAAACATATCGGTGGCCAGGCCATCATCGAAGGTGTCATGATCAAGGCGCCAAAGCGCACCGTCGCCGTCTGCCGCAACGCGAAGGGAAAGGTGGTTTCGACCGTGCTTGCGGGCAAAGGCAGGCTTCAGAGACATTGGGGTTGGCGTCTGCCGCTCGTGCGCGGGGTCATCTCCCTAGGAGAACTGCTGGGCACAGGCATGCGTGCATTGTCGTGGAGCGCCAACCAGCAGGCCGAGAAGGAGGAGAAGCTCTCTGCATGGCATCTGGCGCTCACGATGGCGTTCTCGATCGGGCTCGCGGTCGTGCTGTTCATCGTGCTTCCGTATTACTTGACGCGGTTCTTCACCCAGCAGCACGATGTCTGGTTCAACCTGCTCGATGGCGTTTTCAGGCTGGTGATATTCCTCGCATATATCATGCTAATCGGCCTGATGCCTGATGTCAAGCGCTTGTACCAGTATCATGGCGCCGAGCACAAGGCAGTGCACTGCTACGAGGCAGGGCTGCCGTTGACCGTGAAGAATGTGAGGTTCTTCAGTCCGTGCCATCCGCGCTGCGGCACGAGCCTGATTGTGTTCGTCATCATCATCAGCATCATCGTGTTCTCGCTGGTGCGGCTGGACGCATGGTATTGGAACCTGTTGATCAGGATCCTGCTCTTGCCTGTCGTCGCGGGGCTGTCGTATGAAGCGCTGAAATTGACCGCGCGGTTCGCGCACCACGACTGGCTGTCGTGGCTCACGTGGCCCGGCATCGGCGTTCAGAAGATAACGACAGCCGAGCCTGACGCGAGACAGATCGATGTCGCGATCGCGGCCGTGAAGAAGGCGGTCAGATGAGATGGGCTTTGCCTGTCCTGAAGGGATTCTCGATCTTCCTGCTCTTCCTAATCGTAGTCTCCTTCGTGCTCGCCATAATCGACAAGCTCGCGTGGCTCGCGTTCTGGATCATCGCGGCTCTCGTCGCGTTGTGCGCGTACGTCCTGATACCGCGCATCCGGAAAGTGATCGAGAGATATTAGTGCGCGAGGAACATAAAGCTTAAATATTAATTTTGCTTGAGTTGCGCCGTGGTGGAACAACCGTTCAGGGCCGTGGTTCCTAGTGTTCTCGACCAGAAGGAGGTGTTTGGCATGAGAGACCCTTCAGAGGAAGTTGACTGGGAGGAGCAAGACGAAGAGCAGGAGGACTTCAGCGACTTCAAAGGATAGGTTTTTAACCACTGGTTCTTTGTATTCCGTCATGCCCGCGAAGCGCACGCCTGACCTAGTCGAACAGTCCGTCAAGAACGTCAAGGTCACGTACGTGCCGCGCGTGCACCACATCGTCCTGGGTTTTCTTATGTTGTTGTTCCTTTTCTGGAACGATGTCGTGCACAACAAGGTGCTTGACCGCGGCTACGATGCCAAGCTGGAGGTCGTGCAGGGTTTCCATTGGACCGCGGGCATGCTTTGGTATTTCACGCTTATCGCGCTGTTCTGCGTCATCCTTATCTACATGACGCACCGCGTCTTGACCCGCAGGACCGTGTTCTTCGACGTGCTCGCGGGATCAGCGGCAGTTCTCGGCCTTGGCATCATGTACGCGATGACATTGCTCATGTATTACGAGGTCTATGTCATCCCAGTGTTCAACGTGACCATCAGCTCGATCGCGCTCTACCATTTCGGCGGCATCGCCGTCCAGATATTGGTCGCGCTGTACTTCACGTTCACGCAATAGGTTTTTAAAGCCATTTTGGGGCTGTTCTCTGCATGATCCAAGTGCTCAAGATCAAGTGCCAGTCCTGCCGCGACGCGGGCCATTGCGTGCGGACAGGCGAATGCTGCCACATCAGGGAAGACATCAGGATCGACCCGAAGGAAGAGGCTACGCTCAAGCAGCACGTCTACCTGAACTCGGGCGTCGTCTACCTGTATCCGTTCTCGAAGTACACCATCAGCCTTTCGCATCCGGAAGCGCAATGGATGCGCGAGGAGGCGAAGCGCCGAGGGATCGTCCTGAGGATCCTGCCGAAGAAGGTGCTGTACGACGCCAAAACAGGTATCGCTGTCGTTTACGACTGGTTCGTCGACCACGACGTCTGCCCGTTCCTGGAAGGCACGAACGTGTGCGGCATCTATCCGAACCGTCCGCAGATTTGCAAGGACTTCCCGTTCCACCACTTGAAGCAGAACCAGCTCGAGGAAATCAAAACCTTTATTACCGAGCGCAAGATTGACGTCGTTGACGAGCCCTACGAAACATTGGTCCAGAAAGCCCGCGACAGCCTGGCCAGACAGGGCATCGAGTGTTAAGGGGGTAATCATTTGCTGAATCCGAAAGGTGTCGCGCTACCATCTTCTATCCAGGACGCTGAGCTGAACCAGTTCTTGAAGGCCACGAACATCACGATGCGTGTCATCGGTTGCGGTGGTGCGGGCAAGAACACGCTCACGACCTTGCGCAACATAAATATCAACGGCGTCGATCTCGTCGGAATGAACACTGACGCGCAGGACCTTCTGCGGACGCCTGCCGATTACAAGGTGATTCTCGGCAAGACGCTCACAAAAGGCCAGGGCGCGGGAAACGATCCTGAGGTAGGCGCGCGAGCGGCCGCCGAGAGCCTCCCTGACATCAAGGCGGTCGTGGAAGGCGCGGACGTCGTGTTCGTGACAGGCGGGCTTGGAGGCGGGACAGGCACAGGGTCTATTCCCATAGTGGCAGGCGAGGCGAAGAAGCTCGGCATCCTCACGATCGCGGTCGTTTCGTTGCCGTT
The DNA here is from genome assembly GCA_016203225.1 of Candidatus Woesearchaeota archaeon. GTDB lineage: Archaea > Nanobdellota > Nanobdellia > Woesearchaeales > ARS49 > DSQK01. The sequence goes on along the minus strand of JACQNC010000014.1, from coordinate 165,022 downwards.
CCTGATGGAAGGCAAGCGCCGCTGGGACAACGCCATGAAGGGATTGTCCAACCTTGAGACGAATTGCGATGCATTGGTGTTGATCCCGAACGAGAAACTTCTAAAGATGTGCCAGGAACTGCCATTGCACTTGGCGTTCCAGACGGCTGACTTGGTGTTGGCCAACGCCATCAAGGGTATCGTCGAACTGATCACGATGCCGGGACTGGTGAACCTTGACTTCGCAGACCTTGTGGCCGTGACGAAGGACTCCGGCGTCGCCTTGATCGGGACAGGCGAGTCTGATTCCGACAACCGCGCGATGGAATCCATCGAGATGGCGCTGAAGAATCCATTATTGGATGCTGATCTCCATGGCGCATCCGGTGCGCTCGTGAACGTAGTCGGCGGCAGCGACCTGACGCTTTCCGAGGCACAGAGGATAGTGATGCGCGTCAACGACTCCTTGAACCCCGACGCGAAAGTCATCTGGGGCGCGCAGGTGAACAACGACCAAGGTAAGAAGTTGCGTGTTTTGGTCGTCGTGACCGGTCTGAAGGCGAAGGCCGTGGTCGATTCGCACGCCGACGAGCAAGGGTTCGTCGAGTTCGATGAGTTGAAGTGACTGTCAGATATATAGTAACCATTATATATTCTACATAGGAGAATTGGATTATGTCGATCGATGATGAATCCTATGCGTTCTTCGGCTGTGACGAGACGTACGAGATGCTGCAGAAGTGGCTGCCGAGAGTTCGGGAAATGACGCGCGTTCCGGGCGATCTTGAGCTCGAATTGATGAACGGTTTCGACCGGCTGAAGTCGACCATCTGGGCAGAACCCGCCGAAGCTGCCGAAAAGGGCCAGTTGCCCTACGCCATTCGCGGCGCCTCAGAAGGGAAGCCGGGCAGCGTCGTCTGCGGCGAACTCGAGTCATTCATGCTGAATCTTTACAAGGCTATCGAAGCCACGCCTGAGGACTTCCGTGCCGTTATCGTCTACCGTGAGAACGGGCAGTTCAAGTTCGCGGAAGGCAGCGACGCTACGCCTTGATTATCCCATAACCGATCAATCGCCAGCGTTGGCCGACAGAACGGGAGATGGTGATTCTTGCGCCGGTGTCTGCGCAGACAGGCCTTCGCAGATCGAGTTTGACGACACCTTTCGAGAGGTCCTTGACGACTCCGACCGTCGCGGCTGCGTTGACGTTGAGCATCAGCATCTCGCCCAGTTTCATGGGATCGACCACGAGCTTGTCCTTCGCGCCGACGACGCGTTCCAGGAGGTGCGGTTCGATGGTGAAGCTTGACCAGATCTTGGGCAGCTTGCCCGTTACCCCTACGACTGCTCCGACGAGTTTATCGCTCTTCACGACGGTGGGATCGAGACCGGTCAACAATGCGACTGTGCCGCCAGGATGCGCTTCTTCGACCTTGGTCGTTCCTGCCATCAGGCCATAGACTTTGGAGGTAAGGGGCTTCCAGACTTTCTGGTTCTTCTCTGCCACTTCGTAGCCTGGAAGGATCGTGAGTTCGTCGCCGACCTTGAATCGGCCCTGTTTCACGGCGCCGCCGAGGATGCCGCCGACCATCTTGTCGGGGGTCGTCCCTGGCTTGTTGACGTCGAACGATCGCGCGACGAAGAACAACGGCACCTTGTCGAAGTCGCGGTCAGGCGTCTTGATGTACGTCTGGATGGCCCACAAGAGCGCGTCGATGTTGGTGCCGTGTCTGGCCGATATCGGTATGATCGGCACGTTCTCATACGGCGTGCCCTTGATGAATTCCTTGATCTGCTGCAGGTTCTTCTTCGCGCCGGCGTCGTCCACGAGATCGATCTTGTTCTGCACGATTATGAGCTGCTTCATGCCGATTATCTCGAGCGCCTTCAGGTGCTCGATGGTCTGCGGCTGCGGGCACTGTTCGTTAGCGGCGACGAGCAGGATCGCGCCGTCCATGATGTTCGCTCCTGAAAGCATCGTGGCCATCAATGATTCGTGGCCCGGCGCGTCGACGATCGACACTTTGCGCACGATTGTCCCTTTTTCCTTGCAGTCGGTGCATTCGGGTTTCAAAGAGTAGCATTGGGGCTCGGGGCAGTCGGCGCACTTGTGGATGTCGAAGTCCGCATAGCCCAACCGGATAGTGATGCCGCGCTTGATCTCCTCCGAGTGCGTGGCCGTCCACTTGCCTGAGAGCGCTTGCACGAGCGTGGTCTTGCCGTGGTCGACGTGGCCCACGATGCCGATGCTGACCTCTGGCTGGATGTTCTGCTGAGAAGGGGATTCTTTGTGCTCTTCTTTCGTTTTCTTCGTAACCACGATTCGGCTGTTCAAGGAGGGGTTTATAAATGTTAGCGCAAGAATTTCAGGAGGTGCTTCTTCAATTCCATCAACCGTTCTTTCGTGCTGGATTCGACCACCAAGCGCATCACGGGCTCGGTCTGGCTCGCCCGTACGTTGAACCAGGCGTCGTCGTACTCGACGGTCAGACCATCCACTTTGCGCTGTTTGCCGTCCTTGAACGCTTTCGCGATGGCTTTCAACGTCTTTGTTTTGTCCGCGATCTCGAAACTCAACTCTCCTGAGTTCTCGTACTGGCGGAACGGCGCGATGAGCTCTGAGAGCTTCAGCCCGGTCTTGCTCATGATGTTCAGCACTTTGATGAATGCGATGTCCGCGCTCTCTACAGAGAAGTTCTGCTTGAAGTAATAGTGCCCTGACAGCTCGCCGCCGAGGATCGCGCCTTCCTTCGACATCCGGTTCTTGATGAAGCTGTGCCCGACACGGCATTCGATAGGCACACCTCCATTCGCGAGGATCGCGTTCCGGAGCGCGCGGGACGCGCGGCAATCGTACACTACGGCCCTGCCCGGATGTTCTCGGAGGTCGTGCGTCGCGAACAGCGCCAGCAACAGATCCGCGGGCACTATCCGGCCTGTCTCGTCCACGAACATCGCGCGGTCCATGTCCCCGTCGAACGAGGCGCCGAGGTCGGCCTTCTTCAGCGCGGTCATCTGGGCGCAATCCTTGACGTTCTCTGGGATCGCGGGGTTCGGGACGTGGTTGGGGAACGAGCCGTCGAGCTTGAAGTGCAGCAACGTCGCCTGCAGAGGCAGGTGCTCGAGTATCCGCGGGATGGTGAGTCCCGCCATGCCGTTGCCCGCGTCCAGGACCGCGTGGCGCTGTTTGATGTTCTTAGCGAACGTCATGACGTGCGCGAGATAGCTGCGCAGTATGCTCTTGCGGATGAGCTTGCCTCGCTTGGCTGCGGGGAATTTGTTCCGCAGAACGATGCTTTCGATGGCGTTGAGGCCGTTCGAATAACCGATCGGTCTGACTCCTTTGCGCATCACCTTTATGCCGTTGTACTTCGCCGGGTTGTGAGACGCGGTGACCATCAAGGCATCGCCTTTGCGCGACGCCAGGTAGAGCATCGGCGTGCTCACCAGTCCGAGATCAATGACGTGGCAGCCTTGGTCGCGCAGGCCGTTCATCAGCGCGTGCGCGAGCTTCGGAGAAGAGACGCGGCAGTCGCGGCCGATATAGATATTCCTGCATTTTGCCCAGAGCACGAACGCCCTTCCGATGCGGTACGCCAACGCTTCGTTGAACTCGTCGGGATACGTGCCCCTGATATCATATGCTTTGAAGCAGGTTACCTCTTTTTGCACGGAGAGAACAACAAGAACTAGCTATTTAAGCGTTTTGAGAAGCAGCGAGTTCCACGATATTGTTTGCGGGATCAAGGACGGTCCGTGCGTGACGGAGCAGGTCCATTCCGATGAGTGGAAGCGCAGTATCCGCTGACATAATCTTGACCGTATGCTTACCGAAAAAATCCACCTCCGCATCGAAAAACGGGACTCTCACCGCAGTCCCATCGGCAAGAATGCACTTCACACTTCCGGACTTCGTCAACGCCAATTCATTGATAAGCTGCTGAGGCAACAAGATGCTGCCATTGAATCCAGTATCAAGGAGTGCTTCAATTAAGGAGTGCTTCAATTTCGCTTAATTCAACACGGATTTCGACAAAGGGAAGCCCGAAAAGCCACCGTCCGTTCATGAAGGCATCGCCCCGATGAAGATTGCAGCACGCATACCGACACGTTTGACGAAGACTTCCTTCGCGGGATGCATTTTCCGGGATTCTTCACATGCTTCTTCAAGGGTATCACCCAGTGCATAGTCCCCGCTTTCGAGTTCGATGGCGATGAATTTGCCGAATTTCCCCTTGAGTTGAGGCTCGATGTGTTTATAGATCTCATCGGCTATTTTTTCTGCTTCGTCTGTGTTGGAGTCCATGTCACGAATGATGCAACGATTCTTTAAATGTCTTATGGAGAAAATACCGGAAGGATTCCGACGGGAGCAACAGCGACCGCCGGCTCGCCGAAACCGAAGGATTCGGCGCCTGCCGACACGAACCGGAGAAATCAACCTTCAATCTTGCGTTCCTTCGCCTGCTCGAGGGAGATGACTTTCCTGCAGTCAAAGCACCACTTGCGCATGGGGGAATAGCTCTTGACAGAACAACCGCACCTTTTGCACTCCATCGCTTTCATCACGTTCCCCTGCTTATGAGACTCGGAGCGCGTATATAAATTTTTCCCTGTTCGGTGGTTACTTGGTGACGCTGCGGGGGAGGTGATGGTCACCCCACGCGGCGCAGTACGCCGCGGCGACGCCTGAGACCACGTCACCCCAGTCTGACGCGAGCCCGTGCGGAAACACAGAGACGCGCAGCTCGATAACGTCATAATCACGATTACGTGACTCGGCGAGCATCTCATCGATGGACGCCGTGGCTTCTGGGGTGTAACAGAGGAGGCAGGGCGCAGCCCTTTCGAGACCGATGTCGTATGCGGGGTGCGTAGGCTCGACCATGCCGTACACCACGTTTCCATCTGTCCTGATGAATATCAACGCGCTTCCGATAGGCTCGCCAGGATTGCCGTAGTGCCATTGTGTGCGCGTTTCAAGGAGGCGCTCACCTACCTCGAAACGTTGCGCGAAATCAGAGCCCATGCGCAGGTGGGTCGGAAGGCCGCTTTTAAGCCTTCCGGACAAGCCTGCCGTTTTCGCGACGGCGCGGAACCACGATGTGCTTCTGCAGCAACAGAGTGATCAGCGAGAACACATACGCGACGATCAGGAACGTGGTGAACAGCCAGAATGGCTTGCCGAAGTTGCCGAAAAACAATAGCAGCAGGAATGCCGCGCCCGCGCCCACCATGAACGCGCGCTGCTTCCCTGCCTTGATCTCGAAGTAGGTCCGGTATGCGATGAGGAAGATTATGGTGCCGTTCACGAGCAGTTGCGCCAACGAGCCCCCGAATGCCGCCGCGAGGTATATCAGGAACGCGATAGAGACCAGTAACACTCCGATTTGGAACCACATCTTGTCGCCTCTTTTGTAGTTTCATCTTGTGGGAAAGTATTTAAACGTTGCCTCTGAGCGTCCATGCATGGATTTCAAGCAGTCCATCATCAACGCGGTGAAAAAAGAGGCGAACGTCGAGGTCGCGCTCGAGGTGCCGCCGAACCCTGACCTGGGCGACTTCGCGCTTCCTTGCTTCCAGCTCGCGAAAGCCTTGAGGAAGAATCCTGCGCAGATCGCGCAGGAGCTAGCGAAGAAGCTCGCGATCAAGGGCATCGCGAGGATTGAGGCGAAAGGTCCTTACTTGAACTTCTTCGTTGACAAAGGCACCAACGCCGAGAAGGTGTTGACCGCCATATCCGATGATGCGCTGTACGGCAGTTCCGGCGAGGGAAAAGGCAAGCACGCCTTGATCGAGCACACGAGCAACAATCCGAATGCGGACATCCATGTGGGCCGCGCGAGGAACTCGATCATCGCGGACAGCGTTGTCCGGCTGCTAAAGTTCCAGGGTTACGCGACCGACGTGCACTACTTCGTCAACGACATCGGAAAGCAGATCGCGATGCTCGTGTTGGCCGCGAACGGGAAGAAGCCCGCTTACGAACAGCTGCTCAAGCTGTATGTCGATTTCAATGCCAAGCTCAAGGAGAACGATGATCTCGAGCAGGACGTCTTCGCGTTGCTCAAGAAGCTAGAGGACGGCGACGCGAAGGTGCGCAAGCAGTTCCGCGGCATAGTCGACAATTGCATCAAGGGGCAGCGCGCGATCCTGAGCGATGTCGGGATCGAGTTCGACTCATTTGATTACGAATCAGAATACCTGTTCAACAAGCGCACCGAGGAGGTGTTGGCCGCGCTGAAGAGGACCGGCAAGCTGTTCACGGACGAGCAACAGCGCCAGGTGCTCGACCTCAAGGGCTTCCCTGAGGTGGAGAAAGGGATGAAGAACCCTGTCCTCGTGCTGACTCGCAGCGACGGCACTTCACTGTACCCTCTGCGCGACATCGCGTACACGATGGACAAGGCATCATGGGCGAAAGGTCGGAACATCCTTTTGTTGGGCGAGGACCAGAAGCTATACTTCCAGCAGGTCGCTGCCGCGCTCTCGTTGCTCAAGGTGGCTCCGCCCGAGATCGTGCATTACGCGTTCATCGTGCTTGCTGATGGCAAGATGTCGACGCGATCGGGTAATGTGGTTTTGTTCAGCGAGTTCGCCAAGGAAGCTGTCGAGCGCGCACGCAAGGAGATCCTGGCGCGCACGCCGGACATGAAAGGCAAGGCGCTCGACGCCCTCGCGCGCATGATCGGCCACGGCGCCATCAAGTTCAGCATCATCAAGGTCTCGCCGGACAAGATGATCACGTTCGACTGGGATCAGGCATTGTCGTTCGAGGGCGATTCAGGTCCGTACGTGCAGTACGCCTACGCGCGCATCAATTCGATACTCGAGAAGCACAAGCGCAAGCGTCCGAAACCGGATTATTCGGTGCTCACGCATGAGGCTGAGCGCAACCTGATCAATCATCTCGGTCGCTTTCCTGACGCTGTCAGCCAGGCATCTAAGAACCTCGAGCCGCACGTTATCGCGAACTACGCGCGCGAACTGGCTCAGTTGTTCACCGCGTTCTATCACTCCTGCCCGGTGTTGCAGGCGGGCGAGGATCGGTTGGTCGACGCGCGCCTGGCGTTGTGCATCGCGACGCAGAGCGTGTTGAAGACCGCGCTCGGACTGCTCGGTATCGACACTCCTGAATCGATGTGACCATGTCAAAAGCGGTGATCTTCGACCTCGATGGGGTTCTTATCGATAGTCTTGACGCTCATTTCAAGGCGTGGACAGAGTTCTGGAGGCGTCGTGGCAAGAGGCACACTCGCGTGATGTTCGACGCGATCGTCGCGACCTCTGCTGAGGAGACGCTTCGGATCAGGAACAAGACGTTCGGGACGCATATCCCGATCAATGAAGGCGTCAAGGAGCGCGAGGCGCTGTTCGGAAGGTATGCGCGTGGACATCTCCGGCTGTATCCTGGCGCGATGGCGCTGCTGAAGACGCTCAAGAGGACGCACCGACTGGGTCTGGCGACGAGCTCAGGACATCGCACGTTGAACTATGTCTGGAAACTGTTTCCCATGCTCAAGAAGCAGTTCCGTGTCGTGGTGACGAAGAACGAAGTGAAGCGTTCGAAGCCGGATCCCGCGATTTATTTATTGGCGTGCAAACGGTTGGGCTGCAAGCCCAGCGAGTGCGTTGTGGTCGAGGACGCGCCGAACGGCATCAAGGCCGCGAAGCGCGCGGGCATGAAGGTCGTCGCGGTGATGCAGACGTTCGGTCGCAAGAAGTTGAAGGGCGCGGATGTGATCGTGTCGACGATACGTTCGAAGAAGCTGTTGGAATCGGTCTAGCGTCCGTACTTCCGTTCGCCGAACTCTTCTTTCTCGGTCTTGCGCTGGTAGCCGCCGAAGCCTTCGGGTTCCTTCTTCTTGTACGCGCCGAAGTCCTGACCGGGCGAAAGCTCCTTGACGTCTGCGTTGAGCTTGTACGCGTGCGTGCCTTGGTCGTCGCTCTTGAACGTCTGGCCGCAAGTGCAGCTCGCCATGACCGTGCCTGCGCCGTGTCCGCCGTGGTAGGAGACGCCTTTCTCCTCCGCGGCCTTGTCCGCGCCTGAGGCGTACGCGCCGCGCAGTTTGACCGTGACTTCCTGGCCTGGCGCGCGGGACTCTTCCTCGACTGACTGCTCCTTTTTCGCCTTTTTAGGCCCTTCAAGCGGCTTTGTGACATCCTTGGCGAACTCAGTGATGGTCTTCTCCATCAGGCCGAGGTCTTTCGAGCTTTCGGCGGCGCCGAGTACGAACAATCGCGCGTCCTTGTGCGACTTCTGATGCTCTTTCCACGCGTCAGAATTCTCGATGACCTTCAACTGCCCTTTCGCGACCTCCCTCACGGTGATCTTGGATTCGATCGAGATGATCTTCTCTGGCTCGAGGACTTCGATACGTCCTTTCACCTGTTTTCGCTCGCCGGGCATGACGGCCCGCCTACGCGCTGGCTATATAAGGATTTGCCTGGAAGAATTTCTCGACGCTCGTCTTCAGTTTCGTCACGGCGGAGTCTTCAGTATCATATCTGATGATTTCCCAGATGCGGGGATAGCGTTTGAGCGGCATCCAAAAGCTCTTGCGGTGCATTGTGACATATGGCCGATCGAGCAGGTCTGGGTCTTCCTGCCGTTGCCTGCCTGCGATCATGATCTTGCTCAGCACCTCGCGCACGGTCTCGAAGTGATACACTGTAGACGCGATGTAGACGACGGGCTTTCCTTCAGACATTGCGCGGGCGAGCGGGACGCCGATGTCCTCGCTGCCCACAACATGCCCAAGGTCGGCGATGACGAGCTTCGCCGACGGCAACGCGAGATGGTTGGTCATGGTGTAGCAGTCCTTGCAGCCCTCGTCATAGTCCGCGAACCACTGCTTCGACCGTTCATCGTCCCCGGTACCGAACCAGTCCATCGGCAGAAATGTCGTCTTGCCCAGTTCACGGATCGCGAGCGCGAGCCGCTGGTAGAAGAACCGCGCCTGTTTCGTCTTATCCTGCGTGAAGTCGTGCAGCAGCGCGACGTCGTACTCCTGTTTCCCGTGCTTCTGCACGAGTCTCTGCTCGCGGATGCGGTCGGAGTCCATGATGCGGAAGTTGTCCTCAGTCATCAGGCTGAGCAATTGCACGAGCGTCGGATACGCCTCTCGGTATGCATCATATTTGCAGTGGCTGAGGTCGACCGAAACGCGCCACTGCTCGTGGAATGGATCCCATGAGATCTGCGTCGGGAGCAGGAGCCCGAACTCATCACGCAGGGTCTGCGCGACAAGCGCCTCGATCTTTGATGATTCCACCATGCTTCCCCACCCGTCGGGAGCAGGCAACCTTTTTAAACCCTCTCCATCCAACGTCCATCGATGAGTTACGATCCAAAAGCGGTGGAGCCTGCGGTGCTGAATTTCTGGAACCAGCACAAAGTCTACGCAAAGGCCAAAGAGAAGGTGAAGGGCAAGAAGCCGTACTACTTCCTTGACGGCCCGCCGTACACTTCAGGCAAGGTCCACATCGGCACGAGCTGGAACAAGTGCATGAAGGACATGGTGTTGCGCTACAAGCGCATGGCCGGCTTCGACGTCTGGGACAGGGCTGGCTACGACATGCACGGCCTTCCGACTGAGAACAAGGTGCGCAAGAAGTTCGACGTGTTCCTAAAGAAGGACATCGAGCAGTTCGGCGTCGCGAAATTCACGACCGAGTGCGAGAAGTTCTCTGTCGACATGATGAAGATCATGAACGACACGTTCCGGCGCCTCGGCGTCTGGATGGACTTCGAGAACGCCTACCAACCAATCACGCGCGAGTTCATCAACGGTGAATGGTTCCTCGCGAAGCGCGCGCACGAGCAAAGCAGGCTGTACGAAGGTCTTCGCACGATGTCCTGGTGCGCGACGTGCCAGACAAACCTCGCCAAGCATGAATTGGAGTACGCGACCGTCACCGACACGAGCATCTTCGTCAAGCTCCCTGTGAAGGACAGGAAGGACGAGTTCCTCGTCATCTGGACAACGACGCCGTGGACCATCCCGCTGAACCTCGCGGTCATGGTCAATCCTGAGCTCGACTACGTCCGCGCGCAGGTCGACAACGAGGTCTGGATCCTCGCTAAAGCGCTCGCAGGAGTCGTCGTCACGGCCGTCGCCGAGAAACAGATGAGGGTCTTGGAGGAGTTCAAGGGCGCGACGCTCGAAGGGCTCGAGTACGAGCACCCGTTCAGCGACGTCATCAAGGACTACAAGGAGATCAAGAGGCAATCCCCGAAGACGCACACTGTCGTTTTGAGCGAGGAATACGTCGACACGTCTGCCGGCACTGGGCTCGTGCACTGCGCGCCGGGCTGTGGTCCTGAGGACTACGAGGTGGGGCACCGCAACGGGCTGCCTGCGTGGAACGTGGTCGACGAGCAAGGCAAATTCCCTGCTGACTGGAAGGAATTCAGCGGTTTGAAGGCAAAGAATGACGATGCGAAATTCATCGATGCGTTGCAGAAGCGTGGCGTCCTGATCGCGACCACCAAGGTCGAGCACGAGTACGCCCACTGCCAGCGCTGCCACGATCCGATCATCTTCCGCACGACGAAGCAGTGGTTCTTCAAGGTCGAGGACCTTAAGGACAAGATGGTAGAGGCAAACAAGCGCATCGCGTGGGTGCCTGAAGCGGCGTTCAACGCGTTCGACTCCTGGCTCAAGAATCTCCGTGACAACAGCATCACGAAGCAGAACTTCTGGGGCACGCCTGTCCCGATCTGGCGGTGCGAGAATTGCGCGAAGTACGACGTCTTCGGCTCTGTCGAAGAATTGGAAGCGGCTGCAAAGGCAAAAGTAAACAAGCTGCACAAGCCCTGGATCGACGAGGTCACGTACAAGTGCTCGTGCGGCGGCGTCAAGAGGCGTATCCCGGACATCTTCGACGTCTGGGTCGATGCCGGCACGGCGTCGTGGAATTGCCTCGATTATCCGAAGCGCGATGACTTGTTCAAGAAGTTGTTCCCTGCGGAGTTCATCTTGGAGGGCAAGGACCAGATAAGGGGTTGGTTCAACCTGTTGATGGTGGCTTCAATGCTCGCGTTCGGCAAGCCCAGCTTCAAGACCGTGTACATGCACGGTTTCATCGACGACGCGCTCGGGCGCAAGATGTCGAAGTCGCTAGGCAACCAGATCGAGCCGGAGGAGATCGTGAAGGAATACGGCGCCGACGCCTTGCGGTACTACCAGATAGGGTCTGCGCAACCCGGCCTCGATCAAGTCTACAATTTCGAGGACATCAAGCTAAAGTACAAGAACATGCTCGTGTTGTGGAACGTCCACAATTATCTGATTGACCTGACGAAGGCGTCAGGCATCACGCCGTCGGAGAAATGCGCGCTTGACGTGCCAGAGAAGTACATCCTCAGCAAGCTCAACACGACCATCAAGGAGATCACGCAGCGCTTCGATTCCTACCATCTGAATGAGGTGCCGTGGCTGGTCGAGGACCTGTACCTCGAACTTTCGCGCACGTACATCCAGCTCGTGCGCGACAAGGCGAACACAGGCACCGAGGAGGAGAAGACCGCTGTCGTGTCGACTATCTATCGCGTGCTGCTAGACACAGTAGCTATGTTCGCGCCTGTCGCGCCGTTCATCGCCGAGCAGATGTACCAGGACATGCGCGAAGCTTTCGGATTGAAGGCGGAGAGCGTGCACTTGCTCGACTGGCCCAAGCCGCACAATCATGAGATCGATGCCGCGTTGGAGCAGCACTTCAAGCTCGCTGGCTCGATCATACAGGCGGCATTGTTCGGCCGCGAGAAGATCAAGCTCGGCGTCAGATGGCCGGTCAAGGGTGTCGTAGTAGTCTCGATGGACGCCGATGTCAAGAAAGCCGTGCAAGCGCTAGGCAACGTCATCAAGACGCAGACGAACGTCAAGCACGTCGCAGTGCAGGATTCGCTGCCTGAAGTCAAGGAACAGGTCAGCGTGAACACGTCAGCTGTCGGCAAGGCGTTCAAACAGGACGCGCCGAAGGTCGTACAGGCGTTGCAGAAGGCGGATTTGGCCGACATCCGCAAGAGCATGCAATGGGCAGGCACGCACAAGTTATCATTCGATGGCAAGGATTTCACTCTCACGCCTGACCAGTTCAACGTCACGCGCTCTGTTCCTGGACACTTGGTCGAGGTGCCGTTCTCAAACGGGATCGTGTACCTGGACAAGGAGGTCACGGACGAGCTCGAAGCAGAAGGCTATGCGCGTGAGGTCACGCGCCGCATCCAGGAAGCGCGCAAGAAGGCGAATTTGGAGAAGACCGACCGGATCGACCTGCACATCGAGGGCAAGGAATCTCTTGTTCTGATGCTGAAGGACTGGGCAGAACAGATGAAAGAGAAAGTGGGAGCGTCGTCGCTGAAGCTCGATCTTATGCCGCCCGCGAAAAAACACCACCACAACTCGACCGAACAGGTCAAGGACGAGATATTCTCGATACATTTCGACGTGGTCTCAGAGGAAGAGTAGCGGCAAAGCATAAATACTTCCGCCTAAATCTTTCGAGCGATGCCGAAGGTCGCCCGCGAACAGCCGCTTGCAGAGCTCACGCTGCGCAAGTACGAGAAACCGTACGACCTTCACGGACGCGATTTGATGAAGAAAATCTGCTTGAGTCTCGGGCTGTTGCAGCCTGGCGATTCTCGCGACGTCATCGTCGACATCCTCGGCGTGCTTATCGCATCAAAGGAGTCTTTGGACTCTGTCGAGGTCGAGAGGCGCGTCAAGGAATCGAGGAAGAAAGCCTTGGTGCAGGTGCACGGTGTAGCGCCGTCGAACATCCGAAGGCAATTGAAGCGTCTGCGCGACCTGTATCTTGTCGAGAAGCTCGGTAACCAGTACCGTATCGCAGAGAACGCGAAACTGATTGACTTGTTCGAGGAGAAGATCGAGAAATTCTATCTGAAGACCATAATCGAACGCGTGAAGGAATACCTCCGCGCTATCCCGTGAGTCCGTTCTGCCGGTAACGTTGAGCGTGTTGTTCGGCGCTGTACTCGCGCGCTGCGCGCTCGTGGTCCTTCAGCTGCACGCAAACGGCCGCGCGGTTATCCGGGCCGGGCACGAGTCGTGATTCGATGTTCTTCGTGTCGAGCCAGGTCTTTATCGAAGCGGACTCATCCGCGTCTAGGACCTGTATGAGCGTCACCCAGCCATAACGCTTCGCGACCTGGTCCTGTTGGTCGCGTAGGATAAACAATGCTTGATCTTTGCCCTTGCGCACGACGCGGTAGTCGAAGCCTGCGACCTCGAACCAGGCCCGCGCTTCAGCGAGGGTCTTGGTGGTGTAGCGTCGGAACTCAGCCCAAGTGCGTCCATCTGGGTCCCTGGTTACGGGGGACTCTTTTTCGACTCTTCTTCTCTTATAGCCGGGCACGACTCCGCAGTTTCTGGCCCGCTTTTTATGCTTTGTGACTGCATATTCTGCACACACAAAATGCTTATATAGAATGATGCGGCGTTTGGACGCCATGGAAGAGAAGAAGGAAGGGCGCTGTCCTAGGTGTTCTGCGCGCATGATCAAGAATTTCGCCTCCATATCAGGCAACGCCAAGTACATCAACTGGGTGTGCGAAGGCTGCGGACACAAGGAGACGAAGTGCTTGGGTGTTCTTTCGTGAGTTCAGTGACTGTCGTCCAACGATACTCATTCAATCGTCTCGAATTCTTGGCTACATCTCGCGAAATGAGGCACATCAGTCGTGCGTATCTCCCGGATCGGCCCGCAGTTCTTGCGCAATGCCCGGGAGGCGTTCTCCCTGGCTGGCAGGTACTTGATCATCCAGGCAGGCCCACACAGCAGCTGATAGTGACAGCAGACGCAGAAGCTGTGTTCGCAGAGACGATGGAAGCACCATGTCATGTTCGAGCAGAAGATCTGCTTCTCAGGACGTGGAAAGCATTGCGCGCCATCGGCAGGTGCGCGAATGCCGATCTTTCCTGCGGTGAGGTCAGGATACGCCTGTTGGGCGACCGGAAACCGTCATTTGAGCTGTTCAACGTCATCACGCAAGGTTCTGAGGGATTGGAACTTACGGTAAACCGCGAGGTGCCTGAGAGTGGACTGTCATTCAGGGATCTCAGGTACCACTCGCGGCCGCATGAGTATAGTGGGTATTACGGAGGAATTGTTGTGGCGACATTTGCCGGGAACTTGAGCAAACGGGTACGCAAACAGGCTTAGTTCCAAACCTTTAAATACGAATTCTCTTGATTCCAACGCGTGAAAAAGAGCATCTACGAGCCGCGTGAGGATTCTTTGTTGCTCTCGGACCAGGTCCGGAAGAACGCGAAAGGTGTCGTGTTGGATATGGGCACCGGCTCGGGCATCCAGGCAGAGGCTGCGCTGGAATTGAGACAGGTCGAGCGCGTCATCGCTGTCGACAAGAATCCCGCTGCAGTCAAGCACTGCAAGCGGACGATCAAGAAACGCAAGCTCGAATGCTACGTCTCGGATCTCTTCGCCGTGTTCAAGAAAGGCAAGCTCAAAGGCACGCAGTTCGACACTATCATCTTCAACCCGCCATACCTTCCGGCTGACAAGAACAAGCCGGACATGGCGCTCATCGGAGGCAAGAAAGGATACGAGGTCGTGGAGCGTTTCCTCGCGGACGCGCCGCATCATCTGAAGACAGGAGGTTCTATCCTTTTGCTTTTCTCGAACCTCACGAACCGTCACAAGGTGGAGGAATTGATCAAGCTCAACGGTTTCGAGTTCAAACAGTTGGCGTCGAGCAGGCAGTTCTTCGAGGAATTGTTCATCTATCAATTGGCCAAGAACGAGACTGCGCAGAAACTCGAGCCGATGGGGTTCTCGGACATCCATTACCTTGATGAAGGCCAGCGCGGTGTAATATTCACGGCGATGCACAACGGCAGAAAGGTCGCGATAAAGATCAAGAAGCCCACCAGTGAAGCCGAGGGCCGCGTCAGGAACGAGGGCAGGACGCTCGAGCTAGTCAACAAGCACGGGCTCGGCCCGAAACTGCTCATGGCGAAGCCCGATCTTGTCGTGTACGAATTTGTCGAAGGGGTTTTCCTGAAGGACTGGCTGCCGAAAGCGAGGAAGGCCCAAATCAAGCCGTTGCTCAGGGACTTGCTGCATCAAGGGTTCGTGTTGGACAAGCTCGGAGTCGCGAAGGAAGAGATGCACCGCCCGTTGAAGAACGCCATCGTCGCGAAAAACAAGGTCGTCCTGATCGACTGGGAACGCACGCATCAGAGCAAGAAAGCCCATAACGTCACGCAACTCTGCCAGTTCCTGATGGTCTGGCGCGACGTGTTGACGAAGAAAGGGATGAGGATCAAGGACAAGGACGTAATCGAGGCGGCGAAAGCTTATAAACAGAAACCGTCAGATACCACATTCAATGCAGTGGTGAAGACGATTGACAAATCCTGATCTTGATCCCGAATGGCGCAGAGCGCAGGGCGTGAGCTTCATTAAGGATCAGGCCCTCGACCACTATAGTAACCGTAAGCCGTTCCGGTACCCGTTCATAATCCTTGACAGCCAGTCCGAGATCGCCTACGCGAGCCCAGGAATCACGAGCATCACTGGTTACGATCCGAAGGAGCTCGTGGCACCCCGGAAGCATTTCCGGGAATACCTGTCATCGCATCTCTACGTGGACGCGCTCCGGCCGATGGCGAACCGCATAGCCATCATCGCTGAGCAGGAGGGCGATGTCGCCGTGGTCCAGCGTAGGGTGACGAGGTTCCGTGAGGATCTTCATGACCTCCACCTGATTTCGCCCGAGGGCAAGGAAGCGAACGTGCGCAAGATTATCGCGGATTTCAGGCAGTCGCCGCTCGAGAAGCTCATCATCAACTCCGCGATTCCGCTCAGGAAAAAAGACGGAACAGGGGTCGTGTTCCAGGACGATGTCTATCTCTATAAGCATCCTACCAGTTATGGTCTTGATTATGCGGGCGCGCTCATCACGCTCGCGATGCCTGTCGAGGAACGGATGAAGAAGCTGCACCTCACTTGGGTTCTCTCTGCGGTGAACTACGTGGCAAACCTGTTCAAGCTTCCAGTCTACCGAATAAAGGACGAGCCGACAGTTGTGATCGAGGGTCTTGCCAAGCCCGAGGATGTAATCACGTTCAATTCCCGGCTGATCCAAGCAAGCCACCTCGCGAAGGCCGAGCATATCGTGCTGGATTTCACCGATGTCCAGGAGATCGATCCTGTGGCGTTCACGAGGATGTTCGACATTGTGATCGAGCGTGCGCAACGCCAGTCCGTTGTGTTCGGCAATGCATCTAAAGAGGTCATCGTGCTTGCCGAACAGGCGCTCCACACCAAGTACGACAAAAAGGCGGCAAGAGTGCAGGCACACCGCCTGCAGTGGCCAGACGTGAGGGAACCCGTGATTGATGGTCCGCAGAACTTCCGCGAACTGAAGACGCACCTTGAGCTAGAGGCATTCATCGAGCAGCATATCGGCGCGCTCGAATCACGCTATGCCAACACCGTTCCAGAACAACGTGTACCGCCTGTGCAGGATGATACCGCAGGGAAAGGTATCGACGTACCTGCTACTGGCAAAGGCGCTCCAGAGCAGCCCTAGGGCTGTGGGCCAGGCGCTGCGCTGCAACCCGTACGCACCTGAAGTGCCGTGCCACCGCGTCGTCGCTTCTGATGGTTATTTAGGGGGATTCATGGGGAAGACTGCGGGGAAAGAGCTTCAACGCAAGAAGACATTGTTAGAAAGCGAAGGACTTGAGTTCGAAGATAATAAGATAAGAGATTTCGAAAAGAAAATATGGAAGTAATTACTTCTTCCCCTTCTTCTTCGTCTTCTTGATTTCGCGTTCGAGCTTCAGCTTCTCGAGGAGTTCCTTGTAGCGGTTTCGGATGGTGACTTCCGTGACGCCCGCGACGTCTGCGACTTCGCGCTGCGTGCGCTTCTCGCCGTGGATCAACGCCGAGACGTACAAGGCGGCAGCAGCGATGCCCGTGGGACCGCGTCCCGAGGTCAATTCCTCGTGCTGGGCGGATTCCAGTATGTCGACTGCCTTCGACTGCGTCTCAGGCGAAAGCTTCAACGAACTAGCGAAGCGCGCGATGTAGTCCGCAGGGTTCGACGGCAGAATAGTGATGCCGAGTTCGCGCGTGACGAACCTGTACGTGCGCCCGATCTCCTTCTTCTCGATGCCGGAGGCTTCGCTCAACTCATCGAGCGTGCGGGGGACTTCGTGGCGCCTGCAGGCCGCGTACAAAGCGCCCGAGACGACGGATTCCATCGAACGACCGCGCACGAGCCCGCGTTGCACGGCCTGCGTGTAGATCATCGCTGCCTCTTCCTCGACTGACTTCGGCAGCTTCAAGTAGGATGAGACGCGCTTCAATTCCGCGAGAGCCAATTTCAGGTTGCGCTCGATCGCGGTGCTGATGCGATACTGCCACTTTCTGAGACGGAAGAACTTGTTGCGATCTTTCGCGCCGAGAGAGAGCAGGTCGGCTTTCTGGCCGACTTCGGTGCCGAGGCCCTGGTCGAACTGCGTGTACGTCATCGGCGCGCCGGTGCGTCTGCGCGAGCCTTCATCGCCGCCGTCGGAATCGAATTCGCGCCATTCCTGGCCGAACTCGACCATCTTGTCCTCGACGACGAGTCCGCAGTCTTTGCAGATGATCTCGCCTTTCTCGCGGTTCATGAACAGGTTGATACCGCCGCATTCCGGACACTTTTTGACGTACATCATGGTGCACCTCGAGAACGCCCCCCAAACCCGTAGCGCTCTCTCGCGTAATGTGTATGTTGCAACACAATTAACTTTAATAATAATGTTCGCAGCTTATATTTAAAGCTTTCTAAATTCACCGAGCATAACTGCAGTCATTTTTATACTTTGTTTAGTATTTAGGGCTTTCGTTCGTATTAAATTCAATATTGAAAGATTATGTAAAACACTAGCTGAAGCCAAAACTGACGGCACCGGCAGGATTTGAACCTGCAGCCCCTTGCGGGATCCGCTCTCAAGGCGGACGCACTACCGGATTATGCGACGGTGCCATAATGATTGTGCATACGGATACTGCGTGATGCGGTATTCGCACGGCAACGTCGCGGCCGCAGACGCGTGTCTGCGCGCATGCGACGGTGCCAATGGATTGCTGAAGACATAACAAGAAAACAGTAGACGCTGATTTAAAGCTTATTGTCCTGATGACCGGTCGATGCGCGTCTCGCGTTTGAGATCTGTCAACGCGTCCTCGATGTCGGTGATCTGTTGTCCCATGCGCTCATAGGCGGAACCGATGCTCTCACGCGGCGTGTTCGTCCAGACGCCGCGCACGCCTGTCAGTTGGAGTTCGAGCGAGCTGAGCTTGTCGCTGAAGGGTTTGTTCATGGTTCGGAGAGTGTAGACATCCTTGATGCCTTTCTCTACGCTCTTCAGGGAATCGGCGACATTGCTGAAGTTGCTGACGAACAGCGAGTGCGGCCCGAATTGCACCGAGAGTTTCTGGCACTCCTCCCCGTAGACCTTGGTATCGACGTTCTTGAGTCCGTCGATGCATTTCGTTACGTATGTGAGCGCGGTGCCGACCTGGGTGTATTCCTTCGCCTTCAATCTGTTGTCTGCGACTTCGAGCAGGAGGCGCGTGAGCTCCTCCTTCAACTTGGTGTACCGTTGGGGGCGCTCAGCGAGCTGCGCCGCGAACGATGTGACTTTCATCTCGAATTCTATGAAATCGCCCGCCTTGTACAGTTCCTTGGCCTTATCGATGTCCTCCTCGAAACGGATGAATTGGATCTTTGTCTCGAGTTCGGCCCTTCGGAGGTCGACGACTTTCCAGAGTTCGATTAGCTCTGTCCGCGTGGGGCTTCGGCGTGGCGTTTCGTCATAGAGTCCCTTCTCGATGATGTAGCGCGCTTCGGAGATGAACTTGTCCATTATCCAACGCTTCTCGGGATCCTTGCGTCTGGCGACCTCGATTAGGTCCTTGACGCGTTCGGAGAGGTTCGGAAGGTAATCCCTCACCACAGTGGGATGATCGATCGTCGGGTTGCGCAGAAGGGTGAGCGTGGCGTCGATACTGAGCCCTTCGTATGCGCCTTTGCCCGTGACCATCTCGAAAAGCAGCGAACCGAGCTGGTAGACGTCGGACGCGAACGTCACCGGGTTGCCGCACGCCTGTTCGGGAGACACGTGATGCGGGCTTCCAAGATTGATGATTGTCGTCTGCGAGCTGTCGACGTTCTTGCTGATGCCGAAATCGCACAGGTACGGGATGAGTTTGGGCGTGCCATCTGCCTCGACCCCGTCGATCTTGATGAGGACGTTCGCCGGTTTGATGTCGCGATGGATGATGCCGTTCGCGTGGCAGTACTTCACCGCGTCCGCGACGCGCTCGACGATCTTCAACGCGACAGGCGCAGGTAGACGCTTGTCTTCTTGGGAAATGATATAGTCCTCCAGGGTCAGGCCGTCTATGTAGTCCATGTAAAGCGTCCAGCCGTACTTCGGGTCCTCGATGAGTCCATGCGTTCTGACGATGTTCGGGTGTTTCAGCCTGCGGAGCATGAAGTACTCGTCGATGAACTTGCGCTCGACCTCGCTCCTGAAGACGCGCTCTTCATCCGCGTTCTTGCCGGTTGGAGGGATGAGCACTTTTACCGCGAGGAGCGGGCTTTGCGTTAGCTCGATATCCATCTGTCTGAGAAAGTCACAGTACTGCATTATGACGTCGCCGCGGTCGATGGTCGGTCCCTGGTCTGGCGCCTTCTGGGCGCGTGCGTTCTGGTATGCTGTCCAGCTGTCTTGGCCTGCCTTTATGACGCGTTTTCTTACTTGAGGATCCTCTATGGGCGTCGGAAGCCAGCCTTGACCGTTCTCGGGACGGGGAGAATACGGGATCCCTTCAAGCCCAAGGATCGCCGGGTCTGCCTCTCCCTGATTGATCAATTCTGCGCCGAATGCGAAGACGTTGTCGAACCTCGCGAGCAGCAGCGTGCCGAAACCGCCCTTCGCGATCGCGTGCTTCCACGCGCGCGCTATGTTGTTCTTTAGCACGAGCTGTGGCTCGTCCTTGATGATCGCGTCCAGCGTTTGACCTGTTTGTCCTACGTTCATGGTTGTGTATCTAGCAACGTCCCCCGTCAGAATTCACACGCTAGGAGTAACGGGAAAAATGCCATTTATAAATATTGCGGATTCTTGCCAGCAACGTTTTTAAGCAACCGTTTGTTTTTGCTGCCTGTGAAAAAGAGGCTTGCGTCGCATCATGACCTGCTCGGCGAGCACCATCATCGTTGGAAGGTGCTGCGCTGGTTCGAATGGTTCACTGACATGATCATTCCCTATTTGCTTGTGATCTTGGCCATCGAATTGGTGCTTGATAATCCGTTGTGGACGCTGTATAGTCTTGAGCCGTTCGGGCCGCTGATCGCTTATCTCGACCAGTTCATACTGTTCTTTTTTGTCGTCGATCTGACGTTCAAGTGGTTCCACGTTCAGAATGTCGTGAAGTTCGTGAAGCTGTACTGGCTAGACATCTTGGCTGTGCTACCGTTGTACCTCGGATTCAGGATTTATGCGCGGTTCACGTCTCTGGCGCTCGCTGGCGAGGAGATAGCTGAAGCGCAGAAGGTCGCGCACGAGATAGTGCTGGCGCGCGAGGCGAAGCTGTTGCGGGAAGCAGAGGCGCTCGCAAAGGAAGAGAAGCTCTTGCGCGAGGCTCGGCCTCTTGTGCGCGTGATGCAGACTGTCGAGCGCAGTTTGAGACTGATTTCTGGGCAGCAGGAAGTTGCTCGCGCTGGCATGAGGCATGCCATCCTGAAAAGTGAGTCATAAGCTCACTTTTTGTGAATAAAGACGCTTCTATGATTTGTTGAGGGTTGATTAGCGCCTTTCAAAGCGCGTATTTGCATAGTGCCTAGCTACAGCAGGTACCGGTGTGTTAATTTGACCCTTCAATGCACACTTTCCTCTTGGATTTAGCTCGGTGCTGTAGATTGCGAACGAGGATTGTCAATATAAATATTTTTTATATAGAAATAATAACAAAAGTGCTGGCTTGTTCGAAAAGCGATCGAAGCTGTTCGTCAAAACAGGAGTTTGTTCTGCAAAAGTGAGAGTTCAGCCTAAAACCAAAGAAAACAGATAGGCACTATGTGGGTGGCACTTAGAGATTGACCTTGACGACGTCGCGGTACATCCGTTGCAGACAGCCCAAGAGTTTGGTCTTGAGCGCCTCGTCGTCCGTCGCGTGACGCAATTGCCGCAAGGCGTCGCAGTTGCGCAGTATCATGTGCACGATGTCGCCTTCAGGCACTTCGGTGTACTGCAGGATCTCCATGAACTCAGCGCCGGACGCCCAGCGCGTGACCAGAAGTGAGAGTCGTTGCAATGCGAACTTGTTCAGATTCTCCTGCACGTAACGATTGGCGCCCAATTTGGCGATTATGGCGTCGTACGTCTGCCGTGCGACGCGGTTGTACTCGTCGTTCCTGCATTTGGTGTGGAAGATGGTGTTCTTGCGCTCCTCAAAGACGATTCCAGCGATCAACAGGCATAACTCGAGCTCGGTCAACTGCTGGTGCAGGTCTGTGCCAAAAATCTCGCCTAAGAGCAGCTCGTTCGCGTAGATATTAAGCAGAAAGTTGCCTTTCCACGTCATCTTTCCGTCGGGAGTCACGTAGCCCATCTTTGTGAGCGCCTTGAGCTTGTTGTTGAAGCTCGCCATTATACGCACGTGCGAGCCCTCCTGCTTCTGGACGAAATAGTCGAAGTTGCTCTTGAGGATGATCTCGCGTTCCTCGGCGTTGTGGTGCGCCACGAGATGCATAACGGTGTTGAACGACAGCCTGAATTGCGATCTGATGGGCTCGGTGTCGCCGGAAACTAGATGCAAGTAACGGTCCAAGTCAGTCATTTTCCTATCTACCACGCCGATCGCGTAGCCAATCGTGTCGATGCCTCTACGACCCGCGCGTCCGGCGAGCTGGAAGTATTCCTTGGAGTTGAGCATGCGGAAGTTCATGCCGTCCCACTTTGTCAAAGACGAGAATATGACCGCTTTAGCGGGCATGTTGATGCCGACCGCGAACGTCTCCGTCGTGAAAAGGACCGAGATGAGGCCTGCGGTGAACAACAGTTCGACCGCCTCCTTCAACTGCGGCAACAATCCTGCGTGGTGGACGGCGACGCCTTTCGATGCGAGCTGTCGCACCATTCGCACGCTTTCGAGTTCGCGCAGTTCTTCCGGTATGACCTTGCGGAAAATCTCGCCGACCTCACCTTTTTTCGCACCAGGAAGCAGGTCGAACTGGCGCGCGACCTCTTCAGCCTTTCTTTCGCACTCTTTCCTTGAGAATACGAAGTAGAAGCAGGGCATGAGCCCGCGGCTCTTGAGTTCCTTGACGACATCGCTGGGCGAGACGACAGGAAATTCCTTTTTTTTATCGTGCTTGTGCTTACCTCGTGGCCGTTGTTCAGGTATCGCTAGGATGTTGCGCATCTCTTTCGGTTCTTGTAGTCCGAATGACTCGTCGAACAGCAGATGTTGGAGAGGGACGGCACGTTGGGCATATTTCACGACGGTCACGGTGTGCTTCCGGATGCTCTCGATCCAGGCCGCGAACTGGTTTGCGTTCGGGATCGTCGCAGAAAGACAGAGAAAGCGTAGATGTGCTGGCGAGAAGATTATGCTCTCCTCCCAGATCGTGCCGCGTTCGATGTCGGAGATGTAGTGGATCTCGTCGAACACGACATACGCGACCGTGTCGAGCAACGGGTCGTGCGATAGAAGCATGTTGCGGTAGATCTCTGTAGTCATCACGAGTATCATCGCTTCCGTGTTGATCTGCACGTCGCCGGTGATTATACCGACGCTCTCGGGGCCGTAATGCCGCTTGAAATCCCTGAATTTCTGGTTCGATAACGCCTTGATCGGCGCCGTGTAGATTACGCGCCGCTTCTGGTTGATGAACTTGTCGATGACGTAGTCCGCGATCAACGTCTTTCCAGTGCCTGTCGCGGCCGAGACGACGACGGATTCGTTCCTTTCGACCGCCTCTATGGACTTGATCTGGAAGTCGTCTAAGGTAAAGCCTTTGAATTGCATATGATCATGCGCCTTTGCTTGCGCTTTAAAGCTTTGCTACCCCTCCCAGGTGCGTTCCAAGCGTAATCTCCCCAGGCAGGTTTGTGGTTGCTTCATCGTTATCGATGTGATGCTTTTGAAGCGACGTCAATCATGCCGGGGGAGCAACGAACGTAGAATATTTTTACTTCGTCCAAATCGCCTTCCCGTCCTTGTGGATCTTGGAGATCCTGTGCAGCGGGATGAATATCTCGTGGCCTTTGTCTTCTACGACCATGACGTTGTGCTCGATCCGACGCACTTTCCGAGGTTGGATGGTCTCGTGCTTGCCCGTCAATTCGTCGAAGTAGTGGATCAGGTAACCTTCTTCGCGCTTGGCTTCTGTCAACACTCCGTGGAGAACTTTCGTGAGCTTGTTCGCGCGTTGCGAGAAGAAGTCGAATTCGCGATAGATCATGCCGGTCAGAGTCAGCGCGGCAAGTCCGATGAAGAACGAGACGTACACGTTGTTCAGTATCGGGATGGCGTCGAATATCCCCCACACTCCGCGCCAGAAAACGATTATCGCGGTCCCATAGAACAGGGCCATCAGGAACTGCTTGTCTTGTTCTGCAAGCTTCATCGGATGCTCACTCCGTTGAATGCGCGTGCCGCGGATGTCGCATACCTGAGTTCGTCGCGGCTGCCGGCGTGTATCGTGTACAACGGTTCGCCTCGGCGCACGTTTTCGCTGCGGTGCTTGTGCAGGAAGATCCCGCTGCCGTGGTCAGAAGGCGCGCCAGCGGCTTTCGCGATGCTTGCCAGGGCCTTGTTGTCCATGTTCGTGATCGTGCCATTGCGAGGCGCGCGCACGATGAAAGTATGCGCGCTCAAAGGCACCGCGTCCGCTTTGACTATGCGGGGTCCGCCTTGCGCCTTGATGATCTCGATGAATTTCGCGTACGCTTCTCCTGAATCGAGTATGCGTTCGGCAGTAGCGTAGCCTTCGCCTCTTTTGCAGCAATTGCCCATCTCGAGGAGCTTGCCCGCCATGATGAGGCTTTTCTCGCGCAGGTCCTGAGGCCCTCGACGGTCATCCGTCAATACCCATATCACGTCGCGCGCCTCGAGCGCGGGCCCTATTCCATTGCCGATCGGCTGCGAACCATCCGTAACAAGGACATGCACATCTATGCCGAGCTTGTTTCCCAAAGTGCAGAATGCGTTCTTCAAGTGCAGCGCACGGCGCTCATCGCGGACCTTGCCGTTCCTATCGATGGGGATCTCCAACAGCAGATGCGTCGCTCCCACCGAAGCTTTCTTGGCCATTATGCTGGCCAGCATCTGGCCTTCGGCATCGATGTTCAGTGGGTGCTCGACAGCGATTATCTTGTCATCTGCTGGCGCCAAAGATATTGCGCCTCCCCACACCATGAATCCTCCCAATTGATACGCAAGCCGCTCGAGTTTCTCCTTCGGCAGGATCACGTTCGTGAGCACTTCGAGCGCATCGGCCGTTCCGGCGGGGGACGTGATCGCGCGCGAGCTCGTCTTAGGGATCGTCAATCCCGCCGCTGCCACGATGGGCACGACAATCGGCGTTGTCCTGTTCCCCGGCACTCCGCCGATGCTGTGGACGTCCATGATCGGTCTTCTTCGTAAGGAAAGATGCAGCCCTGAATACGCCATGCTCTTCGTCAGGCTGACGACCTCGTTCATGGTCATGCCATGTATGTAGTTCGCCGTCACGAAGCTCGTGAGCTCGACATCAGTGAGGTTGCTGTGAACGATGTCCTTCACTATGCCGTTTATCTGCGAGGGCGTGAGTTCCTTGCCGTCCATCTTGAGCTTGATTGAATCAATGCTTTCGGGTTTGCGTGCGAGGATGAAGTCCACGATGTCATTGTGTTTCGCATTGAGAGCGTCGAGCACTTCCTCGAAAAGCCCGATCCTGCCCGGCGGGACAGCCTTCTCGCTCTCGGCCACATCAAGGATGGCTATGGCCTTACGGCCACCTTTGCGTAGGAAGAGTCGGTCGTTCGCGTGCAGATCCATGCGCGCCGCGTCCTGCTGGTTTAGGATCACGACGCGGACGCTGCCAGTGGCGATATCCATGTCTTTGACAGGGAGTCTCATTGTGTGCTCGGTTCCCTATCAAAGGCTTGCACAAGCACTACTTGGGCATTGTCTTTGAATGGGAGCCTCATCGTCCGTTCCTTTTGAGCTCTTCGCGTTCGTAGATGTCGATGAAGGTCTTTAGCAGTCCGAGGATCAAAGGACCCACTACGAACCCGATGAAGCCTATCAGCGCGAGTCCGCCCAACGCTCCGACCAACACCATGGCAGGGTGGACGCCTGCGCGTTCGCCGATGATCTTCGGCTTGAGGAAGTTGTCGATGGTGCTGACGAGCAGCGCGCCCCATAGGAGCAGCCCGATTCCGTTCCAGACTATGTTAGGGTCGCCGTCAGAAGCGCCAACCACCATTAGGAAGATGCTCGCGGGCAGCCATACCGCTGCCGTGCCGACAAAAGGCACCAGCGCGAAGACCGCCATCACGCTTCCCCAGAGCAACGGGCTTCCGATGCCGAAGAGCCAGAATCCTAGGCCACCTAGTGCGCCTTGGATGAGCGCGACTATGAGACTGCCATAGACGACCGCGAACGTGACGTCCTGCAGCTTCTGCAGGATGTGCTGCTGGTGTTTCTCGGTGAGCGGGATGAGCCGTCGACCGCGCTGTACAAGTGTCTCTCCGTCTATGAACAGGTAGAACATGATGAAGAACGTGACTGCGAGCTTCAGTAATATCTTCGGGAGACTCAACAGGAATCCAGATATCTCTGTTAACAGGAATGCTGTTCCGTTGCTGATGGCCTCCTGCAGGTAGGCGTTGGTCTGGGGGTCAGCGAGGAAGTTCTTGATCGGACCGGTCATCCTGCACGCGAACGATGTCGCGTCTTCGGGGCAAGCGACGCCGAAGATGTTGCCAGTTGCGAGTTTCTGCTTGAGTAGGACGTACCCCACTCGCGCGTCGGTGACTATGTTGTCTGCCACGAAGAATATCGGCAGTATGAGTGTCGCGATGAGCACGAGACTGATGAGCAGCGCAGAGATTGTCGGGCTCTTGAGATACTTCACCAACCAACGGTACACCGGGTGGAACGTGTACGCGAGGACGAAGCTTGAAAGGATCGCGCCCAGGAACGGCTTCGCGATCTGGAAGCTTAGGAATGCGATTAGGGCGAACAACGCCAGGAAAAAGTACTTGAAATACTCCTCTTTTTTCAAGACCATCTGGGGGATTTAAAGCCGTGGCCTATTTAAAGGTTGCTTTTGCGGCTATTATGAGTTCTTCAAGCCTTCGAACAGGGTCACCATCAGGTCGCGTTCCATCTCGCCCGAGCCGCGCCAGAGGATGACTCCGTTTTTCCCGACAGGCACTTTCGTGCTCGTGTAGATGACGTCATAATCGCGCAGGATGGCTTCCGTGCCTGCCGCGAACTGGATACCAGGGTTAGGTTTCTCTCGCAAGTAGTTCCTGATGACGTTCTCGTCCTCGTCAAGGTCCATGTTGATCGCGATGATCTCGAAATCGTCTTTGTATGCGGGATAGATTTCTTTCATGACACCGAGGTCGTGTTGGCACGCCGGGCACCACGTCGTCCAGAAATAGACCAGGACAGGCTTGTCGAGCAGCAGCCGCGAGAGCGTGACGTCCTTGCCGTCTACGGTATTGATGGTGAAATCGGGAGCCTGCTCGCCTTTCTGCGAGCCGACTTCTGCGGCGTAAGAAGCTATGGCGCCAGTCTCTCCCTCCACGGGCACGCCGTCGCCGAGTGACGCGTACGGGTCTGTGGTCTGCGCACCGGTCGAACATGCTGCAAGGAAGACGCTGAATCCTATCACCCACCAAATTTTCATGACGTTTAAAAGTAACTTCCTGTTTTTATGTTTTGTGCATTCTGAGGAAAAAAGAGTGGGCCCGGCCAGATTCGAACTGGCGACCTTCTCGACGTCAACGAGACGTCATACCGCTAGACCACGGGCCCGTGAACAGAAACAGATGCCTGACCATTTAAAAAGATTTGTAAATGAAAACAAAAAATCCCTATTCATCCCTATTCTTTAAGCCCGAGTAATGCCACGATCGCGCCTATGACAAAGATCGCTGTCGCAAGATAAATCAAGCCCAGGTGGCCAATCGTTGCGATCCCATAGACATAATGCAGCGGCAACGCGACCGCGAGGCCGAGCACCGGTGCTGCGACCGCATACCCCCAAGCCCAACGCATGCCTTTGCGCACGCCATGCCACGCGAGTCCAACAACCGCAAGTCCTGTTGCTGCGATGAACCCAGAAACTGCGACGTGCAGATGACTGATATAGTTGAACAGCGATGGGCTAAATGCGGTGATTTCTGCCCTTCCGACATTCACCTGTGCCGCGCTGATGCCGAGTTCAAGGAACTGATCGGTGAAGTTCCTGAAAAAGAATAGTGCCGCATACCCGATGAAGGAGAGGCCCGCGATCATCATCAATGTAGAGCCCCACCTGAGCTTCGTGTTTTCCACAAAATCACCTCGAAAGGATGTGCGTGCATGGATTCTTAAACTTTTCCTTCACAAAGCATATAGAACAAGAAAATATAGTTCAGAAAGAATAGTTCGTGCAAACATTTATATACCTTCCCGACTGCAAAATGCTTCTCTTCCGTCGATAGTGATTTATGGGACGCATCAAGACACAAATGATCAAACGCCTCAGTTTCCAGCTGCTGCGCGACCACAAGAGCGTGATGAAGGAATCATTCGATGAGAACAAGGTCCTGGTCGAACAGCACATGGGCGGCGTCGCGAGCAAGAAGATCCGCAACACTGTCGCGGGCTACGTCACGCGGCTGATGAAGCGCCGCGAAGAGTCCTAGTTCTTCGATAGCCTAATATATTCATTTACGATCTAGTGCGATATGGATGAAATCATCGCACCACGCACGGTTTCGACCTGCATGACCTTGGTGGACAAACTCGAAGTGGCACTCGATGAACCGACACATTTCGAGTTGCGCAAGGATGATCTGGGTTATCACGTTTGCATCGCGAATCCTGACGGGACTATGTCTGTTATCGATAAACTCAAGAGCAGGACTGACGACGCAGCAAGGAATGAATTCGGTGAGTACGTGCGAGGCTACGTCCGACAGACCGTCGTCGCGAACCCGATCAAGTGCCGGGAACCGTTTTCTGATGAGGAAGAATAAGCGGGCCTGCGAGGATTTGAACCCCGATCAATGGGTCCGAAGCCCACCGCACTATCCAAGTTATGCTACAGGCCCAAGAGCGTAGCGAATGGGACTGCAGCGACAGCCGAGATTCGGAGGCACGGCTCGTATGCTACAGGCCCTTGAAGTACTTTTGATTCGTTTAAGAATGCGGATTTAAAAGCTTTGGTCTTTATTTCTCCAACAGAGCCGGTCCAACTAAAACAGAAGATTCTCCCATCGGGATGCTGCCGACGAAGGTCTCGACGCTTTTCCACGTGAGCCACGCCTCCAATTTATCTTCGTGCGGAACCATCACTAGTTCGGGCCGATCAAGACCGAGCTCCTCATCGATGCGCGAAGCTTGGTTTGGCGTGTCGCGCCCGTCGCGCGTGGACGTGCACCTACCGGCGTGGTAGTGCACGTGCGCGATGAGCGGGCCTCCTGCCTGGCGCTGCTTCGCGGCGAAATCCGCGCCATCCATGCAGTACATCCACGGCTTGACTTCAACATTGAACTGTTCGGTGAACATCCTCCAGGGCGCGTCGGCCATCGCGCCGCTGCGGGCCTGGTAGAGGACGGGATACAGGTGTGTGAGCGGCACGAGGCAGCCTTGGTTCTTTGTGCGCACGTAACTAGCGAGTCTTATGTGGTTCTCTAGCGCGCAGCATGCGGCGATATCGCCTTTGCGTGCGGCGTCTAGGTGCGCGTTGGCGTTCTCGAGCTCGTTCTTGACTGAGAAGAACTGGACGTACCTGCTGTCCGCGAAGAATCCTCCGCGCTCTGTACCATCTGCAACCATCGCGGTGCGGAGCGCGCGGAACGTGCGCTGATTCTCGGGATGCTGGAGTCCTTCCCTCAGCAATGATTCGAGCTCGTGCCGTGAGCGATAGGAGACGTAGCTCGCGGTCTCCTCCGTGACCTTTCCTGGGGAGATGCATCCGGGAAGTAACAGGGACGCGAGTACCGTCGCGGTGTAGGCCACTTGTCTGATGAAGGAACTCACTGCGATGCACAAGCGCTTTGTCCTTTAAAAACCGAGTGACATCTATGTGTCAGGAGAACATGTTGGCGAGCATGCCGAGCGGCAGGCCGAAGCGTTTCGCCGCGACAAGGATCGCGTCCTGCTGGCGTTCGCCGAGATACATCATGCGGAAATTGGAATACCGTGCCGCACCCCATGCTTGGTCAGGGGTCACCTGTAGCATCGCTCCGATCCACGAGCAGTTGCGATAGTTTGTCGTCTCGACCAGGGTGATTGCCGTTCTTGTCTGATGGATGAATGGCTGTTGAGGAGGCTGGCTGACGAATCCGTTCTCATCGATGAAGCGTCGGACCGCCTGCTGGAGTTTCTCATGCACAAGCGCACAACCCACAATCGATGCCTCCGCATTGGACATGCGGACGACGGTGAGCTCGAGCGGATCCTGGCAGTGGAATCCTGCAATGAAATCACGAGCGCCTTGACGTTGCACCTGTCCGCGCTCGAAATCCCGCATGGTGACGTCTTCGAGTTTGCGCTGAAGCCTGCCGAACACGGCATAGGCGCGGAATCGCTCATAGGTGAAGACTGTTGCTAAACCGTCATTTGATTCTCGAACGTCCATATGCCCCTCTTCGTTGAGCTGCACAAACATTTATAAATGTGCTGGCCGGAAAATCGGTCATGCCAAAGAAGGTGGAGCAGACGTTGGGAATCACGGTGAAGAAGTCCGACTTCGCCGAGTGGTATCCTGAGGTGATCCAGAAAGCGGAATTGGCGGACTATTCGCCTGTCAAGGGCTGCATGATCATCCGGCCGAACGCGTATGCTATTTGGCAGAAAGTGCAGGAATACTTCAATCCAGTCATGCACCGCATCGGCGTCAAGAATGCGTACTTTCCTCTCTTCGTTCCCGAGTCTTTCTTCAAGCGCGAGGCGAAGCACGCCGAGGGTTTCTCGCCCGAAGTCGCGTGGATCGCGAACAAGTCCAGTGACGAGGAACGCGTCGCAGTGCGGCCGACGAGCGAGACCATAATCGCGGACAGTTTCGCGAAGTGGACGCGTTCATGGCGGGACCTGCCGTTGAAGATCAACCAGTGGGCAAATGTGGTGCGCTGGGAGACCAACCAGACGCGGTTGTTCCTTCGCACGCGCGAGTTCTTGTGGCAGGAAGGCCACTGCATCTACGCGACAGAGGATGAGTGCGAGAAGGACGTGCTGCTCGTGCTGGACGAATACGTCAAATTGGCGAAGGACTTGCTCGCCATCCCCTCGATCCCCGGCCAGAAGACCGAGAAGGAGAAGTTCGCAGGCGCGAAAAAGACGTTCACTTTCGAGGGTTTGATGCCTGACGGCCGCGCGTTGCAGCTTGGCACATCGCACAACCTGGGGCAGGGGTTCATGGAAGCTTTCAATGTGAAGTTCATCGGCAATGATGAGCAGGAGCACGTGCCGTGGTACAACTCGTGGGGAATCTCTACGCGTTTGATCGGCGCCGCCGTGATGTTGCATGCCGACGACAAGGGAATGGTGATGCCGCCTCGAGTCGCGCCTGTGCAAGCGGTGATCGTCCCTATCCTGTTCACCGATTCGAAGGATGCTGTCTTGCAGGAAGCGAAGCACCTGAAGACGGAGCTTGAAGCGCACCACATCCGCGCGCATCTCGATGACCGCGAGGAATACAGTCCGGGCTGGAAGTTCAACCAATGGGAGCTCCAAGGCGTGCCTGTCAGGATCGAGATCGGTCCGAAGGATCTGCAGCACAAGCAGTGCGTGCTCGCACGCCGCGACAAAGGCACGAAAGAGACAGCCAGCCTGTTGAACGCGAAGGA
The DNA here is from genome assembly GCA_016203225.1 of Candidatus Woesearchaeota archaeon. Classification (GTDB taxonomy): domain Archaea; phylum Nanobdellota; class Nanobdellia; order Woesearchaeales; family ARS49; genus DSQK01. The sequence goes on along the minus strand of JACQNC010000014.1, from coordinate 133,937 downwards.
CCGCGTCAAGACTTTGCTTGACGAGATACACCAGAACTTGTACGATACTGCAAAGAGGTTCCTCGACGGCAATCGCGTCGAGGCCTCGTCAATGGACGACCTGATCAAGCACATCAAGGAACGCAAGATGGTTTTGGCGCCGTTCTGCGGCAGCGCGACGTGCGAGGACCACATCAAGGAGAAGACAGAAGGCGCGACATCACGCTGCATCCCGTTCGACAAGAAAGCTTCAGGGGTTTGCGTGCAGTGCGGCAAGCCCGCGACGAGCATGACGTATTTCGCGAAGGCGTATTAGCGCAGTTCCATGCGCGCGACAATATCATAGAATTCTTTTAGCGGAATGGCGTTGCTCATCCGAGGAAAGTCCAGCATTATGCCGCCAGCAGTCATCGAAAAATAGACCAGCAGGAGATACTGATCATCACCTACCCGCGCAAGCGGAATCCTGGGTGATGGCGAGTTGGCGTTCACGACAGCATAGCTCCTATCAGGCGCGAGCTGTCGCACAGGCGGCAGCTGTCGACAAATACTCAGCGGAGTGTTGGCCTCGATCTGTACGACGCGCAAACCGTGTTTCTCGAAGAGTTCGACGATATCTATCTCGAGTGCCATTAAACGCACTACTGTTTCGAATTTTTCAGGTCCTTGATGGTGATTGTGTAATGGTTCGGGATCTTGTATGACGCGCGCTTCAGGGCTTTCTTCGCCAGCTCGATGTTGGGCTTGTTGATCCAGCACTCGAAGATGGGTTGGTGGCGTTTTACCTGGGCGGCGATGCCCATCGGCTTTCCGTAGTTGTGCGCCATTCCGGTGCTCATACGGTCGGCGCCTGCTCCTGCAGCGAGCGGGTTCTCTCTAAGGATGTGGTGCGGGTAGATTTTTGTGCGCAGGAAGTAGCCGTTCTTGCCGAGCGCGCCTTCGAGGACCCTGTTGGCGCCTTGTCGCGCGCTCTCGATCGCGTTGTCGCGGATCTGGAAGCCCTCCTCGGTCATCGGGATGAGTTGGAGCAGGAGATCATAGTCCTTCCGTTGCTCGCCCATGTCGAAACGCACTACCTTGCAGACAGGTCTTGCGCGGACGAAGTTCTTCACCTTGTACTTGGAGAATCGCGTGTAGGCACGCTTCAGGTGCCGGTACGCGACGAACTTACGGATTCGGGCCATGGATTGATGACCCCCGATATGGGTTTATAAAGATTACTATTGATGGCGTCTGCGCTCAACCAGGACGAACGCGTGGTCGACCAACACGGCCACGAGCACGCCGAGAAACGCTCCTGCCAGGACGTCTGTCCAGTAGTGCACGCCGAGATACACTCTTGAGTACGCGATGAGCGCCGAGAACGCGAGCGCGACGCTGCCGAGCACGCGCCGGTGCATGATCGTAGATGCCGCCAGGCTGAACGTGGTCGAGGCGTGCTTGCTTGGGAAGCTCCATTGGTCCAGAGGTTCTTTGCCGATGAGCGTCGCGTCTCCGACAGCATAGGGCCGCGGCCTCAGTGTGGCGAGCTTGAGCGCCTCGGAAAGCCCATACGTGAGTGCGAACGCGATGGTCGCCCGAAGAATCACCTTCTTGTCGCGCGTCAACAGCACGCACAGCGCAGGGATTACGGGGCCCCATTGCGAGAGCCATATCATGATCGTGTCGAGGACCACGTCGTAAGAACTGCGTTGCGCGTTTATAACTTTTTCGCGGCCTGGTCATGGATGCGTCCGATGATCGACATGTGCTTGTCATAATCGCATCTGTTCTGGATCCATTCCAGCCAGGGGTCTGCGTAGGAGATGATTGTGGCTGCGTCCTGCTGCAGTCCGGGCTGGCGCGAGAGCCATTCGCTCATCTCCTCGATAGTGTTGAGGACCTGTCCGAGGTCGGAATGATCCGGCGTGAGCAGATCGCGCGCGGCTTGGACATGCATGTGGACGTTCGCAATCAACTGCTGGCCCGTGAGCTGCTGCAGCACCTGGCATACGTGCGCGAAGCGCGCGTGCCGGTACGCGATGTGTTGGTGCGCCGCCCCTATCACTGCCCATAGGCCGTATGACGTCTGGAAGTGGTGCGTAGCTTTTGCGTGGAACCCCTCTGGCTTGAACTTGTGGAGTTCGCATCGCTTTACGTCGTTGCTTCCCGCGAAATAGTGAAGGTCGAATAGCTTAGTGTCCGCGTGCTGGCCCTCGAGGCTCTCGAACTCTTTCCAGTTGAACTCTACCAGCTCTGCGTGGTAGCCTGTCATGATGCTGTACGCTATCGCGGCTGTCGGGTTGAACTTGCATTGACGATTCAGTGCCAGGCCATTCTCTTCCAGGAGACCGTGCTGGATGCGCAATGGCGCTCGCTCTATGTCTCCGAGCGCCGCTCTGCACTTGTCTATGCCTGCCTTGAGCTGTCCCTCTGACAGGGACCGCGGCAGCGGCGATTCGCGCGCGTATGATTCTAATGACATGGTGGAGAAGGCACCAGGATGGTTTAAGAATGTTGTCATTTTTTATCACTCATTAGTTAATACGTAGGAAAATCTTAAATAGGGAACCGATAGAAAGATGCATATGGGGAAGGTAACGCTGGTGGAATTATTGCAGGCCGAAAAGACGCACGTTCTCCTGCATCAGGAGAACAGTCCCTGTCTGCCCTCGTTCACGCACAAGCTCAAGATCGGTGATTCGTGGAACACAATCTATGCACGCGTGCGCAGGACGCTGAGCGACCTCAACGTGCCCATGGCAGACATGAACATAGACATGAATGCTGCTCGCTGGACCTGCCCTGCGAACGACTACGAGACAGTCAAGCTCGTGTTCGAGCGCTACAGACCGCGGGCACCGCCCCCGCATCAGGATCCGGGCGCGTAAACAATAAATAGCCCGTTTCTCAAAGACACCTCATGACTTCCGCGTTCCCGAGACTCTCGAGTCCAGCCATCCTTAGCCCGATGGCCGGCGTGACCGATGTCGCTTTCAGGGCGTTGTGCAAGCGTTACGGCGCGGGGCTCACGTGCACGGAATTCGTGTCAGGCACAGGGCTCGTGCGCGGCAACGCGCATACGCATCGCATGGTGCATACCGACGTGTCCGAGACTCCTGTCGCCGTGCAGTTGTTCGGCAACGAGATCAAGGATGTTGTCGATGCGGCGAGGATGTTCGAGGACCGGTTCGATGTCATCGACATCAATTGCGGCTGTCCTGCATGGAAGGTCATCAAGACCGGCGCGGGCAGCGAGATGCTGCGTTCTCCTGAGAGGATAGCGTCGTTCGTCAACAAGCTCGCGTCTTCCGTCAGCAGGCCCGTGACGGTCAAGATCAGGGCAGGGATAGACGCGAAGACTATCAACGCCGTCGAGGTGGCTAAGATAGTCGAGGACGCGGGCGCGGCCGCCATCGCCGTGCACGGAAGGACACAGGCGCAGGGTTACTCAGGCCGGGCGGATTGGGATATCGTCAAGCGCGTGAAGGACGCGGTGGACATCCCCGTGATCGGCAACGGCGACGTGTTCACGCCTGAGACGTTCAAGCGGCGTCTTGATGAATCCGGCGTCGATGCAATAATGCTCGCCCGCGGCGCTGTCGGGAACCCGTTCCTTTTCACGCAGATCGATCAGTACCTGAAGACAGGTGCGTACGAGATGAGGGACAGATTGTCATTGTTCGATGAGTTCCTCGACTTGGCGAAGGAACACGCGCTGGACTTCGGCATCGTCAAGAACCATGCCATCATGTTCAGCAAAGGCGTTGTCGGCGGTGCCGCGTTGCGCTTGGCGTTGACGCGATGCAGGACGTCAGAGGAGCTGCAGAGGATCGTCTTGGTTTAGGGCTCGGGATTCCTGTTGTACCACTCGACCAGGTTCGCGATCCCTTGTTCGATGGTCGTCGCGGGCTGCCAGCCGAGGAGCCGTTGCGCTTTTGAGATGTCCGCATAAGTTATGGGCACATCGCCTTGTTGGGCGTTTTTCTGTTCGATCCTGAGTTTCGCTCCGACGATCAGTTCCGCGATCGCGATGAACTGGTTCAGCGCGATCGGTTGGTTGTTGCCGAGATTGATGGTCTCGAACGGGAAAGGCGTGTCTATCGCGCGCATCAATCCGTCGACGATGTCGCTGACGTGCGTGAAATCGCGGAGTATCGTGCCGTCTCCGTTGCGCTCGAAAGGCGCGCCTCGTGAGCATCGGTCCACTATCCTGTAGGGAGCCATGTCTGTCCGACCGCGAGGCCCGTAGACCGTGAAGAACCTGAGCAGCGTCATGCGCGTTTCGGGATGCGCGTCGTGGAATGCGCGGCAGTCCTGTTCCATCCTCTTCTTGGTGATCGCATAGGGGGAGATGGTGCGTTCTGTGGGGTCGTCCTCGGAGAACGGCACTTTCTCGTTCGTTCCGTAGACGGATGATGATGAGGCGATGATGAACCTTCGCACGCTATGGGCGAACGCGATTTCCAGGACGTCGCTGGTGCCGGACACGTTCGTCTGTTCGTAGATCGAGACGTCATCGAAAGATGCGCGTACGCCTGCGCGGGCGGCGAGGTGCACGACCGCGTCGACGGCACGGGGCCACGTCGCTTCCATAGCGAGCCGGTCGGTGATGTCGCGGGTCTGGAGATGGAAACTTGGATCGTCCCGCAATGACGCGATGTTGTTCATCTTGCGTGACGCGAACCTGCGACCGTCCGGGCTCGATGTGACGTAGTAATCGTTGAAATTGTCGATGCAGACGACCTCATCGCCGCGCCGGACGAGCGCGCCGCAGACGCTGCTGCCGATGAACCCCGCCCCTCCCGTGACCACGATGCGCATAATTGTGAGCCTGAATCAGTGCTATAAATGCGTTATGCTCCTTGCACCCACGTTCCCAAGCGTGATGAGCTAAAGCACAGCTACCCCTGCAGGTTTGTAGTGGTGTTATCGCTATTGATTCGACACCGATAAAACGACGTCAATCGTGGCAAAACTCATCACGCTGGGGCGCGAGCAGGCCTGCAACGGGAAAGCAAAGAAATGAAGAACCCTTTACCTTATCATCTCGAATTCGCGGACGATGATGCCCGCGAAGACTATGAACAGCAAGGCTCCGATGAGGATACGGTACATGCCGGACGCGAAATCCGCGGTCAGCACCGTGTAGAGTCCCCACGCGAGGAAGGCAGTTCCGAGCCAGAGGAATTTGTCCAGCACGAGCTTCATGACCTCGAACTCCTCGCTGGACGACAATCGCCGCTTCATCTTGTGGTGTGCCATGTTTTTCCTCAGGAGAGCACTACGAAGAACTGTTTGCTCTGGTAGCGTGTGAACACGCCGCCACGGCTGCAGTCGCCGTTCTGGCTGTCTTTCGCCACGATGATCTCCATCGCGTACGTGTCTGGCTTGCCCTTCGCGATCTGCACCGTGACTGGATAGACGCCGACGTCGAGATTCTTGATGTCGACGGTGTCGAACACCTGGAACCACGTTACCTGGTCCGCGCCTTGGCCGTCGACCTTTCCGCCGACGACGATGTTGTTGCCCGCGTCGCCTTGGATGTCCGGCGTGCAGGAGTTGTCCGATTTCAGTGAGCGGATGCACTTGACGCCTATCTGGTAACAGACGGTGTCTCCGTCAGGGTTGCTTTCCGTGTTCTTGACCCCGATGTAGAACGTGTCCTTCTTGCCCGTCGCCACCTCGAGCTCGGCGCGGTTGAACACGAGCAGGTCGCCCGATTCGCGGATCTTGGTGATGAGCTGGTCCTTGATCTCGGCCCTGACCTGTGTGAACTGCTCGCTCAGGCCGCCGAACTGGCCCCTGATGAAGCCGATTCCCAAGCCGAGGATTGTGATTGCTAGGATGAGAACGACGATCGCGTTGATGGACAGCTCGAGCGCTGCCTTCTTATTCATGCGGGTCACCTCTTTCTGAAATGCGGGTAGCTGGACTTGCTTAAAAGGGTATCGGTTTATAAAGATTACGCGCGAAGGTCCAGGATCTTGTCCATGAATGGGAAGGCCTCGCGCAGAACTGGATGCGTTTTCTCGTCCCAGAGCGTGAGTATAGCCAAGCGCGTATTTTGGGCCCTGGTCTTCTGCGATAGCGCGGCGATGAACTTGATCAACGTCTCCTCATCGACATAGGAGAAGAGCACGGCCAGCGCCGCGAGCAATCCCGCATCGCAGCCTTTGCGCAAGGCTTCGGTGTATGCTATGCTCATGTCTGTGAGGTCCTCGATAGCGTCTATCCTGCTGCACGGCTTGACCCCCGCACACTTGCTCACTGCGTCGACGAAATAGAGCTGTTCGTCCTTGATGCCCGCGCTTTTCAGTTCGCGCGCGAGAGCTGCCGCCGGTTTGGCGATGGCGAACACGCAGATGCGTTTTGTGCCGCTGAACTGGCTGACGACCTGCTTCGTCTGGCCTGCGAGATCGCGCTCCTTCATGAGCACCAATGTCACGTTGGAATCGTCGAATAGCTGTTCCATGGTCATTTAGGCAGGGCTGACCTGATCCTCCAGAGTGCTGCAAGGAATGCGATTAGCGCGACAAGGAATAACGGGCCTTCGACGAGTTCGATGACTTCACTCGAAAACGGGAGTACGTTCCAGCTCTCGCCCAGCAGTTCCCAGAGGTGCACGAACCCGAAGAACGCCAGCGAGACCAGGAATGACGCCGATGCCGCGGTGACGACCTTTCCGAAGGTCTTGCGCAGGCTTAGTAGCATCCACCAGGTGTACGCGATGAACGCGAACGCGATGAAGTGGATGATCCCGCTCCTGTCCCAGAGAGTGGCCTCGAACCAGCCCGCGGTCCAAGAGTCAAGCGGCATGGCGAGGGCGAACAGGAGTACGAGCCAGCCGCCGAGTGCGAAGAAGGTCGCGAGCGTAGTCATGTCCGTGCGTTCCACTTTCCTGAATGTGCGTAGCGCGTTGAGCGCGGCAAGGAACAATCCGGTCGCGGTGTAGAACATGATATGCCACCAGACCGCGCGCGTGGCCTCGGTGACGGCGATAACTGATGTGCTTTCAGTTAGGAAAAAGAATAGGCGGATGCCGGTGAAGAATAGTATGCTCGCCGTGATGAAGACGTATGCACGACCAAGGATGCTGCCTGCGCGGTTCATTGTCGCGAACGCGACTATCACGCACGCGACGGCCGCCGCGAAGTTCAGCCAGACCATCGCGTTCTCGAAGAGCTCTGCTGCTTCGCTCTCGCCTTCGTGGGCGAGCGCGAGAGGCGCGAGCAGGAACGCGAGCGTCACTGCCAGGAATAGCTGTCTGAGTCGCACCACATCACCTTTTTTCAGCGGATTTGGTTGAGGAAAGATAAAAGCTTTTCCGTGATGCTTGCGGCAGATCATAATGGGGCAAGCATGTGAGCGCGAGACTCTCTACTGCGCCCAAATTCGCGAAACCTTAATAAGCGCGTTTCCTAAAACCCTCCTGAAAGAGGTGACCGCGATGCAGAACTGTAATTATAACAAGACCCGCCTTCTCGCTGACGTCAAGAGCATCATCTGGCGCATCAAGCAGTACTACAAGAAGGACGCCGCCGACGCCAACCACCCGTTGTGCGGCAAGATGGTCGACGAGATGGAGAAGGACCTGATGAAGTACGCCGAGAAGCTCCAGGCAGCCATCTCAGGATTGAGCAAGGAAGGGAAGTTCAACTGAGACCAAAACATTGCTGTCCCAGGCGTGATGATTCCCACGCAGGTTGGTAGTGGTGTTATGACTATTGAATCGATACCGATGATGCCACGTCAATCGTGCCTGGGAAGAAACGCGGGGACTGCAACGGAACAGCAAGTTTTTATAGCATCCTCTGTTAACGCATGACCATGAAAAAGGGTGTGAAGGTCGTACTGTTCGTAGGTCTTCTTGCTTTCGCCATAATACTCGCCGGCTGCGCAAAGAAGGAGTGCGCAAAGGCAGCTGATTGCGACAAGCAGGGATACACGAGCAGTTGTGTCGACAACAAGTGCGTCCGCACGCCGATCCCTGGCGCGTGCGGGAACGGCCAGTGTGAAACCACAGAGAACGAGTGCATCTGCGCAGCCGATTGCGGCACGTGCGCGGGCGCGGTTCCGGGCAGCACGCTTCTGCAGAAGACCTGCATCAATGATGACACGGTGTGCAGCATCGCCGTGCCTCAGGCGAACGTGAAGCCAGTGAGCGTCACCAACCCGATAAACAGCCTGGGCAACCAGTTCAAGGTCACTGTCACTTACAACCAGCCGTTCAACTTCAAGCGCGACCCGTTCACTGTCCGGACTACGCTCGACACCATCGCGACCGGCGCGAGCGACGTGCGCATCATCGGCTACGAGCTCTCTGCGCTCAAAAACAAGCAGAACGTCATCCTGATCGACAGTGACGCGAACAAGCCGTTCTCTGGCAAGGGCGCCGCCGTGAGCGACGACCTGCATCTCGATTTGGTCACGGCTGACCTCGAGGGATCTGTGACCGATCCTCAGCTCAAGATCGACTACGAATACACTATATCTTCGCAGCGCAAGACAGGCCAACTCCTGAGCCCGTACCGCGGCACGACGTTCTTGTGGGTCAAGCCTAACGTCGATTACGGCTGTCCTGACTGCGACGACGGCAACGCAGGCACCGAGGACACGTGCGGGCCGGAGACGCAGTTCTTCTGCGAGCACACCCCTATCGCGGGCGCGTGCGGCAACTTCCAGTGCGACGGAAACGAGAACAAGTGCACCTGCGCAGCAGACTGCGGGCCCTGTTCGGGGAGCGCCGGCCAGTACATGGACCTGGGCTGCCAGTCTCAGGCGTGCGTCGCGCAGGTGCGATCAGGAATCCAGGTCACGCCCGTGTCGCTGTTCGACGACCGCAACCTCAACATCTTCCACCTGAACAATCGGTACACGTACAACAAGCCGTTCAACACAGTCACGGAGCGCTTGCGCGCCGAATTCACACTATACGAGGTCCAGGCAGGCATCAGCAAGGTCAGGATCGAGACCGTGCGCGCCCTCGACGGCAGCAAGGAGCTGGGGTTCGTCGTCGTCAACCAGGAATTGAACGCCGTTGGCCAGACCGTCACTGCAGACGTCCCCATCACGTTCGTCGCGCGTCCCGAGGCGCAGCACACGGTGACGTTGAGCGTCGCATACTCGTACGAACAGAACGCCCAGGTCAAGAAGGGCACGTTCACGAAATCGTTGGAGAAGATCACGTTCATAACCCCGGGAAGCATTTGAAATCGTTGCTTCCCAAGCTGCTCGTGCCCAGGCAGGTTTGTAGTTGCCTCATTGCAGTCGATTCGACGCCGATAACGCGACGTCAATCGTGCTTGGGCAGAAATGTAAGGCCTACAACGGATGTTTGACGCATGGACAAAAGAGGTTTCGAGCTGAGCATCGGTTTCTTCGTCATCCTGATACTGACAGTCATCATCTTCGCGGGATCGTTGTGGTTCCTGCGCCAGTTCTACACGACGACCGAGGAGTTCAGGCAGGAGCTCGACCGCGACACGGAGGCTCAGCTCGTGTCTCTCATCCGCGACGGCAACATCGTAGCGATCCCGTTGAACAAGGCGCGTCTTTCGCGCGGCAAGGGCGCGACGTTCTGGCTTGGCGTGCAGAACGTGCTCGGCCGGAATTCAGAGTTCGGAGTGAGCGTGGAGTTCAGCAAAGGGTTCGACGCACAGGAGACCGAGATAATGGAGACCTCTCCGGTCTACATCACGAACAACTGGGTGCTTTACTCGCCTGGCCCGCACGCGATAAAGAACAATGACTACCAAGCGATTCCCATCCGGGTCGTGGTGGGCGACAGCATCGCCGATAACGCCCCCACGCCGCAAGGCACGTACTCGTTCAACGTGTGCGTGTGGGACGTCTCTCAATACGGCGCGACGCCACCCGGCACGTGCGATGCGAACTCTGACTTGAGCGTCTGGTACACGAAGAAGATCTACAAGATATTCGTCGAAGTCCCGTAAGGACTTTCTCAGGCTTTCTCCCCCAGGCTAAGTGCCCAAGCAGGTTTGTAGTCGCGTTATTGGAATAGAATCGATAGCGGTAACGCGAGGTCAATCGTGGCGAAACTCATCACGCCTGGGACGAGAACGTGTAGAACGCTATCCCAGCCCCACAACCAATTCCTTCAAGACGGCTTCAGGATTCTTCGACAACACGACGCCCGAAGAGACCAAGACGCCGACAGCGCCGAGCTCGATCGCTTTCGCGACGTCGTCGCGGGTGTGCACGCCCGCGCCGCACAGCACAGGGACACGCTTGACTACGCTCGTCGTCTCGGTGATGACTTCAGGGCGCGCCACGGACACAGACATGTTGCCGCCGATCAGTTCAGGCGGCTCGATCGCGAGGAATGACGGGCTCAACGCTGCGACCGCCTTCGCGTTGGCGGGAGTGTCTGCGCACGCGATGACGTCCAGCCCCAATGGTCTGCAGTGCCTTATGGCGGCGTCGATGTTCGGAAGGGGGATGCGCCATTCGCTGTGGTTGATCAGGCTTCCTGCGCCGCCGGCCTGCACGATCGCCTCAGGCAGTATCGCGCCGGTGTGTTGGCCGTAGTTGACCCCGTCCACGTGCTGGCAAAGCACAGGGATCTTGACGGCCGCCGCTACCCTGAAGAGATCAACGGCTTGCACGGCGACTGCGATGTTCGCGTTGAGCTCCAGCGCGATGTGGTCGCAGACTTTCGCGAGCTTGACCGCGTTCACGCCAGTGGCCTCCTTATAGGCCTTGAAATTGACCACTATCACCGGTTTTTTGAGCACAAGGCTGCAACAGCGGCTGCCTTTTTAAACGTTATGCGACCACAACGCTTTTAAATCTTGCAGGGCTCATTCCCGCAAAAGAGGTATCATGGCATTTTCAACGCTCGCGACCATTCTGTTGGCGGTCTTCACGGTCAGTATCGTTTCATTCATCGGAGCGTTCTTACTGTTCTTCAACGTCAAGCGCATCGAGAAACTCATGTTCCCGCTCGTCAGTTTCGCGGCGGGCGCGCTCCTGGCAGCGGCGTTCTTCGACCTCATACCTGAAGCTGTGGCCGCGGATGGAGGCCTGCCTATCTTCTCGTTCGTTCTGGGCGGCATCGTGCTGTTCTTCGTTGTCGAGAAGCTAATGTATTGGTACCACTGCCACAACGGCAGATGCGAGACGCATCACGCCGAAGGTCACGGCCATCATGGGCACCCGAAGCAGGTGAAGCCGGTCGCCTGGCTGAACCTGTTCGGCGACGGCGTGCACAACTTCCTCGATGGAGTGATCATCGCGGCGACGTTCGTCGTCAATCCCGGATTGGGCGTCGTCACCACGCTCGCGGTGATCCTGCATGAGATCCCCCAGGAGATAGGCGACTTCAGCGTCCTTATCTATTCAGGCCTGAGCCGGACGAGAGCTTTGTTCTACAACTTCCTCACTGCGCTCACGGCCGTTCTCGGAGCGCTGGTCGCGTTCTTCTACGCAGAGGCCGTCGAGTCCGCCGAACCTGCGCTGCTGGCGTTCGCCGCAGGCGGCTTCATCTACATAGCTGCCGCAGACCTCATCCCTGAGCTGCATCACGACCAGGAATTCCCGAAGTCGCTGATCCAGCTCGCCTGGTTCGGAGTGGGCGTGATGGCGATCTACCTAGTGAGCAGGTATTTCGCGGCGTGAGACCCTCCTAGAAGGTATGATTTCTTAATCAATCCGATTCTTCGTACATTTGCGCAAACATTTCTGCAGAGTCATATACAAACAATAATCGCTCAAGTGGCATGCGTTCAAGCTTTCGATGGGGCACTTGGAAGCCGCTCGGTTTTTCATTGATTGTTATGCCTTGTTTGTTATATGCTTGATCTAAATCCACCGCGATAGTCTCCTGAAAAGTAACTGCCGCACATACGTGGCCCCATGGTGCACCTTTCTGGTGGAATTTCTCGCCAAAGCAAGATTCGCGGACCTGTGCCACATGTGCGTCTAAACCACACATGTTGGCCAAAGCGACATAGGCAACTGCGAGCTCGATACAAACTCCTTTACCCCCTTCGATAACTTGTTGCGCAGTACGTTGAATGCTTCGCACTTCACGCGAGAGACGCGGATCAGCATTAGGCCCTGATGCTTCAACGTGCATCTTCTTTATTGCAAGGTCATCATCATAGGTCACCTTGCCTGCAAGCCAAACATAGACTTGTTGAGCTCTACTCTTGCCATCTGCTGCAGATATTCTTTGATCAAAACCAATCTTGTTTAAATCCAATTCAAAGATCTCTTTCGCATCCATAAGACAGAATATGATTTACCGACTTAAAAACCTTCACCTTCTTCAGCAATTTTGACGGATAGGCATTCCACCGTCAGAACCAAGCATAATCAAGGGCTTCTCAACGCAGACGTGATCTTCTCGCGCAAGATACTCTCAGAAAGCGCACCTACCAATCTATCTGCTTCCTTGCCGTTCTTGAATATGATCATGCACGGGATGCCGCGCACGTCGTACTTCTGCGCGAGCTCGGGCGACGTGTCGACGTTCAGCTTCGCGAACGTCATCTTGCCTGCGAAGTCCTTCGAGACTTTCTCGAACACCGGGCCGAGCATGCGGCAGGGGCCGCACCATTCTGCCCAGAAATCGACTATGACCGGCAGCTTGCTGCCCAAGACTTCAGACCGGAAATTCTGCGATGTGATGCTCAACATGGTCTCACTTCCGTTGTGGTCTGCGCCTGCGCATCTGCTGTCTCGGCCGTTGAGATGGTGCACTGGTTATCTCTGTCCGTAGCTCAGTCACTGCCTTGACCGCGTGCGTGTCTATCTCGCCGTGACGTTCCTCGTGCGGTCTATGGCCGCGCAGGTATTTCGGGTTCTTGTCGAGATCGGTGAACAGGTCGACCGCTTCGATCAGTTTCTGCGACGTGTTCTTGCCGTACGCGGCCGCTTCGACTCGGCAGCCGAGCGCTCTACGCAGGTGTTCAACCAACGGCACGAAGTCGCCGTCGCCTGACACGATTATTATCGTGTCTAGCCTGGGCGCGAGCTCGATGGCGTCCATCGCGATTCCGATGTCCCAGTCGCCCTTCTTGGCGCCATCGGCGAAGACTTGGACGTCCTTGGCGCGGATCTCGAAACCCATGTTCGATAGGACGTTGAAGAATTCCTCTCGGTTGACTTCCTCGGCGCGGATGACATACGCGATCGCCCTGACGAGCGTACGGCCGCGGACTACATCATCGAGTATCGGCCTGAAGTTCGGGAGCGCGCTGTGCGTGAATTTCGCGGAGTAGTAGAGGTTCTGCACGTCGACGAACACGCCGACGCGTTGGGCTTTGTGTAATTCTCCGATTCAGATCACCTTCAGATATGTTGTGTACCCGCATTTCTTGCAGGTCAGTTTTCCTGTCTTTTTGTCGAAGTCGAACTCGTGGCCGTGGCACTCAGGGCACGGCGGGTACGTCATCATTTACGCGGCACGCCTTTAGTCTGGGGTATGTCGCCCGTGCATGTGCAGCAGTCGATGTTGTGCCCGCACACGCCGCAGGTCTTCTCGAATGCCCTATTGCACTGGGGGCACATCCCTTTTTTCGTGCTCTCTTTGCTGCACGTATGGCAACGGTAGAGTGTCATGGGGAAAATAGCAAGGTCATGATTATAAAAATGTTTGGGCTAGAGCTTCGAGAAGTATTCCTGAGCTGCGCGCTTGATGTATGCCCAGAACTGCACTTCTTCTGGACGGTATTCTGAGAGAGCATCATATCCAGGGATCGTTTCGAAATGGACTGCCTTGATTCTGCTCGTGTTTCTGGCATGTTCTGTGCGGAACCCGCACGTCTTGAAAGGCGGCTCCCGAGTATGCATCATCCCTGCCGCGCTCACCGTGCCGAGCAATGGTTTTTCCGCTTTCTGCTGATTCCCTTGATCGTCGTATTTTGTCCCGGTGCGCTTATGCTTCTCGACAGTGTATGCCGTTTCGATACCGTGCTGCTGGCACAGATAGACGAAGAATTTTTCAAGCTCATGCAACCGGAACGGCTTTGGAAAGTCTACCGTTGTTGCTTCGAGCAGTTCGTCAATTCCGCCGACGTGCGCTCCGGATCCCGGCCCATCAGAAACACCATCCGCCATTACTCTGAGAAAGCTACTGAAGAATAAATATCTATCTACTTACTGTACTCTCCTGTCGCCGTGCCGCCAGTTAGATACCGGTGGCACTCAAGCGCCGCTTTGGCGCCTTCGCCTGCGGCGATGACTGTCTGCTTGTAGCGAACGGGCGTGATGTCGCCTGCGGCGAAGATTCCGGGGCATGAAGTGTTCCCCGCCTCGTCGACCAGGACTTCTGCGTGGTCGTTTAGCTTGCAGAGATGTCTGACCATCTCAGAATCCGCGATATGCCCTATCTCTGAGAACACTCCGTCGACCTTCAGTTCCCTGCGCTTCTTGGTCGCGACGTCCTCGATTTCGAATGAGGTGACGTACTTGTCGCCCTTTATCGCTGAAGGCGAATGGTTCAGCACGAACTCGACGCCGGGCAACGCCTTGACTTTCTTGACCGTGATCTCGTCTGCGCGGAATTCAGAGCGACGGTGCACCAGATAGACCTTTTTTGCGCCTGCGTTGCGCAGTTCCTCGACAGCCTCGAGCGCGGCGTTCCCGCCACCGATCACTGCGACCGTCTTGCCCTTGTACAACGGCGCGTCGCACGTCGCGCACGTGCTAAGTCCGCGTCCGAGGAAATCCTTCTCGCCAGGGATGTTCAGCGGCCGTGGCAACTTACCGTGGCATAGAATGACCGCTTTGCATTTTTCGGACGTCTTGTCCTCGAAATGAACCGTGAACTGTTTCTCTCCGTTTTTCTCGACCTTGACCGCTTTCGCGGTGCGCGTCTCGGCGCCGAAGTGTTCGGCCTGTTCCTTGAACTTGCTCATCAGGTCCCAGCCCGTGGAGACGATGAATCCTGGATAGTTCTCGATGTGGCTGGTGAGATTGGTCTGGCCACCGTATTCTGGCGAGACCACGAGCGTCTTGAACGCCTTGCGACAGGCGTATATGGCCGCGGTGAGCCCCGCTGCACCGCCTCCGATGATGATGACGTCGTACATGGCTTCAACAAGTCCTGCATCGTTATTTAAAGATTGCCCCGAATGGTTAATATAGTCTCAGAATCCCTGTCAGAGCATGACAACGCTGCGGTTTTATCTCACCGACATCTCGTACCGGATCCTGAACAAGAAGGCGGTCATCCACTTGTACGGCCGCACGCCCGACGGAAAGCAGGTCTGCGTGCATGACGCGCGTTTCGAGCCGTATTTCTATGTCTGGCCGAAGGATGATGACCTTCAGACCCTGAAGAACGACCTCGCGACAGTGCGGCAGAGCAGCAAGGAAGGCGATTTCTTCGTTGTGAGGACAGAGGACATCACGAAGCGGGTCAACGAACAGGAGCAGCGCCTGCTCAAGGTGGTCGTCAACATGCCGTCGGGAGTGCCGGAGATAAAGGACGCCATCCGTAAATGGCCGGGGATCAAGGATTGTTTCGAGTACGACATAAAGTTCGCGCGTAGGTACCTGATAGACAAGTGCCTTCAACCGATGACTCTTATCGAAGCGACTGGCGAGCAGATGGTCGAGGAGTCTCGCGTGCCTGTCCTGAAAGCCACGTCCGTGAAGCAGGCGAACGAGGAGGCTCTCACAACTCCGCGCATCCTGGCGGTCGACATCGAAACGTACAATCCTCTGGGCAAGCGCGTTATGCCCGACAAGCACCCAATCCTTATGTTGGCTCTTTACGGCGACGGGTTCCACAAGGTGATCACGTGGAAACAGTTCCCCACGCACGAGAAGTATATCGAGGTCGTGCCGAGCGAGGCGGATCTGTTGCAGCGCTTCAAGGAGCTCGTGGATGAGTACAAGCCGGACATCCTCGCAGGATATTTCTCGGATGGATTCGACCTGCCGTACATCCGGACGCGCGCGGACAAGTACAGGCTCAAGCTCGACATCGGTCTGGATCATTCCGAGCTGAAGGTCTCGGGTCGCGGCCAGACGACCGCACAGATCGCGGGCATCGTTCACGTCGACGTCTTCAAGTTCATAAGGAAGATAATCAGCAGGAGCATGGAGACCGACGTGTTCACGCTGGACGCGGTCGCGGGAGAGCTTCTGGGAGAGGGCAAGCACGACGTCGACCTTGACCGGCTCGCGCCCGCATGGGACGCAGCCTCCGAGGAGCTGGACACGTTCGCTAAGTACAACCTGCAGGATTCCAAGCTCACTTACGATCTCACGTTGAAGGTGTTGCCGAACATGATCGAGTTCGTCAAGATCATCGGGCTTCCGTTGTGGGACATCAACAGGATGAGCTTCTCGCAGCTCGTCGAGTGGTACATCATAAAGCAAGCCGCGGCTTTCAACGAGGTCACACCGAACAGGCCCCCCTACATGCAGCAATCGGCGCGCATGCAGCTCCGTCTCAAAGGCGCGCTCGTGTTCGAGCCCACACCAGGACTGTACAAGGACATCGTGGTGTATGACTATCGTTCGCTTTATCCGAGCATCATCGCCTCTCACAACATATCTCCCGGCACGTTTAACTGTTCCTGCTGCCCGGATGCCCCGCTCGTCCCGATGGAAGGCGAAACGTACCGGTTCTGCACGAAGAAGCGGGGGTTCCTCGCGACCATAATCGAGGACCTGATCGCGCGCCGCGCGCGTATCAAGGTTTTGCTCAAGCAGACCAAGGACACCCTGCTCGCTGCGCGCAGTGAGGCGTTGAAAGTTCTGTCCAACGCGTTCTTCGGCTATCTTGGGTTCGCGCCTGCGCGCTGGTACTGTTTCGAATGCGGGCAAAGCATCCTCGCGTACGGACGGTACTATATCACGAAGGTCATCGGGAGCGCGCAGAAGGATAAGTTCACCGTGCTTTATTCTGACACTGACTCGGTTTTTCTTATGCTAGGCAAGAAATCGGAGGATGATGCGAAGGCGTTCGTGCAGCGCATCAACAAGGAATTGCCCGGCCTGATGGAGTTGGAATACGAAAGCTTCTACCCCCGCGGCATCTTCGTCGCTGTCAAGGCATCGGAGGCAGGCGCGAAGAAGAAGTACGCGCTCATCGACCGCAAGGGCAGCATGAAGATCCGTGGCTTCGAGACGGTCAGACGGAACACTGCGTTCATCGCGAAGGAGACCCAGAAGGAGGTCTTGCGGATCATCCTCGGGGAAGGTGATGGCCAGAAGGCGCTCGCGCACGTAAAGAGTGTCATCGCGGACCTGAAGTCCAACAAGGTCCCTTTGGAAAAGGTCGTCATCTGGACTCAACTCACGCGCGACGTGGGCGAGTACGCCGCGATTGGTCCGCACGTGGCTGCTGCTCAGCGTTTGAAGGCCCGCGGTGTCGACGTCGGGCCAGGCGACATGATCAAGTATGTAGTGACGAAGGGCAAGGGCAAGATCCGCGACAGGGTCAAGCTCGAGGATGAGGCCGACCAGGAAGAGTATGATGCGGACTACTACATCGAACACCAGGTCATCCCTGCGGTGGAACGCATTTTCGCGGTTTTGGGCGTGAGCGTGGACGAGTTCACGCAGCAAGGGAGCCAGAGCACGCTCGGCGGGTTCTGATGCTTTATAATTTATATAAAAATGCTTAAAAGCTCAGCCACCATCGTTTTTCCCGATGGTCGTCCTTGTGAACTTTTTCGAACAGGTGGAAAACCTGGAACCGCACTGTCCTGGCTGTCAGAGCAAGGTGCAGTTCGGGCTCACGACTGAGTACAAGGAGAAGTTGAAGACGCATGCGTGCAAGTCGTGCGGTCACGCGTTCTAGTCATTCTTGAGCAATGTCTGGAGCTGGACTATCTGTTCCTGGAGGAACCGCTTGTCCTTGACATCACGCTTTATGAGCTCTGCGTACGCTCCGATGACACCGCCGTAGTCTTCGCAATACCACGCGAGGCTGGCCTCTTGACGGATGTATCCTTCGTTCTTAGGGTCCTGGATGCGCAATGCCGACACGACCGAGCGCGCCTTGTCTATCCTGCCCGCCAGGTTGTACGCATCTATCAGTCGCTGGGCGATATCTGTCTCCCAGGGATAGAGGTTCCATGTCCTCTCCGCGAGGTCGATGGCCGCGTCATAGTCCTTCTTGAAGATGGCTGTTTGGATGATGCCTGCGCGGACAGCTACGTCGTCCTTGCCTGCGTTGCGTAGGAGTTCGAAGGATTCCTTGTATGCTGTCTCGGCTGCGTCGAAATTGCCTGCGCACATTTGTAGTCTCCCGAGCGCAGCGTATGCTGATGGGTTCTCGGGAGCGTCTTCGACAGCCGCCTTCGCGTCATGGATGGCCTCGCGATAGGTCTGTGCGTTTCGTTTGAGGCTTTGTATCGTTAGATCCGTGAGGCTGTCGAGCGTCCGGTATGTTGTCTTGATCGATAATAAGTGTGATGCGACGCGTCGTTTGTGCGCATCATCGGTGCATTTTTCGTATAGTCCGACCGCGGCAGGCAGGTCTCCTTCGAGGTGTTCGCGCCGGGCGCGGCGGTAGGCTGCGTCCTCCTCGCTTTCCTTGATTACGATCTGCTGCGGTTGCTGTTCGCCTTTCGCGCGCAATGTGCCGTTGGAACAGCTCAGCGCGATGAGCGCCACCGTTGCAGCGGTCGTGAGAAGCCCGAGTTTTGCGTAATGGAGACAGCCAAGCACCCCGACATAATCATCGTCACTACCAGGGATGCCGTCTTGGCCATCCTGGATGTCGTCCAGTTTCTCATTCAAAGGCATACCCTGAAAGGCAAAGAAGCCGTTTAAAAAACTTCTGCATGAAACAGAGATACGCCGCCCAAACTTCCAAAGCAGCCATGCCCATGCAGGTTTGTAGTGGTATACTTGCTATTGAATCAATACCGATACATGCCGAGCCCGAAGGTCTCGGCTGTACAGCAGAACGCTGCGTTCTGCATGTAACGCGACCTCAAAACTGCCGGGGGAGAAAAGCGGAGGGACGAGGAACGACAAGGAGCGTTCAGGCAGTAGGACACTTCTTCAGTTTGTGGTAGCAGATCTCGCACACGAGCGGCAGCACGGAGAGCACGATTATCACGATGATGACGAGGCCGAAGTTGTCCTTGACCAGCGGGATGTTGCCGAAGTAGAACCCGCCGAGGACGAAGAAAATGATCCATGCGAGTCCGCCTATGACGTTGTACGCGAGGAAGGTCACGTAGCGCATCTTGCCGATGCCTGCCACGAACGGCGCGAAGGTGCGAACGATCGGAACGAACCGCGCCAGGATTATCGTCTTCGTGCCGTACTTGTCGTAGAACGCGTGCGTGCGGTCGAGGTATTCGCGCCTGAAGAGGATGCCGTGTTCCTTGGTGAAGACGCGAGGGCCGACCTTTGCGCCGATCCAGTAATTCGCCGTGTCCCCAAGTATCGCGGCGATAGCGAGTAGGATCAGCAGGGTCCAGATATTGAGGCTGCCGAGCGCGGCGAACGCGCCTGCCGCGAATAGCAGGCTGTCGCCTGGCAGGAACGGTAACACGACGAGCCCGGTCTCTGCGAAGATGATCAAGAAAAGCAGCGCGTATACCATTATCCCGAATTCCTGGATGAGCATGCCTAGATACTGGTCTATGTGCAGGATAGGCGCAAGCACGGCGAGCATGGCTTATGATTGCGGTCTTCGTTTAAGAAGGATTTGTTGTCTCTTTTAAGTAGTATAAAAGCAAAGATTTATAAAGAGCTGTTCGCTGCCATCAAATCATGGCAGATGTCGCTGTGCCGGGCATCGAAGTGCTCGAGCAATGGACGAAACGCATAGGACGCACCGAGGAGATCCTCAGACGGTTCGCGAGCGAGCAATCCATCGAGCGACCCACCGATTTCTCCGCGGACTACGTGCGCCATCGGGCGTTCGTGTTCGGGACGATGAGCTACATCGTGACCCTGCTCGCGGAGGCTGTCCAGACCGCTGCTCAGGAATGCCGCGACCCGTCTTCGGCGTTCGCGGACCTGCTCGGCGCGCACAAGGATGACGTCTCTTCACGCCTCGAAGGCGCTTCAAAGAATTCCTTCTCGGTAGTCGACGGTCATTGCAAGACCATCACCGAAGCGCTTGCGAGAGACTACAAGCACCACCTGAAGCTTTAAATATAGTTCTTGTCGTATCCCGCCTGTGAAAGAGGAGGACGCGCGACGGATCATCCAGCTTCTCGCCAGCCTCACTTCTGACGAACAGCTGCAATTGCACAGCCTCGAGGCAGAGCTAGGCACGATTGAGCCGCACCGGCAGCTTGTCAGGGGGTTGATTTTCGCGTTGCGCCAGAACGACACCGCGACCGTCCGGCAGGTCATCGTTCGCATCATGGCTGATATCTTCCCTTCGTTCATGGTGACGTTGCGACCGCTCGATCAGGAGTTCGAGTCAGTGCGCCAGCAGATCCTGCAGCAGTCGAAGATCCAGTTCGAGGATACGGAAGCTCTGCAGCAGGAACTCGAACAGAAGGGCATGGCAGCCGCGTTCGCTGAAAGGCTGGCGCTCGCGGCCAAGCGCAAACAGATCACGGACATCTCCGCGTTCATCACCGCGAGATTGGGCGATTGGCGGGCCAGGCAGTCGGACAAGAAACGCCTCCTGGAGCAGGAACAGGCAACGCTTCGGAGCATCGAGCAGACGCCGCAGCCGGGCCCGAACCAGGCCGTCGCGTGGGCCGACGACCTCGATGCCGTCGAACGCGCACTTGAGCTCGTGTTGCGGAAGCAGAAGGACGCTCTCGACGCGTTGAACCTCGCGCTGGCCAAACAGCGTACGGTCGAGCGGATCATCCTCGATCTTCAGCAGGCCAACAAGATGACCGCTGACGCGTTGCTGAAGGTGATCGCGGGGTTCTCCAAGCCTTCAGAATTCCAGGAGCTCCAACGCATAATCCTCAGGCACAAGGTTGCGCTCGGGCCGGAGGCAGAACGCGTGTTGAACCTCGCCGGGACGTTCGCCGTGCACCGGACAGAGCACGTCGAGACCGAGGCTGCCGCGGGAGGGATCGACTTCCTCACGCAAGTCCCGAACAGGCGCACGTTCCTGCAATTGGCAGAACCCCAACTGTCGCTGGCGCGGCGCAACCGTTGGCCCGCCGCGTTGCTGGTGGTCGACATCGACCATTTCAAGGGCATCAACGACACCTACGGCCATGACGCGGGCGACCGCGCGTTGGCGTTGGTCGCGAGGATCATGCACGAGAACGTACGCACCTCGGATATAGTCGGACGCTGGGGCGGCGAGGAGTTCGTCGTGTTCCTGCCGAACACCGACAAGATTCATGCTGCGGGTGTCGCTGAGCATCTGAGGACGTTGATTGCGGACAAGACCGTGACTTTGATGAGCGAACTGCGGAAAGGCGAGCCAGGCCGCGCCAATCTCACCGTCAGCATAGGCGTGGCAGCGTTCCCCGACAACGCGGATGGGTTCAACCAGCTTTTCTCCTCGGCTGACACAGCGCTGTACCAGGCGAAAAACTCGGGCAGGAACCGCGTCGTTTCTAGCGCAACCGCCTGATCACGCCGAAGTCGAGCAGCTCCCGTTTCTTGTCATCTAGGACGAAAGCCTTGAATGATAGGATATCTTTTGATAGCAAGGGACTCAAGGTCTGTTCTTTCATGACATCGCTGCCTTCTGTCAAGAGATTGGCTGACGGTTGCACGATGAGCGTCTTGCGCTTGTATCTCCCGACAAGGTAGCATTTGAAACGCTCAACGCGCGTTCCGCTACGCAACCCGATGGCGGGATGTTCGTGCCCCATGATGATGGTCGTCACTCCCTTCAGGTCATTGGGCTCCTGGTCGCCATGGATTATTAGGACGTCACCGAGCCGGACGTCCTTGACGAGTTCCAATCCGCGGCGCGTCGCGATCGGTCCGAGCTGGACATCGTGGTTGCCCTTGATGAGGACGAGCCTCTCTACGCGCCGCAGAAGGTAGTCGACGATGCGCGAGACGTCTTTCCACTCCTGTCTTCGGATGCCTCCGAACTCGTGCTTCAGGTCGCCCGTGATCACCACCTGGCTGACGCGCTGTCTGCGGTTCTTGAGTTCCGCGAAGATGAGTTCCAGCCGATCGACCAGGTCCTTGTAGTGTGTCCTGGGCACGAGGACGCCTTGCGCGTTGAGGGATTCCTCGAATCCCATGTGGAGGTCGGACAGGACTAGCGTTTCGTGGACGGGAAGATATATCGCGAGATCGATGGCGTCTACGCCGTTCGCGAGCTGCATGCGGAAACAGTCACGGGCGATGTATATAATCCTTTTTCATCAACACGACCGCTGTCGCCACCCAGACCACTTCGGTCTTATGCGGGAAGTCGTAGGCGTCGAATGTTACGTCCGGGTCTTCCATCGCGACATAAGGGCGTTCACGTTTGGCTGCCAGTTCCCGGGCCCGCGACTCGAGGCGGGGCGTCAAGGCAGCGGAAAGCGTCCGTTGTATCGCATCCGTCTGGGACGCGTCTACGTCCACCAAGAACGTGCCTTCGAGCGAGATGGTCTCGCCCACCACTTGGATCGTCTTCATGTCACTCACCGAATCGAGGTCCTGGATGACCGTTTATAAAGGATACGACCTATTTGATGCATGACAACAATCGTTTAATAGCAGGGACACGCGCCCAAGGGCATGAAAGGATTTGTTTGGGTTCTTGGGTTTTTGCTTGCCAGCACGCTTGTGGCCGCATTCGCCGGGATCGACCGCGCGAGCGTCGATGTCGCGGATCGCACGATGTATGCGCACGTATCGGTCGATGCGAACGACCAGGAGGACCTCACGGTCACGCTGTTCATCCCCGAACTCGGGTTAAGGCTTCGGCAGGGTCCGTTCGAGGACGATGACGATTTCGCGACCACCTTGGAAGGAGAGCTTCCCTGGTATGCTGACGACGTCTATCTCGCGAGGATAGTCGTGCGGAA
Organism: Candidatus Woesearchaeota archaeon; assembly: GCA_016203225.1. Taxonomy (GTDB): domain Archaea; phylum Nanobdellota; class Nanobdellia; order Woesearchaeales; family ARS49; genus DSQK01. The sequence goes on along the minus strand of JACQNC010000014.1, from coordinate 111,072 downwards.
TGACCACGGCAAGAAGGTCCTGTACAGGCCAGTTGTGATAGGCTAGACGGTCAATGCGTTCTCGAGTTCTGACTGTATGGCGATATCGAGCGGTTCCCGTAGTGAAGGATAACCCTGTAATGCTGCATCGTATTCGAGAGGCGTCACGAGTTTCCCGTCTTTTGCCCACGATTCTACGAGCGATACGGGGATGACGCTCCGCCTAAGAAGGTCCATGGCGTCGCAGACGGTCTCTGGATGATAAAGCCCGCGGATCGCTTGATATAGCGATCGTGCCTTTCGCCAGGATTCTGTCCGCGTGCCTGTATCTCTGAGCTCCTTCGTTCGCAGGAATGCCAGGTAGGTATGGATAGGGATGCGTTCGAGACCGCGGGTGCGTACTGCTTCGTCGAACTCGCCCAGGAATTCCGCTTCACTTACTGCCATGAAGGCAGGGACCAGAACCCCCTTTATAAAGGTTCTGACGGTTACCACTAAAGAATGAAAACCACTAAAGAATGAAAAAAAGGACAAAAAGAAAAGGGATTCGCTTGCTAATCAGGTGATCAGCGGATTACTGCGGCTTGTGCTTCTTGAAGCAGTCGCTGCAGTAGACAGGTCGTTCGGCCTTGGGCTTGAACGGAACCTGACACGTTTTCTGGCACTCCGAGCAGGTCGCGTCGAACATTTGACGCGGTCCGCCGAAGCCGCCTGCATTGAATTGCATACGGGTCTCTCCGGAATTGTTTACTATTCTACCGATTCTCTCGCGAGAACGAGTATACTCATATAGGAGAAGGAGGGTTTATAAATGTATGCCTTCTGAAGTAGGGAAAAAGGGTGCGCCGTGATCTTCGATACATATACGCCTCAGATGGTCGACGTACATGTCAAGACCATCATGGAGCTCATAAAACGGGGAAAGAGCAAGGAACAGATAGCGAAGCAGCTTAACCTCCATGACTTTGATGAGCTGTGCTCGGTGGCGAAGACGCGCCTCACCACCACCAAGACCTCGGAGGACTACTACCTGACTGAGGACGACCTCAGGTTCGCGACCAACGAGCTTGTAGCCCAGTACCGTGCCAAACGGCTGGCGTGCGACACTTTGGTCGATGTCGGTTGCGGGGTGGGCATCCAGACCATCGCGTTCGCGCGCACCTGCAAAAGGGTCATCGCGATCGATATAGATAAGCGCAAGATCAGGTACGCGCTCGAGAACGCCAAGAAGGTGGACGCGAACAACATCGAATTCATCCATGCGGACGGACTCAAGGCCTTGCAGAACCTTGTCGGGGCAGACATCGTGTTCGTTGACCCTGAACGCGCGCCCGAGGAGAAGGTGCGGAGCTTCGACACGAGCTTCAGACCGCCGCTCAGGCAGTTGATCGATGCCTCGCGGAAGCTTACGCCAAGCATCGCGATCGAGTTGCCGCCGCAGATCCAGAAGGTCGACCTCGATTGCGAGAAGGAATTCATATCGGTCGACCATTCGCTGAACCGCCTAACGGTCTATCTTGGAGACCTAAAACGCCACGAACGCAGCGCGGTGCTCCTGCCGGGCCATCATGAACTCACGAGTGATGGTTCTGAGAGGCCATTGCGGAACTCCGGGGCGCTGAAGTACATGTTCGAGGTCGATCCCGCGGTCGCGAAAGCGGGCCTGAGTTGGAAGCTCGGCGACGAGCACACCTTCCTTTATAGCGATGAACGCGACACGCTGCTGACGAGCAACACGCTCCTGACGAGCACGCATCTCAAGGCGCGTTACGAACTCGTGGACGCGGTCGAGAACAAGTTCGAGGACATCCTCGCGGTCCTCATGTGGGAGAACGCGGGCAAGGTCGTCCTGCGCCAGAAGCTCGCGCCGGACAAGTACTGGACCGAGCGACGGAAGTACGAGTCGAGGCTCAGGGGCGACAAGACGTTGCACGTGTTCGTGTTCGCGCACGAGGCTCTCGTGTGCAGGAAGCTCGAGCACGAACGCATGGACGAGCCCACGCGTGTGATGTTGGGCCGTATGCGGCCGAAAGCCTCGTCTTAAGAATAGCAAACGATATAAAACCCCTACGGCTTAATGGTGTCATGGGGGATCTTGAGGAGTTAACAGTCATCCCTTTCCCGCATCAGATGCGCTGGAAAGCGCTGACTGATTTCTTCGTGTATCTGAAACGTGAAGCGCAGTGCAGGACGCTCTCTCTCCACACGGGACGCGATCAAGAAGTGAACTTCGAGGGGACCCAAGCGGTCACGGTCGATGTAGAAGTCACGGGCAGGCTCGAACGCGGGAATTATGAGCTGAACTTCAAGTGTTACCGTAACACAGACGGGGGGAATCTGGCGTTCGATGGTGTCGAGTTATCGAATCACCACCAGTGGGAGAGCGTCCAGCAGATCCCTCCGGACACACAGAAGCTTCTAATGGACCTCGGCACTATCGCGAGGGAATATTTCAGGACCGCTAAGGACTCGCCTATCGAGCAGGAGTCTACTGGAGCAATCCAGCCAGGTTCGTGAAGAACGCGCTTCGCGCCAGGATATCATCACAACCCGCGAGTTTCGCCCGGGCCTGCAGGTCGCGTTGGACGTGGCTTACGAACCCTACGATGTGGACGCTCGCGTTCTGTTCCTTCAGTTGCTTGATGGTGTCAATGGCATCGAACGCTTTCTCGTCCAGGTCGATTATGACATGACTGGGTTCAAGTTCGCGGGTCTGTTCGAGGACGGCGTCCTGCGTGCTCGCGAGCACGATGTCACCACGGGCTTGCTGTGCGACCTCTATGATCTTGGCCTGGAAGTACAGGTCCGTTACCGCGATGACGACTACCATACCTCACGGAATATCCGGTGGCGGGCCACGCCGATGCCGGCGAGTGTCTTGATAGTGTCCTCCACCATCGCAGGAGGACCGCATAGATAGAAGTCACTGTCCTTCGTATCCGCGAAGAGCTGAGGGATGAGTTCTGTGACACGACCGCGTTTTCCGGTCCATGCAGGGTCGTCTGTGGTGATTGTCGGTATGACTTTGAAGTTCGGATGCCTTCGTTGGAGTTCCGCTAGTTCGTCCTTGAATATGAAGTCCTCTGGTGCGTGGAAGCCGAACAGGAGCGTGATCGGGCCCGGGTGACCTTCGAGCAGAAGCTGTCGGTACATGGCACGGAGGCTCGAGACTCCTGAACCGCCGGCGATGAACGCGATGTCCTTTACCGGTCGTTTGAGCCCGAAATGGCCCGCAGGCCCATCGAGCGACAGGGCGTCTCCGACCTTTAGCTCGTGCGCTCTGGCTGATAGTCCTGTCGGGGTCTTTGAAGTGATGGTGAATTCGACAAAGCCCTTGTCCAACGGTGCGCTCGCGATGCTGTACGCTCGCCTCACCTGCACGCCTGCTTGGTTGACGAATCCCGGGATGCTGAGCATGAAGAACTGTCCGGGCACGAACTGCAACGCTTCGATGCCCGGCCAACTCACGCGGATGGTCTTGACGCGCGGCGTCTCTTGCCGCACTTGGACGACAGTTCCCTCGTATTTCATGTCAATGCTTCCCTTCGGATGCTTTAAAAACGTTATGATGCAGGACTCTGTCGCCCCATGCGTGATGAACTGAAGTGTGCTCGTCCCAAGCAGGTTTGACGCTTTACTGGCATAGAATCGATAGCAATGAAGCGACTACCAATCTGCCTGGGGAGAAAAGCGGGGAACAGGGTTAACGTAGAATGCGCTGTTGCTCACGAAGAATTAGTCTCGTTCGCGGGGATGGTGACGTTCAGGTAATACCCTTCGTTGTAATCCTTCGTGATCGTCATGACGTCTCGCACGAGCTCCACGTCCAGCCCGGTGCGGCGCGCGACCTCGACCGCGATTGCCTGGGGATCGGTTATGGCGAGCACGATCTTCTTCTCGATTCCGTTGTTTATGACGGTGATGCGCGCGACTTCGTCGCCCTCGATCATGACGGTTATCCTCGGTTTGGCCGCCGCGACCTCGACAATCATCGCGTCCCTGACGTTGTCTTCAGAGACGTCCAGGAGCTTCGCGATCTCTGTGACGAGGTCTTCGAGTTCGGTGACGTCTAGCGTGAACTTGCGCTCGATATCGCCCGTGACGACGATGTCCGTTTCTTCGTCGCTCACTGCCGCGTGTATCGCGATGTCCTTCGGCAGTTCAGGCTCAGAGACGACCGCGCCGGTGATCGCAGGCACCGTCTCTTCCGATACGACAGGCGCCTCCTCAACGGCCTCTGCCAATTCGATATCCAGGTCTTTTGCGCGTTCCTCGATTACCGCCTTGAATGCCTTGTTCTGATCAGTGGCTTTGTCGTAGAAGTCGATCTCGCCCGCGTCTGCGCCATCGTATGCGTCCTTGATGAGCGCGTCGTGCGCGTCGAGCGTCTGTTGGATCTCCGCCACGAACGCCGCTTCGTCATCGCCGTGGTGTTTCTTGAACTGGACCGCGACCTTGTCGAGGAGGGCCTTGCGTTCCTCGAGCGCTGCTTCGGCGCGTTCGGGCGAATCCTCGATGAGAGTGAGCTGCAGTTCAGAGATGCGTTCTGCCGCGAATTGCAGCCCGACACGGATGCGTTCTGCGCGGTCGAAAGTTAGGAAGAGCTTGATGTTCTCGAGCGAAAGGTCGATGCTGTATAGGAATGAGCCCGGCACGATACCTGCTTCCGGGAGTCTCGCGTCGGCGAGCGCAGGCGCTGCCAATATGAGCAAGGCGATCACAGGAAGGAATTGCTTGAACCCCATGTCTCTTTTTCGAAGATGGCCGTTTATAAAGTTTATGGCGCTGGCAAAGAAAAACCTTATATAACTCGACAAGGCCAGCGAAGGCATGACAAAACTCTCCATCTCGCAGGAAAGCATCGCACAGTACGCCGGCGACGCGCTCGTGGTCGGCATGCCCGAAGGCCAGTTAACTGGTCAATTGCAGGCGCTTGACAAGATTCTGGGTGGCGCGATCTCGCGCCTGGTCGAGCGCAAGCAATTCACAGGAGAACCTCTCAAGGTGCGCACCATCACGACGCTTGGCAAGCTGCCTACGCCGTACGTCATCCTCGTAGGTTTGGGCAAGGAGCCGAATCTGCACCTGTTGCGGAAGGCCGCTGGCTCTACAGCGCGCATCTGCAGGGACCTGGGCGCGAAGAAAGCAGGGACTGCATTGCTCTCTGCCGCGGTAGAAGGATCCGTCAAGGCGAAAGCCCAGGCCGTAGCCGAAGGCGCGCTTCTTGGATTGTACCAGTTCACCAAGTACAAGACTGTCGATAAGGACAAGCAGAAATTCCTTGATAACATGGAATTACTGGTCGACGCCGACAAGGCTGATGTCGAGGAAGGTTCGCGCAGGGGCAGCGTCATCGCGACGAATGTGCGATTGACGCGCGATCTCGTGAATGAGCCCGCGAGCTCGCTGTATCCCGAGAAGATGGAGGAGGCCGTGCGCAACGCGCTCAAGGACCTGCCTGTGAAGCTCACCGCGTATGGCAAGAAGGATCTTGAGAAGATGGGCATGGGTGGCATCCTCGCGGTCAACAAGGGCAGCGTGCGCGAGCCGCGTCTGCTCGTGCTCGACTATGAGGGCGCGAAGGGCGCTCCGCTCGCGCTCGTCGGCAAGGGCGTCACGTTCGATTCAGGCGGGCTGTCTTTGAAGCCGGCTGACTACATGGAAGACATGAAGTCTGACATGGCTGGCGCTGCCGCCGTGTTCGCTGCGATAAAGTCCGCTGCAGAGCTGAAGCTGCCCGTTCACGTGCTCGGATTCCTCTCGGTCACCGAGAACCTGCCTGGCGGAGACGCGTACAAGCCGGGCGACATCATCAAGGCATACAATGGCAAGACGATAGAGGTGCTGAACACGGATGCCGAGGGCAGGATCGTGCTCGCCGACGCGTTGTCGTATGCTGAAACGTTCAAGCCGTCCGCGATAATCGACCTCGCGACGCTCACTGGCGCTTGCGTGGTCGCGTTGGGCAACGTCGCGTCTGGCGTGATGGGCACGGACCAGAAGCTCATCAGCACGGTCCTGGATGCTGCCGGCCACACGGATGACAGGGCGTGGCAGTTGCCGCTCTATGACGAGTATTCCGACATGATGAAGAGCGATTTCGCCGACCTGAAGAACATCTCGGGCAAGTCCGGCGGCGCAGGCGCAGAGACAGGCGCCGCGTTCCTGAAGGCGTTCGTCGACAAGACTCCCTGGTGCCATCTTGACATCGCAGGGCCGGCGTGGATAGAGAAGGACGGTCCCTTGAACGTCTCCGGCGGGACAGGAGCGGGCGTCAGGCTGCTTGTCAGGTTGCTTGAGGACTGGAAGTAGAAGTTCTTCACTTTTGCATGCCTACGTTGCTCGTACCCAAGCAGGTTAGTGGTGTTATGGCTTTCGAAGCGATACCGTAAAGCCCGTTCAAACCTGCCGGGGGAGTAATTTCTGGGACGCGTGCATGTTCACAAGGCAACGTTTAAAAGGCAGCTCTCGGTAATGGACGTCATGAAAAAAGGTTTCCGCGTTCTCGAAGGCATCGCCATGGCGGACCTCGCGTTCGAGGCAGTCGGCAAGGATTTGAGTGAGTTGTTCGAGCACGCGGCGTTGGCGGTCGAGAGCGCGATGGTGGACGTGAAGACCGTGAAGCCGAAGGAGACGACAACGATAACGCTCGAGAAGGACTCGGTCGAGACGTTGCTGTACGAATTCTTATCAGAACTCGTGTACGTCAAGGACGCGGAACAGATGCTGTTCAGCGAGTTCAAGGTCTCTGTCGCGAAGAACAAGGGCTGGCAGTTGCACGCGCACCTGAAAGGCGACACGATAAACAAGAAGATGAAGCTCGGCACCGACGTGAAAGCGATCACGCTGCACCAGTTCTCGGTAACGCAGGACAAGAAAGGCTGGACAGCTCGCGTCGTGGTGGATGTATGAATCCCGAGCTGTTGAGACAGTTCTCTAAGGTCGACGATGTCGTCTGGGAACTTCCGAAGACGTTCAAGCACGACATGCAAGTGCCGGCGCGTATCTACGGCACGCCGTCGATCATGAAGGACATGGACGACACTGTCGTAGACCAGTTGACGAACGTCGCGTGCCTGCCCGGCATCCAGAAGCACGCGTACTGCATGGCAGACGGGCATTCAGGCTACGGATTTCCTATAGGCGGTGTCGCCGCGTTCGATCCTGACAAGGGAGTGATATCTCCTGGCGGGATCGGGTTCGACATCAATTGCGGCATGCGCTTGATCAAGACGAACCTGAAGTTGAAGGACGTGCAGCCGAAGATCAAGCAGCTCGTCGACACGTTGTTCAAGATGGTGCCTGCCGGCGTCGGAGGCAGGGGCTTTGTCCGGATGAACCCTTCGCAGATGAAGGATGCGATGCAAGGTGGCGCGAAGTGGTGCGTCGAGCAGGGCTACGGTTGGGAGAGCGACATCGGACGCATCGAGGATTTCGGCGCGATCGACCATGCGGATCCCGCGAAGGTTTCCCAGAAGGCATTGGGTCGCGGGATAAACCAGCTCGGCACGCTCGGCTCGGGCAATCATTATCTTGAGGTCCAGACCATCCGGAAGGGCGAGCTTTTCGACGCGAAAGCCGCGAAGAGGTTCGGGCTCGAGGAGGGCCAGGTCGTCGTGATGGTGCACTGCGGTTCTCGCGGCTTCGGCCACCAGATCGCGACAGACTACCTGAACGTGTTCGGTCCTGCGATGAAGTCGCACGGCATCACTGTCCGGGATCCTGAGCTCGCGTGCGCGCCGTTCAGATCCAAAGAAGGCCAGGCCTACTTCCACGCGATGGCGTGCGCGGCGAATAGCGCTTTCGCGAACAGGCAGGTCATCACGCACCAGATCCGCGAGGCGTTCAAGCACGTGTTCAAGGAGGATCCGAAGGAATTGGGCATGGAATTGATCTACGACGTCGCTCACAACATCGCGAAGCTCGAGAAGCACAAACTGAACGGCAAGAACAAGGAGGTTTTGGTGCATCGCAAGGGCGCGACGCGCTGCTTCGGTCCCGGGCGTGCTGAATTGGCGCCGCTTTATCGCGATCTTGGCCAGCCAGTCATAGTCGGTGGATCGATGGAGACCGGCAGCTACCTGCTGTTGGGGACGAAGAAGGCGGAGGAGGAGACGTTCGGCAGCACGATGCACGGTTCCGGCCGCACGATGTCGCGCACGCAGGCGAAGCACGCCATTCGCGGTGAGCAGTTGCAGAAGGACATGGAGAAAAGAGGGATCTACGTGCGCACGACCACGTTCACAGGTCTTGCTGAAGAGGCAGGCTTCGCGTACAAGGACATATCCGAGGTCGTTCGAACGATGGAGATCGCCGGCATCTCGAAACCCGTATGTGCGCTCAGGCCTATCGGGAACGTGAAGGGCTAGTCAGTCCGGCGACGCGGTGACCGGTTCTTTCGCCAGGTAGACGTCCATCAGGCAGTCCAGTCCATTGAATGCCGCCGCGATGCGGGGCAGGCTTTCATTCGCGTACCATCCCGCGATGCCGATTGAGACAGGCGCCACGCTGAAGTTGTGGTCATGGTTGATGCCGGTTTCCAACCTGAGGTTCTGACTGATGCGCTCGACCAGCGTGATGAGACTTGCGACGCGTACCAATTCTTTCCCATCTGCCGCGATTTTGCGGACGTACGCGACCTGTCCGCCGCCGGTCCCGGGCGCCCAATTGAGCCGACAATTGATGTTCCACGTCTTTGGCATCTCGAGCGTTGCCGTGAGTGATTCTTCCTCGGGCGTACCGACCTTGTCCACGTTGAACGTGTAGACTCTGATGGCCGCGCCGTACTTCTCGACAAAGGGCGAGAGGAACGTCGTGGCCTGCCTGCCGAACTCGCGCACGGCATCCTTCTCGTGTCTGCGCAGCGATTCGAGCATCTTGTACGCTGCCTCGTTCCGCATGGGTTCCACCCTACTGACCGCAGAATCTGGAGTTTTCATCATGACCACCGGGTTTTGCGTCGCGGATACCGATTTAAAGATTTAGCTTGGTGAGACTATATGCGCGACCTAAAAAGCAAACGCTTAAAAACCATCGCACTTGTTCAGGATAATAACCACTATTTAGGGGGTAGCAGAATGAAAGGAAAAGTGAAGTTTTTCAACGTTTCAAAGGGATTCGGCTTCATCGCGGGCGAGGATGGAAAGGAGTATTTCGTCCACCTGACCGGACTTGCGCCGGGCGTCACGCTGAAAGAGAACGACGCGGTCTCCTTTGAGATCGAGCAGGGGGACAAGGGTCCGAAAGCGGTCAAAGTCGCGAAAGCGTAATTGATTTCTTGGTTTTTATTCTTTATGATCTGTCAGGATTCTCAATAACCTTTTTATAGCCCGCTTAGCACGTACCTGCCAAAGGGAGGTGTGGTTTGGCATTCGTACCGGTCTGCAAGACATCTGACGTTCCTCTGGGGAACATCCGCGCGTTCAAGGCGAACGACAAGGATATCGCCATCGCGAACGTGGAAGGGAAATTCTATTGCATAAATGGCCGTTGCACGCACAAGGGCGGCCCGCTGGGAGAAGGCGAGCTGGACGGCATCACGGTCACGTGTCCGTGGCACGGCGGCCAGTTCGATGTCACGACTGGCAAGGTCTTGTCTCCGCCTGCGCCGACAGCGGTTTCCTGCTTCAAGCTCAAGGTCGAAGGCGGCCAGATCCTGGTGGATGCCTAATGCCAGGGATCTATGATTGTATCACGATAGGCGCCGGTCCCGCAGGCATGGCCGCGAGCATATTCATGGCTCGCGCTGGACTGAAAGTGCTTATGATCGGCGACATCGAGAAGACTGGTTTGATAAAGGCGCAGGAGGTGGGGAACTTCCTCGGCAGCGATGGTGTCTCGGGTCCTGATTTACTGGACCGTGGCGTCGAGCAGGTCAAGAAGTACGGCGCCGAGCACCTTGTCGCGGAAGTCGTGCATGCCGAGGAGAAAGGTGGCTCGTTCACGGTCAAGCTCGCCGATGCGCGCAAATTCCAATCAAAGGCGCTGATCATCGCCACCGGATTGACCGCGAAGAGTTCCGGCGCCAAGAATGAGGACAAGCTGATGGGCCGCGGCGTGCATACGTGCGTCGCGTGCGACGGTCCGTTCTACAAGAACAAGAGGGTGTTCGTGATAGGCCACAGCAGTTTCGCCGCGGAAGAGGCGCTCGAGCTCACTGGATTGACTGATGACATCACGATCGTGTCGAACGGCAAGGAGTTCTCGATCGCTCCTGAATTGAAGACGATGCTGGACCAACGCGAGATCAAGTACGACAAGCGCCGCGCTGTCGAGTTCGTCGGCGACAAGAGACTGGAGAAGGTCAAGTTCTCGGACAATTCGGAGGAGAAGCCCGACGGCGTGTTCCTGGCGCTCGGCACCGCGACCGCACTGGCGTTCAGCCAGAAACTCGGGCTCGAGATGGACGGACAGTCGATCAAGATCGACCGTGACGGAAAGACAAACGTCGATGGAGTGTTCGCTGCCGGCGGCTGCACAGGCGGCAACTACCAGATCTCGAAGTCTGTCGGTGAAGGCTGCAACGCAGGCATTTCAGTCATCAAGAAAATCAAGGGTTTGACGAACTATCAGGACCTGACATGAACGTTCGCGATTCACGTGCACACCGCATCCGTTGCAGCCATAAGCAGGTTGGTAGTCGCTTTAACGGGACAGAATCGATAGCTACAACTCCTCAAACCTGCCGGAGGAGATCGCGCTTGGGACTCATCATACTTGGGACGAGACGAGAAGACAAATGAAGAAAATCAACGAACTCCTTTTCGGCAGTCCGGGAATCCCGATGTCGACGCAGCCGCGCGACACCGCGAACGGCATCGCGCAGTGCAGGAAGTTAGGTTTGGACGCGATGGAATTGGAATGGGTGCAGAGCGTCAACATCTCGAAGGAGAAAGCTCCCCTCATCAGGAAGGCCGCGGAAGACAACAACATCGTGCTCACGTGCCACGGGCAGTATTACGTCAATCTCTCTCCCGTTGATGCGACGAAGCTCAAGCCGAGCATGCAGCGCATGATCGAGGCAGCCACGCGCATGCACGAGGTCGGCGGTTGGAGCATCACGTGGCACACCGCATTCTATCTTGGAAGAAGCAAAGAGGAGACGTACGAGATCGTCAAGAAGAACTTCAAGACCGTGATGGCTGAATTGAAGGACAAGGGACTGACAAATGTCTGGCTCCGTCCCGAGACGACCGGCAAGGAATCGCAGTGGGGCGACCTAAAGGAATGCATCCGGCTCTCGCAGGACATCGAGGGCGTGCTGCCATGCGTGGACTTCGCGCACCTGCACGCGAGATACAACGGCATCAACAACACGACAGATGAGTTCAGGGCGATCATGACGGAATTGGAGAAAGAGCTCGGGCGCGAAGGTCTCGATAACATGCACATACAGGTATGCGGCATCAATTACGGGCCTAAAGGCGAGAAGAACCATTTGAATCTGAAGGACGGCGACTTGCGCTGGAAGGAACTCGTGAAGGTCTGGGATGAGTTCAGGATCAAGGGCGTCGTCATCGATGAGAGCCCGAACATCGAAGAGGATGCTTTGCTTCTGCAGAAGACGTGGCGTTCTCTAACGAACACTTTATAAATCCGGAAATCTTCCGGTTGTTCGTGAACGACGACAAGCGGTTCTTCACCATCGAAGAGGCAGACCGTCTTGTCCCGTGGCTTTCTCGCAAACTTAAGGTCGTGCTCGAGCACAAGATGGCCATCGAGCAGTTGGTGGATTCCCACAAGGAGTTCTCGTGCATGATCGAAGTGACTTCCGACGAGGGTTTCCAGTTCATGCTCAACAACAACGTGCAGGCCAGCAAGGTCTTCCATGCAGTCTGTCTGCGGTTCTACGACGCGCTGCAGGAGATATTGGACAAGGGCTTGATCGTGAAGGATCTCGACCAAGGATTGGTCGATTTCCCTTACTGGTTCCAAGGCAGGCAGGTGCTTTTGTGCTGGAAGCTGGGCGAGAAAGGCGTCCTGTACTGGCACGAACCTGAAGCCGGCTTCCAAGGCAGGCAGTTGATAGTGAATCTCGACAGAGTGTATCGAAAGCGTTAAAAAGCGATCACGGTTTCTCTTTGTCATGGCATGGACAGGACTTGCGCGGATCTGCGCATACAAAGGGATTCTTCGGGCGACGCTCCAACGGTTCGGGGGCTTCATCCCGGTTGAGAACAACGCATACGTGAGCGTCACACGAAAAGGCGAAGAAGTCATTGTCGTCCTTGCGCAGGATATGCGCGAGGCACCCGGACTTCTCGCGCTCCACGTGGTCGGCAGTTCTCAGGGGTTGAACGCCAGGACAATCGACGCCTTCCTGGAACAGACCGGAATCGAGGCGACGGACGATCTCACGGGCAACAAGCTCGGCGACGTCACCGCGCGATACGCACGCGACTTTGAGCAGGGCTATCTCGAGTCATGCAGAAGCTGATGCCTGCCTGCCCCAGATGCAAGAGCGCTGACGTCAAGCTTGTCGCGTACCGCGGCCAGCAGATGCGCGTGTGCAACGTGTGCGGTTTTGACGAGACTACCGAGTTCGAATCAGAGGCCGGCGAAAAGACGAGCCAGAAGGCGAAAGGGAGCTATTCTCCATACAAGACAGGCGGTCCCTCGAGGACGCGCAGATGAAGAAGTACAAAGTCATCTATGAACGGAAGAACTGCATCGGCGCAGCGACGTGCGTCGCTGCCAATGATGACCGCTGGCGCCTGTTGGACGATGGCAAGGCCGAGCTGAAGGACAGCGTGAAGAAGGACGCGCATTTCGAGCTCATCATCGAAGAGACAGAACTCGAGAAGATGATGGACGCCGCACGCTCGTGCCCCGTGAACGTCATCCACATTGAGGACATGGAGACCGGGAAACGGTTGGTCTAGCCCAACAACTTTCTCGTAACATTCTTGTATTCTTCCACCGCGGGCTGGTCGAACGGGTTGACTCGCAGGAGATGCCCGAGGAGCATGACGCTGACCATCTCTGTCTGCAGCAGCGCTCCGATGGTTTCTTCTGACTTGTCCGGCAGTGAGATTTCTATGAAAGGTCGCTTGTGTCTCTTGAACGCGGCTTGAGTGCCTTTCAGTATCGCGTCCATGATTGTGGAGAATGATTTTCCGGAGAGCGGCACGAGCGCGTCGTAGCCGTCTGGCACGTGCAGGTCGTGTTGGGTTTTCTTGACTGTCACGAAGCGATAATAAGTCAGGTCAGGTCCGGCGAGATCAAGCTGGCCGACGCTGTGCAGATCGGTGCTGCCTACGGAAACAGTTGGGATTATGCCCGCTTCTGCGCCCTTGCCGATGCTCTCAGCCAACAGCTGCCGATACCATCTACCGTAGCCTTCCAAGTCTTTGCTGAACACGAAAGTGTCGTGCACGCGTTTGCCTTTCTGATGGTTGAGATAAGCGATTGCCGCTAGCAGCAGCGCGGGATTGTCATTGTTTTTCCTCAAACAACGTTGGAGCGCGTCGTGCGCTCCTTCGACGAGTCGGTGGACGTCGACGCCGAGCACTGCCAGGGGAAACAAGCCGACCGTCGAGAAGACGCTGTAACGCCCGCCGACATGGGTAGGGATGCTGAGCACGTCGTAGCCCTTCGAGCGCGCGAATTGCTCGAAGTGCGAGCCGACATCGGTCGTGACGATGATGTGGAGATGGTCGCTGTGCGGCAACGCGTCGACCAACGCCGCGAAGTTGGCTATGGTCTCGGTCGTGCTTCCTGATTTTGATACTGCGTTGAGTACGACGCGGCCATGGCTCTTCAGGACGCGCTTCGCTTCATCTATGATGTGGTGCGTCGCGTCAGGATCGACAGTGTCCGCATACAAGATGCGTTGGTCGAATATGCCCGTCACTGCTTGTTGGACCGCGAGCGTGCCTAGGTTCGAGCCGCCGATGCCGACAACGATCACGAGGTCCGCATTGCCGCACTTCTTCGCCAAGACCTTCGCGGCCGCGACGTGGCGCTTGTCGAAAGGCAGGATGACGGAAGCGGCGTCGTTTCCGTACATGCGTTCCTGGATGACGTGGTGCAATTGGTGGACGTCGAACAAGAGCCGTTTGGCGACCGCTCTGACCTGCTTCGCGGAGAAACCGCAGTCGTTCCAGTGTATAGTGAACATGCCGCCTCTTTTTGTTGAATGAGTGCTGGCTGCTTTTAAACGTTGCTGCCGGCAGGAATAAATACTCGCGGAACTCACGATCCTGCATGTCCGACAATCAGTCGCTTGAGAATCTCGCATCAGACGGATGGCGAAAAGCGTGCATGAAATCGTGGAAGATCCGCATAGTCACCGGCGTCCTGTGTGAGGTCTCGGCAGGCGCGCTTGCATTCGGAGCGGAGCATTCAGAGCGTTTCAAAGACGGAATGCTCGGCGGCGCATTCGGGCTTGCCTTGAGCGGATTCCTCTATCTTGGCAGCGCGTATCTCTGGCGCAGACGCGCAGAAACAGGGTCGTATTTCCATATCGGGAAGGATTGATCACTGCGGCCCTAAAAACGCTGCGACGCGCTTGAATTCTTTATCGTCAATCGCCCCTTCTGTATGTTTGTGGATGAACCACTGCCGTAATCCGCCTTCCATGTTTGCTGCCTGGTAGCCTTGGCTGCGAAGGAACTCCGCGGCGAGTCCGCTCCGTCTACCGGACCGGCATATGCAGATGACTTGCTGGTCCTTCGGCAGTCCGAGCTTTGGCAGGTCCTCGACGAGCTTGCTGATCGGGATGAGCGTCGCGGCATCGATCCTTGCCTCTGCCCACTCAGCGGGCTCGCGGACGTCGAGGAGCACGATCTGCGCCTGGCGTTGGAGGAGATCACAGACGTCGTCGACCGTCAATGAGGTTTGCATGGGTGAGAGCAGCATCGCGGAGTATTAAAAACTACGCCACATGACCTGATTCGCGCAAAAATTATATAGGCTCGAATTCGGTGCTCCTCGATGCGCTACCCGCTCGTCCAGGTCAAGACTGAGGACCGTCTAGTTCTTGACGGAATGCTGTTTGAAGCGGCAAGCACGGTGATAGTCATAAATGTCCACGGCACTGCGAGCAACTTCTATGATGAGGACTTCATGCGGAACATGGCAGCAGAATTCGTCACGCACAACGTGAGCTTTCTGAGCACGAACAACCGCGGCACAGGGGTTCTCCAGCCGAGTCTGCCGGGTTGCGTTGGGGAGATCTTTGAGGATTGCGTGAAAGACATCGATGCCTGGATCGGGTTCGCTGAAGCGAAAGGGTATCGTACGATCATCCTGCAAGGCCATAGCTTAGGCACCGAGAAAGCGACCTATTACGCTGCGCGCGGGAACCATGCCGTACACGGCTTGGTGCTCCTCGCTCCTTCGGACTCGTTCGGCAACCAGCAAAGATTCATGCCAGCGCAGGTGCTGCTGCAATTGGAACGGGAATCAGAATCGCTGCTTGAGCGCGGCAAGGGTGACGAATTGCTCACAGCCCATCCGCGGCCGCACGCAGGATTCGCCCCAAAAACCGCGGCTTCTTACGCTAGCTTTTTTGGAAAGCGCGCCGAGTTGGCGAAGGCCTTGCCGTTCCATGCAGGAAAGCTCCCGTTATACCGGAAACTGAGGATTCCTATACTCACGGTAATCGGCACCAAGGACATCTTCACAGCTATCGGTGTGCAGGCTGCGGCAAGGCTGCTCAGACAGAACCCTCATGCCGAAGTGCGCCTGATCAAGGGAGCAAACCATGATTTCGAGGGGTATGAGGAGAGATTGACCAACATCGTGAGCGCGTGGTTGAAGACGTTGGCGAAACGCCTGATGGCTCATCCGAACGTGAACGTATAGATCCTGAACCCTTTCCCGGATATCCGCAATTCTAGCTCGTGCGGTTCGTAATCGTCGCTCATGACGACGTTGTAAAGCCGCTCGTCCGCGACAGAAACGCTTCCATCGACGACGTCGCTTCCTGCGTTCGCATCCACCAGCACGCCATCGACAAGGACTTCGACCGTCGAACCGGCATCGCTGCTTGCGACGATGTTTACGGATTTCGCGTTGTACGTGAGATAAACCTTGCCCGTGCCAATCTCCAGCTGCATGAAATCTTCCTGGTTGTTCCACGTCCCTTCCATGTATGGGATGTTGACGCCGCGGTTCTTTGGCTCGAGGTACTCAACAGTCTTCTCGGGCGGATAGCCTTCCTCGTTGCCGCCCGCATGTCTGCGGAATGCGTACCCGAAATAAAGTTCAGGAGTCCTGATCTTGCCGAAGTCGACCTCTTGGACGTCTTCAGGCGTCGTTATGGGTTTCTCTACGTCCATCACTTCACCCATGCGCTGCATCCGTTCTTTGAGCAATTCCTGGATGAGTTCTTCTGTCTCGACGTAGCCGCCTTCGCCGATGTGGTCGAACCTGATGAAGCCATCGATGTCGACCAGATACTTGTGCGGCCAGTACTGGTTCCTATACGCCCGCCACGTGCGGAACTCGTTGTCCTGGAACACTGGATACGCGATGCCGTGCTTCTCCATGGCGCGCTTGACGTTCTCGATGTCCTTCTCGAACTCGAACTCAGGCGTGTGCGAGCCGACTATCACGAGTCCTGCGTCGCGGTACTTCGCGTCCCAAGATGTCAGATACGGCAAGGTCCTGATGCAGTTGATGCAGGAATACGTCCAGAAGTCCACGAGCACGACCTTGCCGCGCAATCCCGCGATCGTCAACGGCTCCGAATTTATCCATTCGCCGGTCGGGATGAAGTCAGGCGCGACAGGATACTTCTTCGCTTTCTCGTCCAGCGTCATCTGGACTTTTGGAGAGGTCGATTCTAGCGCGCCTCCTCGCAGAGTCGGCGTTATCGTAGGCTCGGATTCAGGGATGTCGGGTTTCTGGCTCTCGATGTACCAGACGGCGCCGGCGATCAATAGAAGCACGATTATCAGCGCGACAGTCCTTCCTTTCATCGGAGCAGGAACTCGTTCAGGAACGCGAAGTTCGCGATCAAGCTAAGTTTGTTCGTGAACACGAGTATGCCTAATATCAATAACAGCACGCCGACTACGTAGTTGAAGTACACTAACCACTTGCCGGCTTTACCGATGAGGTTGGTCGCCTGCGACGTGAAGATCCCCACGGCGAGGAACGGCAAGCCCAATCCTAGGGTGTATGAGAACAGCAGCGGGAACGCCTGGGCCGGGTTCGCGATCGCCAAAGTCAGCACGCTTCCCAGCACTGCACCGACGCACGGTGTCCAGCCGGCCGCGAAGGCCGCGCCGAACAGGAATGACGTGAAATAACTGGCTTTCCACCTGACCTGCAATTTGTGCTCGCGCTCGAGGAATGGCAACCTGATAAGCTTGAGCAGATAGAGCGCGAAGAGGATGATGATGACGCCGCCGATCCGTCCGAGCCAGACGCGCGTGTCGTACGCGACGTTCGCCAGGACGCTGTTCAGCAGCACGCCGAGGATGGAGAACACCACCGAGAATCCGAGCACGAATAGGAGTGAATTGACGAATATCTTCATGCGCGCGGCTTTCCCCTCCTTGATATCTTGCGCGCTCGTGCCTGCCAAGTAGCTCAGGAATGCCGGAACCAGGGGCAGCACGCACGGTGATAGGAACGAGATGATGCCTGCGATGAATGCGATGCCGATCGTGAGGTCTGCCACTTAACCACCTTTCGCTTTTTGGATCTCTGATCTGAAGAGTTCATCGTTCCAGTTCGTGTCTAGCGATTTCCACGAAACGCTGCCATCTGTCTTGAGGACGATGTGCGTGTGCTGGTAGATGACATTATATTTTTTCTGGAGGTCAGCTGAATTGTCGTAGTTCACGCGGAACGCGACGACGCCAGGATCGTCCAGGTTGGCGATGGATTCCCTGATCAACGGTTCCAGGCGCTGGCAGAACGGACACCATGCTGCCCAGAACTCGAGATAGACGATTTTGCCTGCTGCTCGTGCCGCATCGAAGTCGGCTTGGTTGTATTCTATGTACTGTGTCGTCGCATCCACAAGGAGTTTGCCTGTGGGCTTGAACCCGGCAGTGAGTGCGGGCTCGCCGTCGGGCGCTGGCGCGGAAGGTTCCGCACTCACCGAAGGAGGCATGGGCTCAGGCGAAGTAGTCCTCATCTCGGTCGCTGGCATGACTGGCTGGCAGGCTGCGAGCAGGACGAGAAACAATGCCAGGAATGCCAGGTATCTCACAGGTAACCTCTTTCATTACGCGGGCAGTAATGGAGGTATAAATAGTTAATGGACTCTACCTGCGACGCAGATAGCGTTGTGCCTTGAGTAATGCGGTCACTGCCTGTCCTGCGGAGATGGCGTATTGGTATTCGTGGCCGTCTGCGCAGTCGCCTGCCGCGAAGATGCCTGGCACGGAGGTCATCATGTCCTTCCCGACCATGATGTGCCCGTCAGCATCGATTTCACAGAGTCCTTTCACGGCTTCCGCGTTCGGGATCCTTCCGATCTCCACTATTATGCCTTTGACAGGGAGCGTGCGCTGCTTGCCATTCTGCTCGACAACGATGCCGGTGACCGATTTGTCACCCACGATTTTGACTGTTTTTGCGTTCGCGACGACTTCGACCTTCTCCTGTCCGACGACCCGTTCAACGAGATATTCGTGGCCGGTCATATTGGGATTGATGGTGATCAAGTATAGTTTGCGCGCGATGCGCAGCATCCCTGCAGCCGCTTCCAGCGCGGCGTCGCCGCCACCCACGATCGCGACGTCGAGGTTCTTGAACAGCGGTCCGTCGCAGACGTGGCAGTACGTGAGCCCTTTCTTCTCGAACTCGGTTTCGCCCGGAACGTTCAAACGTCGCGCACGGGCCCCGGTGCAGACGATGATACTTTCGCTTTCATACTTAGCCTTGTCCGTGATGACGAAGAAGTGCCCGTCATCCAGTTTCTTGATCCCCTTCACGTTTTCGTCGATGAACTCTATCCCGTTCGCGGTCATCTGCTCGCGGAACCTGTCCTGGAACTCGGCGAAGTTCGTGTGCGCCATTCCTGGATAGTTCTCGATCTCGCCCGAGACGTTCATCTGGCCGCCGAAGTCAGGCGAGATGATGATGTAGTCCATCCTTCCGCGCGCGGCGTACACGGCGGCGCTCATGCCCGCGATCCCGCCGCCGATGATGATCACTTCATGTACAAAATGGCCCTTTTCGAGGAACCGTTTCAGCAGGTCAGAGAGCTGTTTGCGCGTGCGGAGCTTGCGCATCGCCTCGCTGAGATGCTCTTCATTGAAAACGTCCTTTATCCAGTTCGCGAAGTCGTTGTGCTTGTCGGAGACGTGGTGGTTGAAGACATCGTCAGGCAGCTTGTCTATCCCTGCCGCGAGCTCGGCGATGCTTCTGAGAGACTTGCCATTCTTCAGATAGAAGTACTTTTTCGAATCGGTGAGTGTTATCGCAGGCATACCAACCCCACTTAAAAAAAGGAAAAAAAACAGAGAAACGTTCTTGTCCTTACATGCTGCCGCAGTGCACAGGGCATCCGCCGCAGCTCTTGTGCTTGAACATCTTGCCGATGCCGAGCACGAGAAGGCCTACCGCGTACCACGTGACCGAGATCTGCCACGTGTCGACGCCGCTCCACTGGCCTTGGAAGCCGTTTACGAGCAGCCAAAGACCTACACCCATCACGATGACCGCGATGACCAACCAAAGGAAGTTCGCGGGACCGCAGGTGCATCTGTCCATTTTTGCCATTACTGTCACCTCTTTTTGATGCGAAAGATGCTGCGTTGGACAAGGCCCGCGGGGTATTTAAAGGTTGCGGGAACGCCCGAAGGAACCGAGTCACACGCTATTTAAACCTGAAACGTGTCGTTCGCTGCCATGGAATCCCCGGTACGGATGTCGTGGCGACGCGCAGTGGTTTATGCGGGTGTGCTCACCTTCTTGACTATGTATGCTGCTCTCACTGCCGCGGGACCCTCTGAGAATCCCTTGGCGTACCGGCAGAAGCCGCGCAAGTACGATTATTTCACGCGCATGCTCAGGAGCGCCAACAAGTGCAAGGAGAAGGTGTTCCAGACCTTCGGGCTCGAAGACGTGGTGCAGGACAAGTAGGAAGCATTAAATCCAACCCTGACACTCCATCACCATGCGCTGGAACCGCGTGTTCGCATTCATGTTCTTGGCGTTGTTTGTCGCGGACATCGTCGCGTTCGTCCAGGACGGCCCGTGGCAATACCTGTTCTGGGCGTGCAACCACGTGACGCTGCTGCTCGCGATCGCGTTCTGGCGACGCTCGGGGCTGTTGTTCACGAGCATCGCGAGCGTGGTGTTCATCCCGCAACTGTTCTGGATCGTGGACTTTTTCGTACGCCTCACGGGCACGCAGTTCCTCGGCGTCACCGAGTACTTGTTCGTGCCTGACTATCCTGCGGTCTGGCTTGTGCTGTCGTTGAAGCACTTGTTCCTGCCGTTCGTGGCGGTCTGGGGCGTCCGGAGGTATGGCCTCGCGAAAGAAGGTCTTGTCGGCGCGTTCATCTATGGCATCGCTCTCCTGCTAGTCTCGTATGCGCTCAATCCGAACTACAACATCAACTGCGCTTACCAGAACTGTTTGACAGGTCTGCCGATTCCTTCTTGGTTGTGGACTTTCGGGTATCCTATCGTGATGGCCGGGCTCATCTGGTTGCAGTTCATCCTGCTGAAACGCTATGTTAGGCATTAACGCAAATGATTTATACTTCGCGATCATGGAGTAGCCCATGACTCGCTGGATGATCTTGGCGCTCCTCATGTTCGCAGGTTGCGCATCTCCGCAGCCCCTGCGCGAGAGCCAGCAATCCCCGTATCTAGAACAAGTCAGCAAGGAGATAGACCTGGGTATCATCGCGACTTTGCGCGTCATCGAAGGCATCGTGGTGGTGAATGGCAAGGCAGCCGACACCGGCACGCCGCTGCGCGAAGGCGATGTCGTCAAGACCGGGCTTGAGTCCCGCGCCTTAATCATCTACCAGGACGATACCGAACTCGCCATTCCGCCCGATACCGAAATCATTGTACGAAGCAAAACGGGTTGATCACTTCAACTCATCCCATTTCTTCTTCAAGAACCTCGCGATGTCGTCCTGCCAGGCTTTGTGCACTGGCTTGCGGACGAACTCTCTCAACCAGCTGAGCGTCTCGGGCCGGAAATGTTCCTTTTCGCCCTCGATCATCTTGAAGATGTCGTTCCTGATCAATGGGTCGAGCTTTATCCTACGGCTGCCCATTATCAACTGGTCGACGAGCTTGCGCTGCTTGTCATCGGCTTCGAGCTGTTCCTGCGTGGCTTGCTCGTCCCACAATTGCTGGTAGCTGAACTCGCCTGACCTGAGATCCTCGAGCACGGTGAACAGGAACTTCTTGAGCTCGTCCGGCCAGTTCGCGTCTATCTCGGCGCGATACTTCGTGATGCCTTCGAGGAATTTGGGGTCGATGTCTGAGCGTTCTCCTTGGATGATGCGCACGAGCTCTTGTTTCACGAACCGCGGCACGTGCTTCAGGTTCCATGCTTCGCGCTTGAGGTTCTCCTTCAATTCGTCGCGTTTCTCGCGTGCGCGCTCGACGAACGCCGCCGAGCTGACTCGTTCGACGTCCTTGCCGGCTATCTTGGCGAGCACCATGGCGTGCATGCGTCGCAGGAATTCGTGCTTGTCCTCGATCTTCATTACGTCGAGGCTTCCTTGCAGGGCGATGTTGAACGCGAACGGACTGGGGATCTTTGTCTCGAGCTCGACAAGCTTGATCTGGCCGTCTTCGATGCCTTTGATGACCTTCTTCGTGTTCTCTATGTCCATGAGGTCCTCTAGGACCTCCCGTTTGGCCTCTTTGAGGATGCTGAAGTTCGCGTCGAGGCGCCTCAACGCGGACAGCAATATCATCGAGCTGACCTGTTGCCTGCCGACGCGCTTCTGGTGACCGAGATAGTTGCGCAGTATCATCAACGCGCGCGTCGCGCAGTGCCTGAAGCGGCGCTTGTAGACCTCGCTGCCTTCTATGGCCGCGTTCAGCACCATCGGCAACCGCTCGGACTTGATGAACTTCAGCGCCGCGACAGCGCTGGTCTTGCGGTCGCCTGCGACGTAGAATCCGTTGTCGTTCATGCCTACCTCGACGTCCTTGTGTTCGGTCTTGGCGATGACGAACGCGACTGCTCGTGAGAGACAGTCGTTCACGCGCCTTCCGTAGAGCGTGTGGAATATTATCTTCTTGTCGATGCCGTCGTTGAAGTACTCTACGATGATCGATCTGTCATTGGGCAGTTTGCCGCTGTAGTCGTACTGTTCCTTGCAGTATTCGTAGACGCTGTTGGCCGCGTTCTCGTCGACGTACAGGTATTCGTTGATGAATTTCATCATCTCTTGTCTTGATTCTTTCGCGTTGAACCGTTCCAACATCAATCGCCTGAACTTACCTATCTCCAGCGCGAGGTCGTAGCTGAGCGGCAGCATCTCGGAGACCCACGACGGCACCGTCGGAGGCCTGTTCGCGGAGGCCGTGACTTGCGCGACCATTCCGCGCGAGAACTTGAACATGTAGGTCTCGCCGCCGAGCACGAAAACGTCGCCGGGTTTCATGCGCTCGAGGAAGCCTTCGTCGAGCGTGCCGATGGTCTGGTCGCCGATCTTGACCGTGATGAAGCTCTCGTCCGGGATCGTGCCGACGTTGGTCATGTAGATGACGCGGCCGAGTTTTCCTTTCTTGCCGACCTTTCCGTCTTGCCGCCAGATCTTTGCGTAGATGTGCCGGTCCTCGAGGTCGACGAACTTGCCGGCGAGGTAGTCGAGTATCTGGCTGAAATCCGTCCATTTGAGGTCGCGGTAGCAATAGCTTTTCTTGACGGTCTCGAACAGCTCTTTCTCGTCCCAGACCTGCTCGAGCACCATGCCGTCGAGCGTCTGCGCGAGCACGTCGAGCGCGTTCGAAGGGATGTGGAGGCGATCGATCCTCTTCTCGAGCGCGGACTTCAGGAGCACCGAGCACTCGACGAGGTCGTCGCGATCCATCACCAGGATGCGTCCTTTGACTGTCTGGTGCAGACGGTGTCCTGAGCGTCCGGCGCGTTGGAGGAATCGCGCGACGCTCTTCGGCGAACCGAGGCAGACGACGAGGTCGATGTATCCGATGTCGATGCCGAGCTCGAGGCTCGTCGAGCACACGACGCATTTCAGCTCGCCCTTGCGCAACCGCTCCTCGAGTTTGAGCCGCATCTCCTTGCCGAGGCTTCCGTGGTGGGCGCCGATGTTCTCCGTGTACCGTGAGGGGAACTTGTGCTTGAGGTGATCGACGACGCGTTCTGTCGCGGCGCGCGTGTTCGTGAAGATGAGCGTCGTCTTGTGTTCCTGGATTAGCTTGTCGAGAAGTTCGTACATCTTCTGGTGCATCTCACCGTGCGTCACATCTATGAGGTTCGGAACTGGCGAGATGACCTGGACGTCGAAGTTCTTGAGGAACTGCACGTCCACGATCGTGCACGGCCTGTTCGGTCCTACGAGGAATTGTGCGACGTCCTCGAGCGGCGCGACGGTCGCGGATAGCCCGACGCGGCACATGTGACCGACCATGCGTTGGAGTCGTTCGAGGTTGAGGCTGAGGTGCACGCCTCGCTTGTTCTCTGCGAGCGCGTGGATTTCGTCTATTATACACCAGTCAACGGATTTGAGATGGTCCTTGAACTTGATGCTGCTGAGCATTATGGCCAACGATTCTGGTGTCGTGATGAGGATGTGCGGAGGCCGCTTGAGCATCGTCGACTTCTCGGATGCTGTCGTGTCGCCTGTTCTGACACCGACGCGTATGCCGAGGTTCTTTCCCGCGAGTTCGTTTATTTCCTGCAAGGGCTCGATTAGGTTGGTTCTGATGTCATTGTTCAATGCCTTGAGTGGGCTGATGTAGACCGCGTAGACCTTGTCCTGCAAGACGCCCTTTTCCGCGGAATCGACGAGTTCGTTCAAAATCGCGAGAAAGCCTGTCAGCGTTTTTGTCGCGCCTGTCGGCGCAGAGACGAGGATGTTCTCGCGCTGATGGATCGGCACAACGCCATGCAGCTGCGGCAGGCTGAAGCTTGGATAGCGTTTGAAGAACCACTTCTTGACCGTTGGATTTAGAATGGCCTCTACTTGGGATGCTTCGAACGATGTCTCCATCTTCTTTATGTTTTCCATATTGAAAGGAATTAATGAATGTTTATCTGCACCTGAAAGTCACATCTGTCCCTATAAAAATGCTGCGCCAGGAAGTCCACTGAATGTGAATGTATCCTTGAACATAGATGTTCAAAACATACTACGTTTATAAAACAACCTGCGTTCCGCACAACTGTGAGGTAAGATGGGAATTTCGCGCGTGACATGCGTGTTGCGCTGCGGCATTCACGTTCGAAGGCAAGGACTATCCGTGCTTGCCATCTGTCAAGAAGTGAGGAGTGTGAGGACATGAGTGACAAAGGACTAGGGAAGATCGTGACCGCAGAGATGGTCAAGCGCGCGGAGCAGGAACTTAACGTGCGAAGGATCGTGACCGAAATGGCCGCGTTCCATTACGCACGCCAAGGATACAATACGATTCAGGGCGATGGCGACAATTTCGACCTGAAATGTTATGATGAAGAGAACGTCGTTCTCTTCAAATCGGTCGATGCCGAGGACGGACCTTGTGCTGCGCCGTTGCTAGAGGCACGTGCAGGACTACAGCTCGCATGCAACCTGCACCGCGACGACCACCGGCAGCTGTACGCGGTCCTCATGGGATTCGGCGTGACGCCTAGTGTCGCGGAGACACTCAGGATCAACTCCCAAGCATGGTCCGCGCAAGGGGAGATCATTGAGCCGGTATTCGTGAGGCATGAGAACACTCTGGAATTCACGTATCGGCCCTTGTTCAACTCCGAACAGCCGCGCAAGACGACGCGACGCGTGCTCGAAACGGTCTAGATTCTTTTGTTTCCTTTTGTTTATAGCGCGAACGTGAGGAAAAGGACGCCGAGGCTTGCGATGCCTGCTGCGGCCCACGCGGTTTTGCTCCACATCAGGACTTTCGCTCCGTCCATCGGGCCGAACGGAAGAAGGTTGAATACCGCAAGCCAGGCGTTTATTGTCGCGCCGTAGCCCGCGAACAGGAATGCCGGGTTCGGGATGAATGTGAGCGCGGCGAAGACGATGGCGAGCAGGATGTTCATCGACGGTCCCGCGAGAGCGACCTTGCCGTGCTTGTCGATCGGCAGATGCCCGCCGATCATCACCGCACCTGGCGCCGCGAACACGAACCCGAACGCGCTCACAGCGAGCATGAGCAAAAGCATGCGGTCATCGGAACGGAATTCGGCCCAAGCGTGATACTTCTGCGCGACGAACTTGTGCGCCAGTTCGTGCAAGAGGAATCCTAATCCTACCGAGATGGCTAACGCCGCGAAGACGATTAGAACGCCCGCATCGAAGCGCAGGCCCGCGTAGAGGATGGTGAATGCCAGCGTGACCGCGAGCCACGCCTTGATGAGGTCGCGGATCTCTGTTGAGGAGAAGCGCACTAGAACCAACCCTTCTTCTTCGACGCCAGCCCTTCGAACTCGCGTAAGAGCTCTGCTTGTCGTTTCGTGAGCTTCTCGGGCACTTTGACCGTTGCGTGCACGAGAAGGCTTCCGGTGCCGTAGCCGCGGACGTTGGGCATGCCACGGGCTTTCAGGCGGAAGACCGTACCGGGCTGAGTTCCGGCAGGGATCTTGAGTCTTTCAGGGCCGTCGAGCGTAGGGACTTCTATATCTCCGCCCATCGCCGCGAGTCCGAACGATATCGGAACCTCGATGTGGAGGTCGTCGCCGTCCCTGCGGTACAGCTTGCTCGGCTTGACGTGCACGGTGACGTACAGGTCGCCGGATGAAGCGCCTCGTTCGCCGGCTTCGCCTTCGTTCGAGAGTCTTAGACGCATTCCGTCTTCGACTCCTGGCGGGACCTTTATCTCGAGCTCTTTGTTCGTCTCTATGCGCCCTTCTCCGCCGCACTCCTTGCACGGGTCTTCTATGACTTCACCGGTGCCTTGGCACGTCTTGCATGTCGTCTGTGTTGAGAAGTAGCCGAACGGTGTCCTGCGTGTCTGTCGCGTCACGCCTGCGCCTTTGCACTCGTCGCACTTGCTCAGCCCTGATTTGGTTGCCGCGCCGGTGCCGTCGCACGCGGGACAGGTCGACTGCTTGATGACGCTGACCGTTTTGTTGACGCCTTTAGCCGCCTCGTCGAGTTCGATGTCTAAATCATAGATCAAATCATGGCCGCGGCTAGGGCCTCTCCTACGTCCCGAGCCCATCCCGAAGCCTGAGAAGAACTGTTCGAAGATGTCGTCGAAGTCGAATCCCCTGCCGCTGAACTGGCTGAAGTCGAACCCGCCCATGCCTTGGCCATTGAAGTCTGCCGTCCCGAACTGGTCGTACTGTTGGCGCTTCTGCTGGTCACCCAAAACAGCTGCCGCTTCGTTTATCTCCTTGAACTTCTCGGTCGCTTCCGGACTCTTGTTCAGGTCGGGATGGTACTTCTTGGCGAGCTTCTTGTAAGCGGATTTGATCTCGTCGTGCGATGCGGCCTTTTCGACGCCGAGGACCTTGTAGTAGTCTTTAGCCATCACTCAAACCGTCCCTTGGGTTGGGCGTTCGGGTCCGTGAGGACGGAGTGCAGCTTGCGCTGGTAGTCCTGCCGGAGCTTGCGCGAGATGACATACTCCTTGACAATCCGGTTCACGGCCCAGATCAGGGCGAGGATGCCCACGAACGTCCACGGTGAGAGCTGCATACAGGTTGTCCGTTTCTTTTCGCTTTAATAGCTTTACTGCCAGGTCCATTGCAATCCCAAGCGTGATCTCCCCGGCAGGTTTGAAGTTGCTTCATCGCAATTGATTCAAAAGCGGTAATGCTACTACCAGCCTGCTTGGGCACGATCTGCGAGGGCTCACAGCCGGGGACTTGGTTTACGCTTTTCCCTTCTTGCCTTTTTCCTGGAATTCCGCGTCGACGACTTCGGGGCCTTCGTCCTTGTGCTCGTGCGCGCCAGCAGGATGCTTTACGGCCTTCTGGTACAGCTCTGTCGATGCCTTCTGCACCAGCTGCTGCAACTCATCGGTCGCCTTCTTGATCAAGGCAAGGTCTTTCTCCTTTACCTCGAGCAGCTTCTTCAAGCCGGCAGCCGCGTCTTTCACCGCTTTGACATCCGCTTCTGGCACTTTGCCTTCGAGGTCCTTCATCGTCTTCTCGGTGGCGTACACCAAGGTGTCCGCGTTGTTCACTGTCTCGACTTCGTCCTTCTTGCGCTTGTCGGCTTCAGCGAACTGTTCGGCTTCCTTGCGCATGCGTTCGACTTCCGCTTCGTTGAGCTTGTGCGGAGCGGTGATCTTCATCGACTGCTCCTTCGAAGTCCCGAGGTCTTTCGCTGTCACGTGCATGATGCCGTTTGCGTCGATGTCGAACGTGACCTCGACCTGCGGCACGCCGCGGGGCGCGGGCGGGATGCCCACGAGGTCGAACTGTCCCAAGAGCTTGTTGTCGCCGAACATGGGTCGTTCGCCCTGCGCGATCCTGATCGTGACGGCAGGCTGGTTGTCTGCCGCAGTCGAGAAGGTCTGCGAGCGCTTCACAGGGATCGTCGTGTTGCGATCGATCAGCTTGGTGAACACGCCTCCGAGCGTCTCGATGCCCAGAGACAAAGGCGTGACGTCGAGCAACAGCACGTCCTTGACGTCGCCAGCGAGCACGCCTGCCTGGATTGATGCGCCTATCGCGACGCATTCCATCGGGTCGATGCTTCGTTCGACCTTGCCCTTTCCGAACCATTCCTCGACATACTTCTGAACGAGCGGCATTCGGGTCGGGCCTCCGACGAGGATGACTTTGCCGATCTTGTGGCCGTCGAGCTTCGCGTCAGACAATGCCTGGTCGACGCTTTTCTTGCACCGCTTGACGAGCGGGTCGACGAGCGATTCCAACTGCGCGCGCGTCATCGTCATCTGCAGGTGCTTCGGACCTTTCTGCGTGGCCGAGATGAACGGCAGGTTGATCTCGGTCTGCAAAGTGGTCGAGAGCTCTATCTTGGCCTTCTCGGCTGCTTCGCGCACGCGCTGCATGGCAGTGTCATCGTCTTCGAGATCGATTCCGGTGTCTTCCTTGAATTTCTTGGCGATGTGCTGGATCAGCAGGTTGTCCATGTCGGTTCCGCCTAGTTGGGTATCGCCGGATGTGGACTTCACTTCGAACACGCCGTCGCCGAACTCCATGATGGTGACGTCGAGCGTGCCGCCGCCGAAGTCGAAAACGAGGATCGTCTGTTGCTTGCTGCCCTTGTCGAGACCGTACGCCAACGCTGCCGCGGTTGGTTCGTTCACGATGCGGATGACTTCGAGTCCCGCGATCGTGCCCGCGTCCTTCGTGGCCTGGCGTTGGTTGTCGTCGAAATACGCAGGGACGGTGATGACCGCCTTGTGTACGGGCTCGCCCAGGAATGCTTCTGCGTCGCGCTTTATCTTCTGGAGGATCAATGCGGAGATCTGTTGCGGAGTGTGGTCTTTGCCGAATATCTTGTACTTGAAGTTGGTGCCCATCTTGCGCTTCGCGGCCATGACCGTGCCTTCGGGGTTCGAGACCGCTTGTCGTCTTGCGGGCTCGCCGACTAGCACCGTTCCGTCCTTCTGGAATCCGACGACGCTCGGGAACGCCTTGCCGTACAGCGATGCTCCTTCTGCTGAAGGGATGATTTTAGGTCTGCCTGCTTCGAGGACAGCCGCTGCGCTGTTCGATGTCCCCAGGTCTATTCCTATGATCTTTGCCATTGTTAGCCTCCCTGGCTTTTGCCAGGATTCTTCACTACCTTGACTTTCGCGTACCGCAGGACTTTGTCCTTCATGCGGTAGCCCTTCTGGAGCTCTTCGAGTATGATTCCGTCTTCGACGCCGTCTTTCTGCTCCGCGAGCATGACTTCGTGCAGGTACGGGTCCGCGTGCTTGCCGACGCTCTCGATCGGCCGCACGCCCTCGTCCGAGAGGATTGCATGGAATTTCTTGACTATCAAGGAGAGCCCGCGCACGTGTTCGCCTGGCACGTTTTGTTTCGTGAGCGAATCAAGCCCTTGTTCGAGCTCATCAAGCAAGACCAGGAACTTCATTATCAAGCGGGCGTTCGCGAATTCTACGAAGGCCTGCTTGTCTTTCTCGCTGCGCTTGATGAAGTTCTCGAAGTCAGCCTGCAGTCGCTTGAGGTGGTCCAGGTAATCCGTAGCTTCCTTCGATTTGTGGTCAAGTTCTTTCTTCAATGACTCTATCGAAGGCGCGGTTTGCTCTTGTTTAGTCGGTTTTTGCTCTCCCATTACCCACCATTCTCGTTGACTTCACATCAACAGGAATGGCATGAGACTGAACTTATATTTAAATGTTGTGCTCGAAAAGGAAACATTTTTATAGTTAGGCATCAAGGACATCGCCATGATCCCGTGCAGGGAAGTCCCAAAAGAGGCGGCACACATCACAAAGTCCACGCCATTGAACGTAGTGGAAGAACTGGCGGACACGCCGTGCAGATCGCATAAGTGCACGAAATGCTGCGAGTACGGAACAGGAACGACGTTGCCGGAAGACCTGAAACGCATCGCGCACCATCTCGGTATCACAGAAGCCGAGTTGAAGGACAAGTATTTCGACCCGATCACCAAGTATAATACCACCCATTCGCGGCCGAAGATGCTGAAACAGCCGTACGGACCTTGCACGTTCCTTGGCAAGGACGGCTGCACCATCCACGAGGTCAAGCCGACCGGGTGCAGGCTGTCCAGTTGGAACCAGCACGGCGAGCAGCTGAACGAATGGTTCGACCTGAACTATTTCGTGGACGTCAACGACGCAGAGAGCGTGCGCCAATGGGCGCAACGGCTGAAGTTCAGCAGCACGATCCCAGGCGGGCAACTGCACGAACTGGTTCCCGACAAGGAGAAGCTCAAGAAGATGCTGAAAGGAGAGGAATGACGTCCCGCTGTCGCTCCAAATCTTTGCGTTCCCAGGCAGATTAGAATTGGCTTCATCGAGATCGCATCGATAGCCGTAAAGCCTCAAAACTGCTTGGGCAGAACAGCAGGGGACGAGACATGATCAACAACCAAAGGTGACTAACCATGGCAGAACCAGTCAACATGACCATCAACGATGGCGGCGCGATGTACGCGCACGAGATGAGCGCGAACTTCAGCGCGACGCAGGTGTTCTTCGACTTCAAGATGATCACGCCGCGCGTCGACCCGCGCGGCAAGGGCCGCCCTACGTTCCTGATGCAGCACAACGTCGTCATGGTGGATCCGTGGCACGCGAAGAAGATAATCGAGGTCCTTGAAGCCACGGTGAAGAAGTACGAGGAGGAATACGGCAAGATCGTGAAGCCGAAGGCGCTCATCAAGGCGGAGAAGAAACAGAAGGATCTTCTGGCGACGCAAGGCGAAGAGACCAAGGAGACCCCGACATATCTCGGGTGACTATGGCATTCATCCAACGGCGCATCACTATCGTGACGATGCGCAAGCCGCCTCGCCCTTCGTTGAACGAGGAACTGCAGTGGTTCGGCTCGTCTCTGGGTTTGTTCGGGCTGCGTGACAAGGATCGCTCGATGTTCCGCGTATTCATCGAACTTCTCAAAGCCGCGAAAGTCAACCGCCCGATGAGTTCTGATGAATTGGCGGAGGCGCTCGAGCTCTCTAGAGGAACTGTCGTGCACCACCTGAACAAACTGATAGAGTACGGGCTAGTGCTGTACGACGGCAGGTTCTACTGGCTGCGCGATAACAACCTGGAGCTGTTGATCGAGGAGCTCCGCAAGGACACCGAGCGCACGATGGACGACATCAGGCGCGCGGCCAGGGAGTTGGACCAGTTGTTGGGATTGTGATTTTCCACCCGCTAAATCAATAAATACCGGCCATCGTCTGTGTCACTCCTTGATGAGCGCCATCAAGATCGCTTCACGTTCTTACCATATCTCGGGCTCGGTCAATCGCGGAGAGAAGTTCACTCCGTCAGCCCCGACGTGGTTCGCGTACCTGCGCGCGCTCATCGACGCGGGAGATCTGGCTTCGGCAGATAACCTTACATCGCAGTCGTTGCTTCTGA
Organism: Candidatus Woesearchaeota archaeon; assembly: GCA_016203225.1. Taxonomy (GTDB): domain Archaea; phylum Nanobdellota; class Nanobdellia; order Woesearchaeales; family ARS49; genus DSQK01. Next base: position 80,001 of record JACQNC010000014.1, on the reverse strand, counting down.
ACACTTGGATCGATATCGACCGCAAGAAGGTCACGCACGACGACCCGCTGGTTGGAAAGATCACGGAGGACTTCGTTATGGAGTCCCTCCAGGACGTCGCAGCGCTTGCGACGCAGGCGGTACCGTTGCTCGGCGAGGGCGTGGCAGACATATGCGCAGCGATACAGCGTCTCTCATACGTATCAGGCGTTTATGCCCCCGTGCCGCTCAAGCTGTTCTATTGGGGCGGGTCGAAAGGCAACGGTCGCGTGATGGTTGGCCGCAACAGCGGGCACCTGTATGGAGTCTACGTGCCGAACAATGTCGAAGCGCACATGGAGCGCGGCGACTGGAAGCCTGCGCAACTGGCGTTGATCAAAGAAAAGGACGCGTTGTCCGCTTAGCTAATCTGTCTTTGGCATCACGGCAAACACTCTCTGTTTCAATAGCAGATAGCGCGTCTGCGTGGCAGGAAATGATAGAACGTATTCACGCGTGGACATCTTGTCCTTTTTCTTTTCGATACCGGGAGGCAGCAAGGTTCCTGGCGGAAATTGCACCTTTGTGAGATCTACAACCCCGTTCGGCAACTCATTGAAATAGTGCGAGACTTCCCGGCCATCCGGAAGCTTTGCGGGCGCCCAAATGAGTTTTCCGCCAAGATGATCATTGACGACGAGCGCAGTGACCGCGCATTGTCCCCAAGCCGGATTTTCAATGGTCCAGCTGTCAGGATCAGCGCTGGTCTCGCGCGCCCAAGCCTGCCTCAATGCGGTCTCAAGCTGAGATAAATCCATGAGCCTGCCTCAGAACAAAATCTGTCTAACCACGAAGTAGCCTGTCAGTCCGAAGAGCAGGATGCCTAGGATGATCGTGAAGCCGATCCCGAGGTCTGCGTCAAGGTCCGCGCCGACGACTGCTGCTGTCGGAGTCGAGGGCTTGGGTTCAGGCTTCGGTTCGACCTTTGGCTCGACGGGCTCGCTCGTTTCGGGCTCGTCCTCTGTCTCGGGGAATGCCAACGGAGTGAACACTGTCACGTTGAAAGGAGGTGCGCCGCCGCTGCTGCTGCTGCCTGACGAAGAGCTTCCGCCGCCTCCGCCGCCTCCGCCACCGCCCCCTCCGCCGCCTGCTGAGGCTATGCTGGCCGTGCCTGTCGAGGTGCTGGACGCGCCGAAGTTGTCCGTGACAGTCAAGGTGACCGTGAACGTTCCTGCGCTTCCATAGGTCTTGTTGACGCTGGACGTGTTCGCTGTCGTGCTGTCACCGAACGTCCAGAGGAACGTCAACGTGTCGTTCAACGAGCCAGGGATGTTCAGGTCGGTGCTCGTGCTGGTGAATGTTATGATGCTGCCAAGCGTCACGCTGGGGCTCGTGGGCGTGAAGCTCGATACCGGCGCGTAGTTGATCAGGTCCGTCAGGTTGGCTGGTCCGGACGCTGTCGCGTTGTACGTTGTTCCGTTGGACGTGATTGTCCCGGCTGAGATGACGCCGCTCGCGATCGTGGCGTCGAAGACGCTTACGAGGTTCATCGTGCTGTTCGTTATCGTAGAGAGCGTCACGTTCGAGTTCGTTATCGTGCTAGTGGTGATCGTGCTCGAGATGATCGTGTCGTTGATTACCGTGCTGGACGCGATCGTGCTGTCGCTCGTGACCGAGTTCGTCTCCGTGCTAGATGTGAGCGTGGTGTTGGTGTTGTTGCTCGCGGTGACGTTGCTGGACGCGATAGTGCTATTGATCTTCGTAGAGTTCACGATCCGCGAGCCGTTCACGAAGCTGAACAGTACGTCGCTCTCGAGGACCGTGCTGCCGCCCACGATGGTGCTGCCCGTGACGTTGTTGGTGCCGCCTGGCGGGTCGACGACCGAGTCCGAGATGAAGCAAGACGCTCCTACGTAGTTCTTGACCAGCGAATTGATGACCGTGCAGTCCGTCAACGAGCTGTTGACCAGCGTGCTGTTCGTGCTGTTCGTGTTGACGACGAACGTGTTGGTTACCGTGCTCTTCTGTACGTTGGAGTTGTTGATCTGCCAGTCGACGGAGACCGCGCTGTTGTTCACGGTGCTTACCGAAACGCCCGTGAAGTTCGTGAACGTGCCGTTGAAGAGCGTGCTGTTGAACGTGCTGTTGAGGATTAAGCTGACGGGCGGGCCCACAGTGATGGTGAAGAAGCCCGGCGTGCATACGACTGCATCGCAGACGTTCACCTCTACAGAGATGGTCTCGACTGTGGTCGGTGTGAACGAGATGATGCCTGTCGCGTTGCCGATCGCGAATTGTGTCGCGTTGTCGTTGAACGTGAACGCGTCGCCGTCGATGTCGAGTCCGTTGATGTCGTAGAGGAATGAGAGGTTGGCGTTCGCGGATTGGTTCGCGAGCGCGGGGCTGTAGATCGGGGCGTCGTTGACGTTAGTTATCGTGTAGAACGCCGTGCCGTTCGCGCTCAAGGCGCCATCGGATGCGGTGTACGTGACGGGCGCTGGCCCGAAGTAGTTGAGGACGCCTGTCACGGTCGTGTTCGTGCCGTTGACCGAGACGTTGACTTGGCTCGAGTTGAAGCTGGCGGTGAAGACGAGCGTCGTGTTGTCGATGTCGGTGAAGAAGCTGGCGAGGTTCACTATGATGCTCGATTCTTCAGCGAATGTGGTGTTGGCGAGCGGCACGCTTAGGACGGGCGCGTCGTTGACGCCCGTGACCACTGTGACGATCAGGTTGCTGGTCGCGATCAACGTTCCGTCGGTCGCGGTCACTGTCAGGTTTCCGCTGCCGAAGAAGTCCGCGAGCGCAGAGACGTTGAGGATGCCGCCGGGCAGCATCGTTGCGGTGATGCTCGGGTTGTCGGATGCGACGCTGTAGTTCAAGGTCGCGTTGTCCACGTCGAAGAAGTTCGGAGTGACGTTTGTCGTGAAGGAGCTCTCTTCCGCGAACGTGATGTTCGGGATCGCGGTGACGAGCGTCGGCGCGTCGTTCACGGGCAGGACCGTGACGAAGACCGTGTTGCTCGCGTTCGAGGTCAGGTTGCCGTCTGTGGCTGTGAATACAATCGTGCCGTTGCCGCTCGCGTTGGCCGTCGACGTGATGTTCACTATGCCTGTGAGCTGGTTGATGGCGACTGTCAGAGGTCCGGTGGCGTTCGCGGTCCAGTTGATGTCTGGGCCGTCGATGTCGAAGAATGATATCGAGAGGTCGAGCGACTGGTTGAGGACGTCCTCGAGGAGCGTGAGGTTCGCCAGCGGCGCAGAGGCGTTGAACACTGGCGCGTCGTTGACGTTCGTGACGTTCAATACGACGGCGTTGCTCGCGGTCGGGAGCAGGCCATCTGTCGCGGTGAACGTGACAGTCTCGCTGCCGAAGAAGTCCGCAGCAGGGACGAATTTCGCGAGACCGGATGCGTTGTCGATGGTTATGTTGATCAATACGTTGCCTGACACGGTCCAGTTCAGGTCAGGGCTGTCGACGTCGCTCGAGAACAGGCTCAGGTTCAGCGTCAGGTTCGTGTCCTCTGGCCAGGTCTGGTTCGGGATCGTCATCCATGCGGGCGCGTCGTTGACCGGCGTGATACTCACGATGACACTTCGGTTCGCAGAGAAAGCGCCGTCGCTTGCCGTGAACGTGAGCGTCGTGTTGCCGTTCAGGTTGAAAAGTCCCTGGACCGTGGAGACCGTTCCTGCGAACGTCACGTTTACGAGGTCAGGGCTATCTGATGCTGTATAGATGAATGTGGCGTTGTCTACGTCGGAGAACGCTCCTACGAGGTCGATGGTGCCGTTGCCGTCCTCTGGGATGGTGAGGTTGGAGAGAATGACGCTTAGGTTCGCGACTACTGGGTCGTTCACTGGCGTGACCGTGACCGTGAAGTCGTCGACGTCTGTCGCTTCCCCGTCAGAGACCTGGACGAAGACCAGGCTGGAGCCGGTGGCGTTGCCTGTGACGGTGCTGCAGTCGACGAACTGTCCTGATGTTATTGAGCAGTCGACGACGGTGGTGTTGCTCTCGTTGAGGATCGTGAATACGAGCTCGCTGTCGGAATCCTCGAAGTCTGAGGCGTATGTCCACAGATTGACCAGGCTCGGATTGTAGCCTGAATCCTCCGAGATGTTCACGTCAGGGATGCCTGAGATGTTCGGCGGCGCGTTGGTGCCTGTGAACGTTATGACTATGCCGTCGCTCGTGGCGGTGTTGCCTTCGTCGTCGGTGGCTGTCGCGTAGTACGAGTGCACGCCCGCGCTGGGCTCGTATTCGACGTCGACAAGTACGCATGTGCTTGAGGCGCCGTCGCACGTGCTGGAAGCGTCGGGCGCGCCGTCCTTATAGATAGTGATGCCGACGATGTCGGGCGTGGTGGGCGACGTGTCGGGGTCGACCGCGACTGCGGTGAGCGTCGCCGTGCTTGACGTGTTGGTGGTGTCGCTCGTGAAGGAGAGCGATGGGGCGATGTCGATGGCGGCGATGGCGCTGACGCTCGCGAGGAACAGGACTGCGCTCAGCACCAATTTGAGGTTCATTGCTTGCCGCCTATGATGATCTCGAGCATGCCTTGGCTTGATCCACGGTCGCCGTCATCGATTGACTGGATCCCGACGCCTAGGCTCACTGGAATGTCAGAGATGGTGAATAGCTTCTTGCGCGCTCCGAGGCTCCACTGCCGGTAGTCTCGGCCTCCTTCGAAGTCGCCGAGCAGTATCAGGCTCGGGATCAGCGGGTCGAGGTCGACGCCGAATCCTATGCCGTACACGTTGTGGCCGTCGCGGTCGCGCAGCCATGCCTCCACTGTGAGTCCGCCGGTGCGTCGGATGAACGCGTCGCGGGAGTCCCATAGCGCGCTCCTGCGCTGGTCGGGCGTGAGTCCCCAGTCGATGGCGGTGTCGAGCGCGAAGTTGCGGTATGCCGCCGCTGCCATGACGTCCTCTGTCGTGAGTTTGCGCGTGGCGTTGAAGTTGAACATCAGTCCGCCGAAACCTTTGCCGTTGTCGTCTATGCCTGCGTGCAACTGGCCGAGCACGTGTTCGCCGAGGAGGAGGCTGTAATGCCCTGCGCCGATGAATTCGCTGTCGAGGTCGTCGTTGAACTGCTGCAACCTGCCCGCGGTGAGCACGAGCGAGTTCCATTGGAACCGTGCTTGCAGGCGGAGGTTGTCATAGTCCTCGTCCAGTATCTCGTCGCCGTTCACGGTGGTGCTGATCGAGCGTCTGGTGTAGACCGGCAGGAGCGAGAGCTTGGTGTACTTGCTGAGCGCGACGTCGAATCCCATGCCGATGCCTTGCTCGCGCGTGAGCGTCTTCGTGCTGACGTCAGTGAGGACCGTGTCGTCGACCGCGACAGGTCCGAAGCCTGGCACGAGGACCGTGCCGAAGATGTGGTCGGTCTGGCTGAGCAGGTGTGTGTCCTTCGTGCGGTTGCTCCACCCGAGCAGCTGGATCAGCAATGAATCGTTCAGCCGGTAGTCCAGCGCGCCCGAGAAGAGCAGCGTCTCGATGCTCGTCTCTTCGCTTCCGGACGTGTCCTGTTGGAGCGTCGGGCTGAGCATGGCCGTGCTCGCGAAGTCGCGCCCGTAGTCGGTGTCGAGCATCGCCGCGTTGAGTCTGAGGTCGATTATCTTGTGGCGTAGCGAGAGGATGCCGCCAAGGTCGCTCGTATCGCGGTCGGCGTCGCCTTCGATGCCGCTGGTGCCTGTGTAGAACAGGTCCCAGCCGAGATCGAGGTCGCCGAGCGAGAGCGTGCCGTCGAACCTGCCGCGGATGCCTGAGTCTTTCGTTTCCAGGCCTCCTGAGAGCCGCGCGTAGTTGTTGTCGAACAATCTGCCTGGAAGGTAGAGGCTGGAGCCGGTGAGCTTCACGAACGTGTCGTCTTTCTTGTCCGGCTTCGGTTTGTCTTCCGGTTTCGGTTCGTCCTTCGGCTTGTCATCCGGCTTCGGCTCTGGTTTCGGTTCTTCGAGTTCTTTCTGTTCGAAGAATCTGTACACGACGCTTTCGATGGCTTTGTACTCTGTTTCGTCCAGTCCTTTGTAGGATCTGTCGAGGAAGTCGACCGTCTTCGTCTTGTCCGAGAGGAAGATGTTGCCGAGGCGTTTGCCGTCGCTCGAGATGACGTTGATGTGCGTGAAGCTGCCGGGCGTGTCGATGTATTCGAGGCGCAGGCCTTCGAGTTCTCCGTCCTTGAGCATTATGAGCTTGATCTTGTCGTCGGCCGGGCTGACCCCGCGCGAGGCGACGTTGGCCTCGTTGAAGTACTTGCCCGCGAGGTCGTTGAGCGTCGGCTCTTTCGGAGTATCCTGTTTGGGTTCTTCCTTCTTGGGTTCCTGCGGGTAGAGTTCTTTGCCTTCGAAGAACTTGCAGACGGCGTTCTCCCATCCGCGGTAGGCTTCCCCGGTGAGCGTGACTGTCTTGCCGTCGTGCTCGAGCGTCTTCTGTTCGTCCCTGAGGTAGATCGTTCCGACCTTGTTGCCATCCTTCAATATCTGGATGTCTGTGGACTTGCCGGGCGTGTCGGAGTATTCGAGAACGCGGCCGTCATTGAGCGTCACGAACACCTTGCCTTCTTTCGTGTCGCGGTTTTGGACGTTGCCTTCCGCGAGTATCGAGCGCACCGTCTCTTGTAGGTCTTGCTTGACTTCCTGCGGCACAGGCTCGTCCGCGTACGCGCGCTGCACCATTCCAGGCGTGGTTAGCGCGAATAGCATCGTCGCTGCGAGCGTGGCTTCGTGCGTGGCGTAGCGCCAGCCCTTGCGCACCGCGTGCCTGACTGGGTGTTGCGCTTTGTATGCCGCGTCTTCGATGGCGTTGAATTGTTTGAGAAGTCTGCCTTCGTGGTCGAAGAGGTAGTCCGCGCCGCGCTCTTTATCTCCTATGATTACGTTGTCGCGTGCCTGTTCCAACGCCTTGATCTGCCAGCGCATCGCGCGGAGAAGCTCGGGAGACCTCACGTCACTCGCGGAATAAGCCTTTTTCATTCACTACCCCCAGCAACACGGACGATGCGAGAACTATATAAAGTTTTTCTATTCGAGAGTGGTTACTAGATGACTAGAAAATATATATTGAAAAAGATATTATAGATCGTCGCCGATGTCGATTGCGCCGGCGGCGTCCTGCTCTGTGTCCTCGCCATCCTCGACATCGTCGTCGTCCGTGTCGTCGTCATCCGGGATGACCGCTTTGACGTCGTCCTTGTCCTCGTAATCCTCCTTCGAGACGTCGTCTTCATCTTCCTGCAATGCAGGGATATCTGCCTTGACTTTGGGCATAGGTTGACCTCCTTTCTCGGGAAAACGCGCTGCCGGGTCGTTTATATGCTTTTCGGTCGCCTCCGACGAAGGGAAAAGGACAGGAATCACGTGATGAGTTGAAATGTGATCTTCCCAAGCAGTTTTGTAGTGGCATTATTGCAATTGGATCGATAGCCGTGATGAGACGTCAATCGTGCCGGGGTAGAAAAACCGGGGAACTCGGGAACAAGGGCTGCAACGGGTGCGGGGAGAGATGGGGACTGACTCATCCAGGTCTTCGCAGATCAATTGTCAAGAACTCTGCTTGAATTATTGTCTAGTAAGCCGTTTCCGTTTCTCTTTTTCAGGCTCGTCGAGATAGTTCTCGGCAGAAACGATGGTCTTTCCTATCCTTTTTTCGGCGTCCCTTCTCGCGTTGCCTGCCACTTCACCGCCCGCATTTGCGGCGCCTTTGCATTCGCGGAATTCTTTCGTATCCTTTGCGCGCGTGATCTCTGTCGTGACCCGCTCGCCGAGCATGGTGAAGATCAGTTCAAGATCATGCATATGATCCCTCAGGTTCGCGTTCTTGAGCCCTTTGAACGCTTTATACTCATCGACCGTCTTCCCGAACGTCGCTTTGCTTATCTCATTGGTGAGGATGGCGTAATCTTTTTCTTCTTTCACTCCCCGCTTTTTCCACTCGTCGGTCAATTCTTGCCGGATGGAGATGCCTCTGACCCTTTTCTCTATCCAGTCATCGGAATACCCCTTGGCGCGATATAGCTCCTTCATCCTCGCCTGGGCGAGTTCAGGGTTCTCGATCTCCTGCACACGCTCATATCCTACTTGGGCGAGCCACTGCTTGAAAGGCTCGGCTTTGGGAGAGGGAATTGACTGAAGGAGCCGGAAAGCCCCTTTTGTTGACACGCAATTGAGTTCTTGTTTGCCGCCGGGAGTGTCGATTCCAAGGGTGGTGGCAATTTTCCCCCACCCTTCTGAGAAGCTTTCATCCCTGCGACGCATATCTTTGAGATATCCTGCTGGGTCTTTGGAGTCGGTTACTGCGGCGATTATGTCCGCCGCGACAAACCACCATTCCTCATTGAACCATGTTCTCCGGATCTTCTTGTCCTGGAACACGACCAATGCACGTTTGTCCATATGTTCGGTTCAGCGCCGCTTGCTTATATAGTTCGCGCACGACTGTCCAGTGCGACAGAGTGACTGCCCAAGCAGGTTTGTAGTGGCATTATTGCAATTGGATCGATAGCCGTGATGAGACGTCAATCGTGCCGGGGTAGAAAAACCGGGGGCTGCAAAGGGTGCGAGAAGCTCACGCTAGAGACAAAAGACAAAAAAGAAACTATCAGAACCTTTTGCCCCTTGCGTGTTCTGTGCCCTTGCCCTTGTGGCGGAGTCCGCGCGTCTTCCTGTTCGCGCTCGTCAGACCGCGGTAGGCTCTCGCGCGTTGTTTCGCGACGCCCGCGAGGCGTTCGTCAGCGAGGACTTGCGGGTGGCTCCTGTCGACGAGTATGACCTCGTACCAGGCGTGCTTTCCGTCCTTGGCGACGAAGTACGAGCCGAGGACTTCGCAGTTGTGGTAGACGTCGTTCACGCGGCGTTCTGCGATGGATTGGTAGTTGAACTGCAGGTTCATGCGGATCTGCATGTTGCTCGAGTGCCTGCCGCCCGACCAGTCCTCACGCCTGTGCGTGCCGCGGTTGACGCGCTGGCGGACTATTATTACTCCGTCCTTCGCGCGGTAGCCGAGCGCTCTGGCGCGATCGAGTCGCGTCGGGTGTTCGAGCCTGAGCGTGGACGGTTCACGGCGCCAGCTGATCAATCTGTCTTTCCACAACGCTTTGATTTCAGGAGTCTCTGACTGCCAAGAATTCCGGATGTACTTGTAGATTCCCATAATCGTGCCTCCATTGATATCATCTACGCTTCAGGTAAGCAACTACCCACATCGCGATACGAAGAAAATCAAGAGGGTTGTTTATAAAGGTATCGTCAGCAGACACCAAGCGCGACTGCACCACTGTAGAAACAGTTGCCGCCGCCTGCAGCATTCGCATCAGCACTGGCCTTATTGGTTGCGGTATCGCACTGGGCATCGATGTCACCAGACTTACTGCAAGCCGTGCCCGCGAACACCTTAGTGCCACTGTTTCTGCATGTCCACTCGCACGTGTACGATGTGCCTGACGGTGCCGTAGACGCCAGCGCCGTCACGCGTTCATTGACCTCCTTTGCCTCCTCTTCGGTAGCCTTTGTCCGCGTCACCGCGTCTTGCGCGGCCTGCGCGATCCTGTCCGCAAGTAGGTATGCGAACTGTCCTGGCGGGATTCGGAATTCCTTTTTCCAGACTCCTGGCAGGTAATGAACGGAGATCGCCGGGGTTAGGCCACGTGCCTCTTCTGCGGATAATGCCCGTGCTGCGAATGCGATGGTCAAACGTGCAGCTACTTGCGCGTTCAATAAAGCATACGCCGAGTCGGTTGTCCCGACACGCGTCGCAACGAGAGTTATCTGTCCCACCTGCTCTGCGATCGCTTCACCGCGTCGCACGATTTCTTGCATGTTACGTGCGACCTCATCATCCGTGGCCACAACCTTTTGCGGAACGTTTTCTAATTTATTGACGCTGCCATCCTTAGTTACTTCGAACACACTCTTCATAATCGTGACAATAACCGTTCCAGAACCATCACTCGAAGTGGACTGTTCTTTCCGGATGTTTATGATGCGTTCTTGCGTCGTCGCTTTCTTCTCGACGGGCGCGAGAGTTAGCCTGACGCCGCCGGTCTGTGTCGAGGCGCTCGCTCGCGCGACCTCAACGAGCGCGGCTGCCCTGACCTCCACGAATTTATCGCCCTCAACACCATAGAATGTGATCGAGTCACCTGTCTGTTTGGCCGCTTGAATGGCGTCAAGGCCGAGCTCTTTTGCCGTGGCGATGAGTTCAGTAACGCCATTATCTTGGCTATAAACTTTTGACTCGGTCACTGTGACCTCAAGCGTTCGCGTTCCATACTGCGTTTTCGCGCCATATTTGGCGCGACCCACTGCCTTGTCGTTCAGTCCTATCAAAATGTGTTGCGCCTTCGCGACGAACACGCCCTCGTCAGTTACGACAAAGTCATCAGCAAGCGGCGTGATGCTCGCGAACGCTCGCTCGGACTCACTTCCAGAACGCCCTGCCTGCTTCGCACGGTACGCGACGCCCATGAAGTACCCGAACCAGTCGGGGTAGAAGAATCGGAACCAGAAGCTCTCGATTATTTCCTTCAACATCTCATCATAGTAGGGAGTTTCATCTTCTGCAAATTTTTTGGGGAATGTGACTACGATATCTCCGTCTAAAATGTCCTCGAAAGGCGCATCTTTTGAGGGAATGGCATCTTCGTCGGGGCAGACGCAGTGCGCCGCGCCGCCGTTATTGGAAGGATCGACGCAGGTCGCTCTGGCGTTGCCCGGGCAGAGTTTATCGTCGCAATTCTCACCAGATTTGAGGTCCCAGTATCCCCCGCTCGAGGGCGGCGCTTCCGGGTCCCCCACGCAAGAGTATATCTTGACAGTGTTCCCGTCGCATAATCTCTCGCTGGCGCCCAGCTCCTTGCAGGGAGTCAGGCTGGCGTCTCCTGTGATCTGGCTCGCGAACGCCGCAGGTATGCCTGCCATCAGGATGAAAAACATGAGGAAATGGATGACGCGCATATCGTTCATTCACACCTACGCACTATAAAAAGAGTCGTAACCACAGGAAAGTAAATAAAACTTAGACTCCTTTCCTCGCCCGGATGGCGAAGAAGCCGACCATCACGCCCGCGAGCGCGATCAAGAGCGTCCACGTGCTGAACTCGGGAACTCCCATCGTGGCGATGGTGACTGTGTCGTTGGCCCAGAGTGTCTCGTTGAATGTAGTCGAGTAGCACGAGACGTTCCAGTTCGTAGTTCCGGAAGCGCCATACGCTTTCGTGGTCTTGTACGCGCCTGCGGCTGCGTTGTACGTCATCGACTGGGTCGTGCTATCGACCGCGAAGCTCGCGTTACACGATGCTCCGAGGATGTCCGCGCTCGATGTCGCGTTGTAGTAGTCCGCGAAGAACTCTATCGTGTCTCCTGGATACTGTGTTGTCGAGTCGGTCTCGTCGTATATTGTTAGGTTGGACTCGGAACCGAATGCGTAGCCGGTCGTCGCGCTGTTGAACGTCCCGACGATATTCACTTGAGTCCCCGAGTCAGTGGCTACCTCTGTGACAGACGTGACGCTGATGCTGTTAGATACTCCTCCTGCAGCACGGATGATTGCTTGTCCTGATGATGGCGGAGATCCCGCAGTCGTCGTGGCGACTTTGATCGCGTTCACGTTAGTGTTACCTACAGTCGGGGGCTTGCCCTGCGAAGCATACTTGAGATAGTCTGTGAGTCTGACGTTCATCGAGAACGTGCCTGTGCCCGACATGGGAGACCCTGATCCTGTTTGAAGAATGGAGTGGGTCGCCCAGCCATTGGGGAACGCGACTGCGAATCCGCTTCCACCGATAAACCACGGGACGGGCATCCAGACCGATGTTGAGCCGGATCCGAAGGGACCGAATCCGGCAGCGGTTGCGGTAAGCGAGCTAGCGGTCGAATAGGGTGTTGCGAAAGCGATTGTTCCTGGGAAGCCCGCAGCGGCCACATAACTCGGAGAGAGCGTCGATGAGATCAGCGTGTCAAGCGCGGCAGTTCCTCCGACGCCGACTGTAGAGGATGCAATCGTCAATGGAGGGATGGTCGACGCGAATGCGCTGCCACCGACACTGACTATCGCGGCAGGACCATCGATTCCAGGGTCGGTGCATATGACGATCGAGCCGTTCGTGGCGGTGCCGTTGGTGCTGTTGGTGGCGTTGAGCTCGGGGAAATCGATCGAGTCAGTCAGGTTGGTGAAATTGGACAGGTTACCTGCTGCGGTAGTGTTGAAGGAGACGTTGCTTGCCGGGCCGAAACAGGTGATGTTCTTTCCTGCCAGGCTGATGCTGCCTGTTGCGTTCAGATACAGTCCGGTGCTGTTGAATTCCGTGATATTGGATGCGTTCAGGTATGTCGGAGAGAAGGGAATCAGCCACATCCATTTTACGAAGTCAAGCGGGTCGTTGAATATACCCTGAACGATACTGCTCTGGCCATTGATATCTCCTTGCGGGCCATAGATGAGATGAACATGGTTCTTGAGGAAATTCTCCTGGTAAGCTGGCCAGGTTGATTCGGTGATGGATGATGCCGGCAACAGCACTGGCGTTCCACCCAGTCGGGTTATTGAAGCTGAAAGCGCCGTTGCCTGTTCCAAAAAGACGGTTGCATGGCCTGTTGCGACGTTGGCATCCATGTACACTATATAGGTTACGACATTCTGCACGGAATTGCCGTTTTTGGTCCAGACGTTGACCCCGGTTGAAGGCGCGGTGAGCGTCAATAGGCTGGCAAGCGCGGTGGATGTGAGCTGAGTTGTAATCCGCGTGTTTGCCAAGAATGGTATCGCAGGCAACGCCATGACTTGCAGGTTGTTCTCTGAACGCTTTTCAATCGACCCGGTTTGGGTGTTTCCTCCCGATGTGATGATATACTGGGTCCTGGGGATGCTGAACGTGACGGTTCCTGTGCTTGCCACGGTTTGGGCGGTACGGATGTTGACGATGCGCGTTGTTCGGGCTTCCTTGTTGTTTATATTAACGCGGATCGGCACGTTCAGGTTATCTATCACTGTTGTTGGAGTGTTGAAACCAGTGATGCTCAGCGTTACTGCGGGGTTGACATTTGTGAATCCTGAGGGCGTGTTCGCGAGCGCGCCTATCTGCGCGAGCGTCGGAGTGGTTTGCGCGATGGTTGTCACATATCCCTTGATGGTCGCAATCACTGGCGAGCCTGCGGTGGTGACTGTGATGTATCCGATTGTCGCGCTAGCGGCTGCAGTGATGCCCGTGAACGAGATGGTATACGTGCCTGCAGTTGGAGAGTTGATGACCGCGACTGGAGTGACTCCATCAGGGGTTATGGCGATTTGTTGCGCTGCCGCATCGATTGTCAATTGTACCGTGACCACAGGCGTGTTCAGCGACGCGTCGTTGGCGTTATCTGCTACGAATTGGAAACTATCGCGTTGGCCTCCCGGCGCGATGACTAGTTGGTAGTCGGTCCCCACCGCAGACAGCGCACCTCCAACAAACGTGACCGTTATTGGGTCGATCGCGAAAACAGAGGGCATAACCAAAAGAGAGGTAAGAACGACCAACAGCAGGACACCTTTCATTCCACGAACACCTTTTTTCCGGTCCTGGGACCGTATGTGACCTTGCGTGACCGAGCATCGTTCCATATATAAACGTTTCGCTCGCTCACTTCGCGTATTTCATCGCCTGTTTCGCGTATTCGTCGACGCGTCTGGCGAACTCTTCGGCTTTCGTCCTCTCTCCTACCTGGCGGGCCAACTGCTCGTGGTAGCGCGCGATGTCGCGGTTGATCTCGTGGTATCTGCGCAGCAGCTTGCGGTGGAACGGCTTGCGCTCGTCGAGCGGCGCCTTGCGGACGTGCGGGTCGAGCACTTGCTTGTTGTACACGTCGGCTTTCGCGAACTGCCTGCGTCTCAGGAATCCTGTCCCGCGCTGCAGTTGCCCGTACAGCACGAGCGTGTCGAGCTGCTTGTCGAACACGAGCGACAATGTGAGCGCAGCGAGCAACAGCGCCAACAGCGCCGTAGCGATGGGGACGATAGGGGTCGTCAACACGTCAGGCGGCGCGATGGTGAACGGCGGCACGCCGATCAGCAGTGGAGTCTCGCCGAGGCCGGGGATGCATGACCTGGAATCCAGGGGTCTCAAGTCATCGGTGCCGCAACCGCTGAGCTCTTCGCACGAGCGCGTCTCGACGCCTGCCGCGGAGCAGCCGCTCCACTCCGAACAGGCCCATTGTTCTTCGCACTCGGCCACGCAAGCGCCGTTGTCGCACGTCTCACCGGTCTTGCAGTCGACCGCGCCGAGCTCGAGATAGATGTCCGTGTCGAAGTTGCCGCACAGCAATCGGGAGTTGCCTCGGCAGCCCTTGTCTCCGATTACGCATTCGTCGAATGGGTTGCCTTCGCACGAGGACGCGCCGCCGCTGCCGCCGCCTCCGCCACCGCCTCCAGAGGATGCGGTGCAAGTGCTCACGATGAACGCGTCGAGGCTGTAGGCGCTGCACGAGCCGGACACGTCGCACGTGCGCACTCGCCAATAGAACGCCATCGGCGTCGAGAGCGCGCTCACGGTCACGGGTGAGGTCGCGTTCCCTGACGAGCTGATGTTGACCGAGAAGTCGGTGGTGTTCGAGAGGTAGAACTCGTCATAGGTCGCGTCACCGTCGGAGTCGACGCCGGACGTCCATTCGAAAGTCACGCTTGTGGAATCCGTGTCCGCTTCTGCGGTGAGATTGGGTGCGCTCGGAGCGGCATTCGTCACGTTGAACGTGTCGGTGCTGTTCGAGGAGCAGCAGCCGTTGCCTGAGACGTTGTTGCACGTCGCGACGCGCCACGTGTACGAACTGCCGATGGTCAGTCCGGAGACGGCCTGCGGTGAAGTCGCTCCTGTCACGGACGCGTTCGATGAGAACTGGAAGATGTCATAGGTCGGATACCCGTTCGGGTCGACGCCGGACGTCCAGGAGAGCGTGCGGTTGGTGTCGTGGTTGTCCACCGCGGCGGTCAGGTTCGGGGTCGAGGGAGGCCGGCAGATGGTGATGTTCGCGTAGGCCGCCATGAATGCGTTCGCGGTCGTGGTGTTGGAGCCGCTGTGCGAGCTCTTGCTGGCCGCTGCAGTGATGGTGCCGTTCGCGGGAAGGTTGAGGTTGGCGATCACGTAGTAGGAGTTCGTGTCGGTCGTGGTGTTGCCTGTGCAGCCGTCGCCCGAGCACGGCGCGACCGATGCGTTGACTGATGCGCCAGAGTTCACCAGCGATCCGTTCAGGAAGTAGACGTAGCCCTCGATCGTGCCGGTGAATATGGCATATGCCGAGGACGATAGCAAAACTAGAAGTACCGCTAGCACGACGACCTCTTTTCGCATGGGCTTCTTGTTCATTGTTTGGTCTTAAAAAGGTTTGGATGGGATTCTACTACGTCCGTTCCCAGGCGTGATGAGCTGTCTAATGAGCTTCCCCTGCCGAGCAAGCCCAAGCAGGTTTGACGTCGCTTCACCCGCATCGAAGCGATCGCAATGACTCCACTACCAATCTGCCGGGGGAGAACTGCGGGTGAGCGCATACATTGCGTTCCCAGGCAGGTTTGACGTCGCTTTATCGGTATTGATTTGGTAGTTATCACACCACTACAAAACCGCTTGGGAAGAAAAGCGGGGACGTTGGGGGTCATTTTCATGTCGTGAGGTTCGTCTTGTTGTAGCTCAGCACGTTAGTGACGTCGGAGTACACGAACTGGCCGTCGCCGACGAACATCAATGAAGGAGGCGGCGCGGCCGCGCGCGGGCTCCAGATGACGAACTGCTGCGTGGTCGCGTTCCACTTCATGTGGTAGCGGTGCACTGTGCTGTTGAAGTATCGCGTGAAGTTCACGTCGAACTCGTAAGGCCACGCGGGCGTGCTCCAGCCCGTGGTGAGCGTGATGTTCATGTCGGGGTTGGTGTTGCTGTTCGGCTCTATCGATCCCGAGACGCTGTTGAGGTAGACGAAATAGCTGCGGTTGGTCTCGAACCGCGTGAACGGGTTGCTCGCGGCCAGCGGTGAGAAAATCTGGAAGTTCTGCGCTGTCTCGTTCCACCGCATCACGTACCTGTAATCGATCTCCGAGAGCACTGCCGTGATGTTGGTGTTGCTGACGTTGGCGCAGAGCGAGATGAGGTTCCAACCTTGGCTGATGGGCCCGCTGCAAGTTCCGATGATGCGGAACGACACGGTGCCGCTGGCTTGCCTGGCCGTGAGCGGCATGAGCTGCGGTTCTGGCACGGCGCGCACGAGCACGTACGCTTGGATCGCGAGCGCGACCACGAGCACGCCGAGAAGAGCATAGACCGCGTTCTCAGGCCAATCACCTCTTTTTCGCATGGGCGTGGAATGCCGTCGAGGGCTTATATACCTTTCGAGCGTCCCAAAATGCGGAGGCGCCCTATACCGTTGTGCCGGTCGCGGTCAGTGTCGCCGTCTTGACGCCCGATGTTGCATCGTACGGGATGGTGACGTTGATGTCGACCTTGATGCTGTCCGACGCGTCTATGAACTGCAGGAACGGACACACCGTGATGCCTCCAGCTGTCGCGTTGACGTCAGAATACACGGTCGGAGTCACGGTCGTGCCGCCCGTGCCACCAGTCGTGTTCTTGCACGAGCCTGTCTCGTTCTGCGAGATCGCCCACTTGAACTCGTTCAACGAGGCGCTTCCGCCGAGGAATGCGTCTGCGTCCTTGTCTGATGAGAGGTTTACTGTGAGATTGGTAGAGCCGTCGTTCTCTATCTGGAATCCGGCGGTGACGTTCGTGAAGTTGATGCACTGGCTCCTCAACAGGCTGACTCCGGTCGTGTCCATAGTGCACACGGTGTTGCCCGAAGACGTGTTTACAGAACCGTTCTGGAAGTTGACGACATCCACCGCGAACCGCAAGGATGCGGTAGATGCGATCTCGAGCAGCGCGACTCCCGTGTCAGAGGCCTGCAGTCCGGTGACGCTCGGGAACACGCCTACGTGCACGAGCATGAGGTACTCGGCGACAAGCACGACGCCGAAAAGCGCGATTATGCTGTAGAACAGGGCTTGGTTGTTTTCTCTCATGGGGACCTCCTGAAGATGACGCGCAACTCTCCAGTGTGCGTCGAGAACGTGGCGTTGCGGGGGATGGAGACCGTGAGGTCGACCGTCCTCGCTTCGTGGGCGCCGACGACCACGCTCGTTTCGGACGCCGTGATGAACCTTGCGATGTCGCCGCTGATGTACAGTTCAGCGAGCACAGCCTCGTCTTGCGTGTTGTTGATGAGGAAGCCGCGGGTCATCATGCCGCCGGGTATGACCCTGCCGAAGTGGAATGCGTCGGTGTCGAGGTCGAACGCGTAGTTCGCGTCGACCGTGACATCCAAAAGGATGCGTTGTTCGTCGAGAGTGTTCATCCGCACGTAGACTATGCCTGTCGCGAACGCGGTTACTAGCGCTAGCAAAGCCAGCAGGAGCGCGTACTTACGCTTCACGCTTCCGCCTCCTGATGAAGAATATCAGCGCTATGACCACGATGAGCAGCGCGAACGCGGTGCGTATCCATCCTGACCCGAAAGACTGGGGCGATTCCCCGACAGTCCGCGTCACGACCCTGACAGGGCCGTTGACTCGCGCGGTCAGGTCGCCATAGTGAAGGATGATGTCCGCGTCGTACGTGCCTGGCGCGACGCTCGTGGCGTCCCAGTAGCCGACAAGCGTCCCGAGCTGCCATGGGTCGAGGGTCACGTAGGGCGTCTTGAACGTCTGGTCATTGATCGTGACATCGGCGTACACGCTGCTGAACGGCGAGTTCCACTCGCTCTTGACCGTGACCTCGAAGGGGTTGATTGACCCTGCGAGGACCTCTTGGGTGAAGTTTATGATGCGCACGATCTGCGTCCCGATCCTGAAGCCCGCTTCGCGCTCCATTATCTGGTCGTCATACCGGATGACAGCCTTTGCGCGGTAGGGTCCTGGTCTGCTGCCGCGGCTTTCCCAGTCGAACCTGATGTCCTTGCTCCTGTCGCCTTCGATACGGACAGGCTCGGCGGTGAGCGTTGCGAGAGTCTTGTTGGTCACGTCATCGATCACGAGCACTTGCGCGCTGAGCGCAGAGACAGGATCGCGGCCGCGGTTCACTATGGTGAGCGTCATGTTCACGGGCTCGTTCTCGTTCACGCTCGGTGCGATGAGCTCGGGCTCGAGGTAGATCCCGGGATAAGGGACGAACACGTAGACCGGCGCCTGGATGGCTGCGCGCGCGCCTACTGTCGCTGCGCCTTCAGGCACGTGCTCTATCGCACCCACGAACAGCACTCGTTTGCCTGGAGGCTCGAGGTCGGGGGGCAGTCTAAGGATGACCCTGAATTGCCGCGGACCCGTCCCGGGGGCCGGATCGATTATCTCTGCGTACTGCGCGAGATCGCCCGCGACGTACGTGTCGATTGCTTCCGCGTTCATTATGGTGAAGTCGAGCGAGTACTCGATCGGCCGGTACTCGAGGATTATCTTCGCGGGCGTGATGCCGACGGCGGAGACAGAAGGGACAAGAAGGAACAGCAGAAATCCCAGGATGATGCTCAGGAGCCTCATGCGGACCTTGGATAAATGAAAAAAAAAAGGAAAAAACAAGACTTAAACCGTTGTGCCGGTCGCGGTCAGTGTCGCCGTCTTGACTCCCGATGTCGCGTCGTACGGGATGGTGACGTTGATGTCGACCTTGATGCTGTCCGACGCGTCGAGGAATTTGAGGAACGGACACACCGTTATGCCTCCAGCGCTGGTGTCGACGTCAGTGTACGCGGTCGGAGTCACTGTCGTGCCGCCCGAACCACCCGTGCTGTTCAAGCACGAGGACGACTCGTTCTGGCTGATCTTCCACTTGAACTCGTTCAAAGACGCACTCCCGCCGAAGAACGTGTCTGCGCTCTTGTCGGATGAGAGGTTGACGCTCAGGTTCGTGGAACCGTCGTTCTCTATCTGGAATCCGGCGGTGACGTTCGTGAAGTTGATGCACTGGCTCCGCGCCAGGCTGACACCGGTCGTATCCATAGTGCACACGGTGTTGCCCGAAGACGTGTTTACAGAACCGTTCTGGAAGTTGACGACATCCACCGCGAACCGCAGGGATGCGACCGTGTTGATCTGCAGGAGCGCTGTTCCGGTGTCTGTGCTCGACTGGAGGCCTGTGATGGTGAGCAGGCTTGGTGCCTTGTTGAGCACGAGCCACGTCCCTCCAACGCTCACGACGATCGCCACTATTAGCAATGTCGCGAGGCTTTTGTTCGATATGTCATCTTTTGCCATTCGTTCGCCTCCTTTAGCCGACGATTTGGAATACTGCGTTGCCAGTGATTTCGCTGGCGCTTTGCTGCGGCGCTTGTGGTTCTGCGCCTACTATTTGGAACATGACGATGCCCTTGGCCTGGCCCGAGCTGCGGACCAATTGCTGTGTTGACGTGTTCAGGACGGCCCACGTGCCGATTATGGTCACGAGGATGATGATGAACACCAGAATGACGAGTGTCTTCTTCGAGATGTCTTGAGCCATCGGGAACCTCCTTTTGCTAGTCAACCCGACAGTCTAGTCATATTTAAACATTTCTATTTGTGGATGTGGCGTCCAGACTCTCAATCCACGCTATTTTCCTGTTTTTTGCATGCCTCGCTCTATGACCTGGCTTGACCAGCCCGCCTTCTGGAGGCGCTGCCGTATCTCAGCGTCATCGAAACCGAGCTTTCTGGCCTTGGTCGCGAACGCCGCGACGGCGTCTGACGCGTCCACTTCCTTTCCGCGCTTGACGAGCTTCAGGATTATCATCCCTATAATTACCGTGTTGAAGATGAGCAGCGCGATGAGCCCCGCCAATGGCGCCCACGGGAGCTTGGCTGGCGCTTCCGTGACCTTTTGTTCGTATTCGTCTATCTCGAGGAGTTCTATCAGGAACGGCTCGTCTATGCTTCCCGCGTCGTGGATGATGCTCAGCATCGCGGGGTACTGTCCTGGCGCGAGCTTGCGCGCGTCGAGATATGCCGTGACCCTCTTGCGTTCGTGGGCCGCGAGGCTGAAGCGTTCGGTCTTGAACGCGGCGAGTTCCTGTTCGTTTCCTTGGATGGAGAGCCGCGCGACGATGTTATCGATGGGGGCGTTCCACTGGTTGACGACCTCGAAGTTGAACGTGTTGATCTCGCCTGCCTTGAGGTACTGGTCTTTGTACGCGATCGTGACCGTGGGGTTGCCGATGGTGAATTCCTTGATTAGTTCGAGCAGCGCGCCGTCGTACGTGACCGCGGCCGTCGCGCGGTAGACCCCGTTCTTGATGCCGGGCAGGGTGACTGTGCGCTCGAATGTCTCTGTCGTCGCGATGGGCAGCGGTTTCTTCGGTAGCGAGACTTGCGTGACTTGAGCGTCATCCGCGTCCGTTATGGTGACGAGGGGGTGGACCTCCGCGAGGGAAGTTATTCCGAGGTTCTGGATGGTGGTCTTGACGGCGAGGTCGTATCCCGCACTCGTGACGTCGAGCGCGCCGCCGATGAACTTCTCAGGGTAGGGCGCGGTGACGTGGATCTTGAACGTGATCCTTATGCGCGCGCCGATGCCGTCCTCGCCTGATGGTAGCTGTTGTTCGACCATTATCCTGCCGAGGCTGTCGCCTGGCGCGATATCTGACGGCAGTTTAACATGATAGTGTATGTCCGCCTCGAGTCCCTCGAGCGTTAGGGTGTCCTGGTCGAACGTTATGTACGGCGCGAGCGCGCCTTCGGCGTACACGCGCACGTTCGCTGGCTCGCCCGAGTCGCGCACGATGGTGAAACGGCCGTCGTATTCCGCGCCGGGCACGAACTCGATTGTTTTTTGTGCTGGCCTGATGCCGAACGCTGATACGGAAAGGCTGAGCAGGATGATTAGGCTGAAGCAGAGCATGAACTTGCAGAACGCCTGCCTGCCGTCCCACGCGTGAACATCCCCAAGCAGGTTGGTAGTGGCTTCATTGCTTCCGAATCGACTGCGATGAAGCGACGTCAATCGTGCCGGGGGAGAAGAGCGGGGAGCGGGCGAAGCGGAGACGGCCCGGGAACGCGGAGGAGTCTGCGGACTATTGCGATCCTGCGCTATCCTGCTATCGGTTGTTTTCTTCATGCTACCGTGAACGTGAAGGTACTGTTTTTCACTCCGGGCGGTTCGTCTGTGGGAGTGACGATCTGCACGTCGATCTTGGCGTCGTCCTTGGCGTTAGTCCAGTTGAGGTCGACGATGTCCTTGGTCGTGCTAACGTTGGTGACGTTCGTGAATGTCAGCGTGCTCGCGCCCGTGTTGAACGCGCCGGATTCGTTCGCGCGCGCCTTGTACCGGTAGCTCGTGCTCGGGAACGCGGCCTGCTGGAATATCTTCTCGCCGGTTATGGTGATGTTCACGAACACGTTGCCGGTGTTCTCCAACAGGAACGGGAAGACGGACTCGTTTGTCGTGTTCTTCTCCACGCCGAGGGTGACGTTGCCGAAGTTTACCGTGTCGTTGATTAGCGTGATGCTGAGGAAGCTCTGCAGCGTGAAGTTGAACACGCCGCTGTACGGGCTGAAGAACGTGCCGTCAGTAGCGATGACGCGCCACCAGTAGACCGTGTCGACGTCGAGCACCTGGCTTATCGTGAAGTTGGTCGTGTTGGAGTTCGCGAGGCTGTTGATGCCTGTGGTGTTGACGACGATGCTGGAGAAGCTCGGGTTCGTCGCGATCTCGATGCTGTAGTTCACCGACACGCCTTCAGCATCTGTGCTGTTGCTCCAGTTGAAGTTCGGGCTTCTCGTGGTGACGTTGCTGTTGTTCGCGGGGAAGAGTAGGACCGGCGCAGTCGGAGCCGTGTTGCCCGCGGCCGCCTGGATGGTCACGTTGTTACTGCACACGGTGCTGCCGTCGATGATGTTGTCGTTGGGCGTGGCGCACGTCTGCCAGACGTCGCTCGCGTTCGTCTCATCGGAATGGACTGTCATCGAGTGCCTGCTCGCGTTTCCATCGAGGTAGTTCTGCAGCACTTGGCCCGCGGTGAGCGAGAAGTTGTAGATACGGACCTCATCAATGGTGCCGTTGAACGGCAGGAATCCTGCTGCTCCCCTCTTGCCGATCCTTGTCGAGGTGTCACCGTCGCACGAACCTACCGCGGTGTTGGTGGTCATGTTCTCGAGCACGCCGTCGACATAGATGAGCGCCGTCGAGCCGTTTCTTACGCCGACCACATGGTGCCAGTTGCCGTCAGGGATCGTTGTATTGCCTACGGCCGACATCTGGTTGGAGCTGCTGTCCCGACACGTGAATAGCGACTTATTCGTGGTCCCAAAGATGGCGAGTGCACGATTGTTGGCGAGATTCCGGTCCTGCGCGATGATCCTCGAACCCACTCCGAGAGCAGATGTCTTTATCCATGCCTCATAAGTGAAGTTGCCGCTGCCGAAATTGAGCACAGGGCTGGCGCCGAGGTCGATGAAATCGTCGACGCCGTCGAACACGTAAGCGCCTCCGACCCTGCCTGCGCTCGTCCATGTCGATCCGTTCCCTGCGGTGCCGTTGCCGAGCGTGCCGTTGTTCGCGAACGTGCTGTAGTCGCGGACAGCGCCGATCGCGAGGCTGCTCACGTCGGTCTCGAACGGCGTGTTCGCGACCGCGAGCGATGTGAAGTTGACACCATTGTGTTTGCGCCAGTCGGTTATATTTTGTACATCGTTACCGTCTGCGTCCGTCGCGTTGATGACGTACGCCGTGAGGTTCTGGTTGGTGTCGTTCGTCGCGGGATTCGTCGTGTTGAGGATGACCTGCGCGATCGTGGGGACGGTATTGTCCCCTGACGTGAATGTGGTCCAGTGGCTGACGTTGAACAGCAGCGTGCCGCCGGAATAGCTTATCCGCGTGCAGGTGCTTGACGGACACGTCACGTTCGTGCCGGTGCCTGAATAGTCGACGCGCAGCACAGGGTCGGCGAACGGAAGTCCTTGCAGCGTTATGAACGCGCTCGCGTTCAGGAACGTGAGGTTTGTCGCGTTGAGGAACGCGCGGTTGAATGATGTGTTGAGTTTCGCGGCGGTGACGTTCACGGTGCCGGCGCTGAACAACGAACCCTGATAGTTGATTCTCCCCGCGCTGGAGTTGAAGGTCGTGTTCGTGATGTTTATCTGGGTCGTGACCGCGTCGATCCACTTGGTGCGGGCGGTGATGTGCGTGTTGAAGAACCGCGTCGTGTTTGATGTCGAGACGGACAGCGCGGGCTCGTTGCCGGCGATGGAGATCGTGGTGTAGTTGAACGTGTTGTTCAATGACGTCGCCTCCACGCGCACGCCGGTCGCGTTGACGTTCGAGGGGATGTTGATCGTCGTCATCGAAAAGTTGTTCAGGTTCGAGCTCGCAGTGATTAGCACACCCTGGCTCCCCGCGCCAGAGTTCGTGACCGTGATGGTGTTGTTCGTCAACACGCTGTTCGTGACACTGGTGTCAAGCCTTATCCCTGCCGTAGGGCTCGAGGTGGTGCTCGTTCCTCCGACAGTTATGACGTTATTTGTGGCTGTGAGGTTCGTCACCGAACTGAACGCGTAAATCCCGTGGTTTCCCGTCGTGCCATTCGTAGTGATGGCATTGTTCGTGACCCGTATGTGAGATGCCCCGACATAAACCCCGTACTGACCTGAACTCGATCCATTCGTGCTGATCACGTTTCCATCGATGATGTTGCTCGTAACGAGAACATACACCCCGATCGTGCTTGCCCCATTAGTGCTGATAGTATTATTACGAATGATGTTATCCGTGCTCGTCGTCTCTATACGAACACCATTACTGCCACTATCCAGACTCGAGATCGTGTTATTGCTCACGTTGTTGCGCGCGCTGCTGCTGAAGAGGTAGAGCCCGTGGCCGCCGCTGCCTGCCGCGTTCGCCCTTATGTCATTCAGCTCTATGACCGAATCTGTGGTCGTCTGGATGATGGTGCCGTAGTTGAACGAGCTCCCTTGCGAGCGCACGAAGTTGTTGCGGATTACGTTGCGGGCGGCAGAGATTATGGCCATTCCGTGGTTGCTCGTGCTCGTCCCGAGGGTGCTCACGTTGTTGCCGATTATCTGCGCATCGTTCGCTTGAGATTCTATTCCATACGTGCTACCGGCGACGAACGTTCGCACGTTGTTGTTGGTGATGTTGTTCTGGTTCGCGCCCGGCTGGAGAGTGATGCCGTGGTTGAACGTGCTCGTTCCGCCTGTAGTGACTGTGTTGTTGTTTATCGTGTTGTTTGCCGCGCCAGATTCCAACCTGACTCCCTGGTTGGATGACGTTCCGTTCGTCAATATGATGTTGTTGAAGATGTTGTGGTATCTGTTCGTGCCGGTCAAGTAGACGCCATAGTTCGCCGAAGAGGTGCCTCGCGTCCTGATGGTGTTGGCCCACACCTCATCGCTCTGGCTCGGGCCTCTCAATAGGATTCCGTAATTGTCGGTCGTGCCGTTCGTCTGGATGGTGTTGTTGAAGATCTGGCTGTTGTTGACGAGCGTGAAGTTGATGCCTGTGCTCAACGCACCTGACGCGTTGAAGTCGTTGATGTTGCAGTTCTTCACGACGAGATTCGAATGGTTGAATGAGAGCACGCCGCTCGCGCCGCCAGCGCCGGACGTGTCGTACGTGATCCCGAATCCTGCGCAGTCGAGTGTGACGTCGTTCGCCGCGATGATGAAGCACGTGCCTGTCGACGAGACGCTGTTGGTCAGCGTCGAGGACGCTGTGAGGTTGCCGCAGTCCGTTACGAACTCCTGCGCCTGGAATGTCGTCCAGTGGCTGACGTTGAAGACGAACACGCCTCCGGTGTAGCTCACCTCCGTGCAGACGTCCGCAGGGCACGTGACGTTGGTGCCAGTGTCTGCGTAGTCGACGACCGCCTGGGCGTCCGTGAACGTCAGCCCGTTGAGCGCGATGAACGCGCTGGCGTTCATGAACGATAGGTTGGTCGCGTTGAGGAACGCGCGGTTGAACGACGTGTTGAGCTTCGCGAGATTTATCGTTGAGGAGTTGGAAAGCGTTATCGTGGGCGTGAACCTGATCTCGCCATTCGGTCGCCAGAAGACCGTGTTTGCTATCGTGTTGCCTGTTGATGTCGCATCGGCCGTGATCCACGTGCTGTTCGTCAGGAGCGTGGCGTTTATGAGCGTGTTGTTCTGGCTCGAGATGATGTCGACGGCCCGATCGGTGTCGCTGGTGAAGGTGCTGTTGATGAACGTGTTGTTGTGCGCGCTCGTGTCGATGCGTAGTCCACTGCTGCTTGAGCTGCTTACCGTGTTGGTGAGCACGCGGTTGTGCATGCTGCTTGATTCGACGAACATCCCGTATACGCTTGAGCTCGTCACGGTGTTGTTGATGAGCAGGTTCCGGGAGCTCGAGAAGATGTAGACGCTCGTGCTGCTGGTGCTCGTGAAGTTGTTGCCGGTGATGTTGTTGTCCGAACTGCTGGCCGAAAGGAGCAGGCCGTTGCCGCTCGTGCTCGTCCCTCTGTTGTAGGTGAATGACTCGTTGTTCGAACCTCCTGCCGAGAAGGTGTTGCCGCTGGTGCTCGTAGCGATGTTCCTCGTGTACTGGTTGTAGGATGACGACGCCGATGCGAACACGTTGCCGCTCGTGCTCGTCCCCGTGTTGTTCGCGACATAGTTGTTGGAGCTGGACTCGACGCGGTAGGCCTGGCCGCTGCCCGTGCGCACGGTGTTGTTGGTGACGTTGTTGCCCGAGCTCGACGACACCAAGAGACCGTTCGTCGATGAACTCGTCGCATTGACGTTGTTGAGCCGCACCACGTTGTTCGCGGAAGTGCTTGTGAGCCTGATGCCCTCGTCGGTACCGGTCCCGTTCGTGACGACCGTGTTCCCTTCGACTGTGTTCAATGTTGCGGTGACGAGATTGATTCCGTAGTTGTCTGTCGAGCTGCCCTGCGTGCGCACCGTGTTGTTTCTTATGACCGTGTTGTTCGAGCCGGACCTGAGAACGACGCCATAGTTGTCGCTCGTGCCGTTGGTCTGGATGGTGTTGTTGAAGATCAGGCTGTCGTTGACGCTCGTGAAGTTGATGCCCGCACCGAACCCGCCGCCTACGGTCCCGTCATTGAAAACGCAGTTCTTGACCGTGACGTTCCTCCGGCCGCTCGCGGACACTGCGCTCGCCCCTCCCGAGCCCGAGGTGTCGTACGTGATCGTGAAGCCGGCGCAGTCGAGCGTGATATCATTCGCGCCGACGGTGACGCACGTGCCGGTGCTGGAGACATTAGAATCCAACGTCGTAGAACCGGTGATCGTGCTGCACCCGGTGGCTTGCTGGATCGTGACGTTGTTGCTCAGCGTAGTGGGACCGTCGATTGTGCCGTCGTTCGGCGTCGCCGCGACTGTCCACACATCGCCTGCCCTGAGCTCGGGGCTGACCATCACGGTGAGAGGACGGCTTTGGTTCTGGTCAAGTATTATCCGGCTTATCTCGTTCGAGGACAGGCTCCTGTTGAAGACGAGCACCTCGTCGATGCTGCCGTTGAAGTAACCGTTGCTGGACAGCGGCCACGAGGTGAGGATGTAACTGCCGATGCGCCAGTAGCCAGTGAAGCTCTGCGCAGCGCCAGTCGCACTCTGCTGGAATACGCCGTCTACGTACAACGCGCCGAAACTGCCAGAAGAATTATGCAGCGCAGCCACGTGGTGCCAGTTACCGTCATTCAGCGTGGCTGTGGAGTTCACGACCATGATTGGCGTAGGGTTCCAGCCGAAGTGTATCTTGCCGTCGGTACCCATCCACACATGGCGGTCGTAATTCGTGGTGCCTTCGCCCGTTTGATCTTGCTCGAATCCGACGATCTTCTTCCCCGAAGCGTGCGCCGTCTTGAACCAGAACGAGAGTGTGAAGTCCTGCGGGTTGACGAAACTAGTGGTTGTCGTGATGTGGTCGTTCCTGCCGTCGAACGCGTATCCTCCGCCGCGTTTGCCTGTCGCGTTCCAGTATCTCGCGAACACGCCAAGGTGGTCCAACGCAGTCAGGGTCGCTGAACTTGAGAGGTGTGTGCTGTGCGTGAAGGAACTGCCATCGAATATCACCTTCCTGATCGTGCCGGTGCCGTTCGTTATGTAGATGTTGTCGAGATAGCCGAGTTTGGTGCCTGTCGTGTCCGATTCGGTGGCGATGTCGTAGTTCACGATGGTCTTGCCGACGTGACCGGAGGGAAGCGAGATGATGCGGTGGTACCACTTACCTCGCGCATATCCGCTTATGTCTGTCGTTGGATGCGCATCAAGTCCATTCTGGTCGGTCGCGCCCGCAGCACGGAGCGCACTGGCATCCGATGTCGTATAGTCGAATGCGACGTAGTCCTCGGCACTGTTCCAATACACATCGTACTCGAGCACGTCGCCGGAAGCGATCACGTAATCGGTCACGCTCGTGAGATCCTCGTACAGGTATGAGTTCCCTGATGCCGTGACGCTGTATTGCGCGCGCATCGTGCCGTAAGTCGTCCCGTTGTTGCCGAACGTGCTATAGTCGCGCACAGTGGTGGAGCTGTTGGTCTCGAACGGCACGTTCAGCACGGCGATGCTCGTGCCGTTCCTGCGCCAGTCGGTGATGTTCTGGAAAGAATCGTTGTCGATATCGAACGCGCTGGTCACGTACATCGTGAGGTTCTGGTTGGTGTCGTTCGTCGCTGGATCCGTCATGTTGAGGACAAGGCCGGTTATGGCTGGAGTCGAGTTCACGACAGTGACGTTGCCGCTCAATACTGTCGTGCCGTCTATTGTTCGATCGTTCGGAGTGGCTGCGACCAGCCAGATGTCATTCGGCTGCAGTTCCTGAGCCACCAACGCCATCAGGTTTTTGCTCGTGTTGCCGTCGCGCATGCTCTGGAGCACTTCATCTTCACTGAGGCTGCGGTTGTAGACTCGCATCTGATCTATGAGCCCTGTGAAGTACCTGCCGGGATAGTCTGTGATTCCGATGCCGAGGTTCGTCGACACCATGTTCGGCGTCGCGTCGATCGTGCCCTTGATCGGTTGGCCGTTCATGTATAGCACAACGTAAGTGCCGTTCAGCACCGCCGCGATGTGGTTCCAGGCGTTGAGTGTCGCGACAGGTCCCCACGTGGGCACAAAGTCATTTGCCCAGGTCGCGAAACTCGGACGACCTGTGCTCTGGATGCTTAAGAGGAAGGAATCCGCGCTTGTTCTGCTTCCCCACGAAACGATGCCGTTGTATGTCGCATCGGCATACGCTGTTGGATAAATCCAGGCTTCTGCTGATGCCACTGAGCCTGTCGGCAGCGTCACCGTGTTGCGGCTTATGTAGTCTCCGCCATCGAATTGATACGCGCCGCCTATTTTGCCGGAGGTGTTCCAGGTCGGGCTGGCCGCGCCTGCTCCGAGCGTTCCGTTGTTCTGATACGTACTGTAGTCGCGCACATTGCTTGAACCGTTGATGTCGAACGGCATGTTGAGCATGGCCATGCTCGTGAACCCTGTCCCGTTGTATCGTCGCCAGTCGGTCACGTTCTGCACCTGTTCGCCATCGATGTCCGAAGCGCCGATGACCGAGACAGTCAGGTTGTGGTTCGTGCTGTTCGTGGCAGGGTTGGTGCTGTTCAGGATTACCTGCTGGATTATTGGCGCGGAGTTCGCCTGGATCGTGACGTTGTTGCTCAGCACAGTCTCTCCGTCTGTGTTCGGCTTGTTGTCGTTCGGCGTCACCGCGACCTGCCAGACGTCCCCTGCCTGGAGCTCCGAGCTCAGCATCGTGCTGTACCTACGGCCGGCCTTGCCGAGCTGGTAGTGCGAGACTAGTTCTGCCGCACCGAGTGTCCTGTTGTACACGAACGCCTCGTCGATGAGGCCGCTGTAGAGCACCTCCGCAGGGGTCGAGGTGAATCCGTGCCCGAGCTGGAGATCGCCGGTGTGGGTGTAGGATATCGTGCCGACCGAAGTGGTCGCCACGGCGGTGCCATTGATGTAGAGCGTGATGTACGATCCGTTGTACGCGCACGCGAGGTGCGTCCAGATTCCCGTGAGCACGGTGTTGGCCGCGGAGGACGCGGAAAAGGCCGTGCTGCCGTCGCCGACGACGCAGAACCCGTTGTTCTCGGGTGTGTTGATGCGGAGCGTGTAGCCCTTGATGACTCCGCTCGGGATGTCGATGAGCTGTTGCGTGCCTGCCGCGTTCGCGGTCCTGACGATGATGGGCGTGTCGCCGATGGCGGTCGGCTTGATCCATGCCTCGAGCGTCCAGCGAGTCATGTTGAACACCACGTTGTTCGAGACGTTGATGCGGTCGTCCGTGCCGTCGAACGAATACGCCATGCCGACCGTGCCGTTCGTGAACGTCGGGATGCCTGTGCTGACGCCGCCGCCGAGCGTGCCGTTGTTCGCGAACGTCGAATAGTCCCGGATGGCCTTCGCGGTCGTCACGCTCACGTTGGTCTCGAACGGGAAGTTCAAGACCGCGATGCTCGTGAAGTTAACGCCATTGTGCCTGCGCCAGTCCGTGATGTTCTGGACGCCATCGCCTTCAACGTCGCTGGCATTTATGACGGTCACTGTGAGATTATGCTGGGTGCTGTTGGAGGCGGGATTCGTGGAGTTCAGGATCACTTGGGCGATCGTGGGACGGTTGTTGATGATCGTGACGTTGTTGCTAAGCACGGCGACGCCGTCCTCGATGCCGTCGTTCGGGGTCACAGCAGTCTGCCAGATGTCACCGACAGCCAACTCGGTGCTGACCATCGTCGCGTGATCCCTGCTCTGGTTGCCGTCGAGGAAGTTTTGCAGGATTTGTTGTGGCGTGAGAGAGAAGTTGTACAACCGGACCTCATCGATGGTGCCGTTGAAGAATTGGGTATCCGTCGTGCTGCGTCGCGCGCCGGTCACCTGGCGGTTCGTCGTGAGCGTGTTGAAGGAGGACGCATCTGTGCCGGTCTTGTTCACGACGCCATCGATATAGATTTCGAACGTGGTGCCGCTGCGTCGCAATACGACATGATGCCACTGGTTGTCGTTCACCGTCTTCGTGGAGTCATAGATGCCTCCACCCAGTTCTGCCGCGTTGTCTGTGCGGTACTGGTAGCGCACGGTCCCCGAGACGAACGTCATCGCGAGAATGGGCGTTGCAGAACTCGACAGACCGAATCCCACCGCGGACATGGATGCGGAAGAACCTGTCTTTATCCATGCCTCCATGGTGCTGCCGGTCGTCGCGCCGAAACCGCCGAATGCGTTCAGGCCGTTGGTCGCGCTTTGGATGTAGTCGTTCACCCCATCGTAGATGTAGGCCCCGCCCACCCGTCCTGACAAGTTCCAGGTCGGCGCGTTTGTCGAACTGCCAGCGCCAAGCGTCGCGTTGTTGGAATGCGTGCCATAATCGCGGATAAGGCCCGCGGACGTGCTGCTGATGTTGCTTTCGAACGCCAAGTGCCAGACTGCGATGGATGTCCCGTTCCTCCTCCAGTTGGTGATGTTGCGCACGGCGTCACCATCGGCATCCGATGCGCCGATGACGTACGCCGTGAGATTCTGGTTCGTGTTGTTCGTCACAGGGTTCGTCGAGTTGAGTATGACCTGGCTGATGCTCGGCGCGACGTTCGAGAGGATAGTGATGTTGCTGAACAAGGTCGTTCCGTCCGTGTTCTGCCGGTTGTCATTGGGGGTCACGGCGACCTGCCAGATGTCGCCGGCAGTCGTCTCGTTGTGCACGATCATCGTCATCGGAATGCCTGTTTGCCCGCGCTCGAAGTCCGCGCGGATCTGGTCTGTGGTGAGCGTACGGTTGTATATCCTGACCTCGTCGATGGTGCCATTGAAGAACGCAGACGCGTCTGTGCCGTCGATCTCCATATCGACCCCGATGCCCAACGACCGCGATGAGGAGAACGTGTTGCCGTTATCGCCGGCTGCTGTCGCGTTGAGCGCGCCGTTTACGTAGATGCGTAGCTCGCTGCCCGCTACGCGCACGCCCGCGATGTGGTACCATTGGTTCGGCGCTATTGCGCCAGTGGCTGACACGGTCTGCGTCGATGCGTCTCCGGATGTGCGGTGCGTGAGCTGAGGAACGAGCGTTGACGAAAGCTGCAATCGCAGGAACGTGTTCTCGGCAGCCGCCTGGCTGTCTCCCTGGCCCACTATGACCTGGCCTGCGCCGGTAGAAGCGTTGACGTTCACCCACGCCTCGAACGTTGTGGAGCGCGCGAGCGCGGTCGTGATGCTCGCGCTGTCGGTGATGTTTATCCTGTCATTGCTGCCGTCGAACCGGTACGCGCCACCGACCTTGCCAGAGCTCGTCCAAGCGGGGATCTGGGTCAATGCGCTCTGTCCGGTGGTCCCGTTGTTCTGGTAGGTCGAGTAGTCCT
Organism: Candidatus Woesearchaeota archaeon; assembly: GCA_016203225.1. GTDB lineage: Archaea > Nanobdellota > Nanobdellia > Woesearchaeales > ARS49 > DSQK01. The sequence continues at coordinate 48,725 of JACQNC010000014.1, read as the reverse complement.
TGACCACCGTGTTCGCGAGGTTGCTGGTGTTGGTCTCGAACGGCATGTACAGGATCGCGATGCTGTTGAATGCTGTGCCGTTATGCGTCCTCCAATCGGTGATGTTCTGGACAGGATCTCCGTCTGGGTCGCTCGCGCCCGTGACGTATACTGTGAGGTTGGTGCTCGTGCTGTTTGTCGCGGGGTTCGTCGTGTTCAGCGTCACGCTAGTGATGCTCGGGATTCCCGAGGTCAGCAGGACGCTGTTGCTCAGCACGGTCGTTCCATCTGTGTTTGGCTGATTATCGTTGGGCGTGACCGCGAGCGTCCAGTTCTGCCCGATGCCGAGTTCGTTGTGCAGCAGCACAGGTTTCAAGCCGCGCGATGCGTTGCTCTCGGCATAGTTCTGTCGTATCTGTTCGGGCGAGAGGGAACGGTTGTAGAACCGCACTTCGTCCATCTGTCCCTGGAAGAATCCAGTGCCGCCGAAGGCGCTGTGGGCCGTCGCTCCGATCTTCCAGTCCCTGTTGGTGTCAAGGGGAGCCTGGACGTTTGTCGCGCTGGTCAAAGCGACTTCCGCTCCGTTTAGGAAGTAGCGCAGCGTGCCGTTCCTGTAAGTCACCGCGACATACGTCCACTGCCCCGCTGTCGGTGACGCTACAGTCTGCTGGATCACGGCAGTGGTGCCGCCGTTGCCGCGGTTGTGGACGATGGTGAACTGCGGCGTGGACGTGTAGTACCATTCGATGTCGTCGGCCTCGCCGACGCCGCGCGTGAAGAGGACGTTGTAGTTCTTGTGCGCCGTTATGTTGACCCATGCCTCGAGCGTGTACTGCTGCGTGAAGTCGAGGCTTTCGTTCTGGTGCACGATTATGAAGTCGTTTGTGCCGTCGAACCGATAAGAACCGCCGCGGATGCCGGTCCTGTTCCAGGCAGGAGCGTTCGCGGACGCGCCGCCGCCTAGGGACGCGTTGTTCTTGAACGTGCTGTAGTCTCGGATGGACCTGTTCGTGAGGTTGCTCGTGTTGGTCTCGAAAGGAAGGTTGAGCGCCGCGAGGCTGCTGCCGTTGACGCGCCAGTCGGTGATGTTCTGGACAGGGTCGCCCTCTGCATCGGAGACGCCGATGATGAATCCGGTGAGGTCCTGCTGGCTGCTGTTCGCGGAGGGATTCGTCGTGTTGAGTATGACCTGGCTGATGCTCGGCGCCTCGTTCAGGGTCTGCAGGATCGTCACATTGTTGCTCGATGTCGTCGCGCCGTCCTCGACATCGTCGTTCGGGGTCACCGCGACCCGCCAGATATCATTCAGCTCAGTCTCGTTCGCGTGCATGGTCCTGACGTGCCTGCCTTGGTTGCCCTCGAGATACATCTGATAGATCTGCTGCTGCGAGAGGGGTCTGTTGAACACCTGGACCTCGTCGATCATGCCTGTGTACATGACGGGCCCGCCACCATCCTCGAACTTGCCGATGTAATAACCGATGGTGCCTGAATCCAATGCGGTGGCCGCTTGGGTCTCGTTGTACTCGGGAAGGCCGTCGAAATAAACGCGGACAGAACCCGTGGCCTGGTTGTAGGTGCATGCGACGTGGTGCCATGAACCGTCGTTCACGGAGGTGAGACCGATATTGTTCGTGTCTGCGCTGCCGCCTATGAACAGGATGCAGTCTACCTTGTTCGCGGCGTTTATGCGGAACTGGAAGATGCGCGTGCCCGCGCCAGAGTTCGTGTCGCGCGTCACGATCATGTTGTTCACTCCGCTCGTGGTGGTATTTATCCATGCGGAGATCGTGATGCTCGACATGTCAAGGCTCTCGTTGTCGGGCACGTCGATGTAGTCGTTGATGCCGTCGAACTTGTACGCACCCCCGACGCGGCCGGTGGTTATCCATGACGGCACCGCGCTCGCGGTGCCGCCGCCGAGCGTGCCGTTGTTCTTGGACGTGCTGTAGTCGCTCACGGCCCTTGTTGTCGTTGCGCTCAGGTTGGTCTCGAAAGGCATGTTCAACGTCGCGAGGGACTTGAATGTCGAACCGTTCCACAGACGCCAGTCCGTGATGTTCTGGACGGAATCGTTGTCGACATCGGCGACACCGTTCAGGTACAGCGTGAGGTTCTGGTTCGTGTTGTTCGTCGAGGTGTTCGTCGTGTTGAGTATCACTGATGAGATTGTGGGAGCGGAGTTGCCTGTTTCGGCCGCCGCGAACGTCGTCCACGAGCTGACATTGAAGACGAACATCGAGTTCGTGAAGCTCTGCTCGGTGCATTTCGACGCGGGGCAAGTGACGAACGCGCCGGTGTCGGCTGAGTCGAGCATCGGCTTGGGGTTCACGATGCTCAGAGCGGAGAGATTGAGTGTGATGAACGCGCTGGTGTTGAAGAACGTGAGGTTTGTCGCGTTGACGTATGACCGGTTCAGCGTGACGTTCAGGTGCGCCTGCGTGACGTTGAACGTGCCGTTGAGCTGGACTCGCGGTGTGATGTTGATCGAACCGAAATCCGTGGTGAACTGGTTGCCGGTGTAGTTGGCGGTCACTGAGGGGAATCCGCTGACGTTCTCCTGCCCCATCCAGCGGAACACGTTCCTGAACACGTTGCCCGTGAATCTCATCCCGTAGCTGTTCTGGATGTAAACACCGCTCGAGGTGCCTGTGGAGTCGCCTGTCAGGATGTTCGAGTCGAACCACGTGAGGTTTGCCTGACTCTCGACGCGGATGAGCTGGGTGTTCGCGGTCGAGCCGGTGAACGTGACGTTGTTGCGCCTGAACGTGGTGTTCAGGGCGCTCGTGACCGCATACAGACCGTAGCCTGTGGTTGCCGAAGAAGACGGGATCGTCACCATGTTGTCCTCGAAGATGGCGTTGACGCTGGAGTCAGCTTTCAGCCCTATGGGGTTCGAGCCGCTGACGAAAACGCGGTTCTGGGAGGCGTTCGACGCATTGGAACCGAACCTGATGCCGGTTATGCCTGTCGTGGCGGCGCTCGAGTTTATCGTGTTGTTGATTATCTTATGCGCCACACCTGACAGGAAGATCGTATCGGTGCCTGCGGCTGTGCTGGATAGTGCGAGTGTGTTGTTTCGCGCCGTGACGTTGAAGACGAGCACGCCTGATGCGGCGATGCCTTTCCCGCCCGTGTTCGTGGAGTTCGCGGAGATGACGTTCCCGTCCATGATGACGTTCGAGATGTTCGTCATGAGGATGCTGACCGGACCGCGCACGCCGGTGATGCCGAGAGTGCTGCTCGAGATGTTGACCCTATCTACGAAGACCGAACCGCTCGCACCGGCGAGGCGCACGGCGTTGGAGTTGAGCGTTCCTGATCCAGTCATCGTGACCGCGGTGGTGACGTTCGAGATCGTGAACTGGCTGGTGTTGCCTAGCAACGCGATACCATCGCTGTCTGTCGTCCCGTTCACAGTGACGCGGGAGTCCTGGATGCTGCCTGCGGTGATGCTGGTGAGGTTGATGCCTACGATGCCCGCGCTGCCGCCTCCGCCGTGCGCGAATCTGCAGTTCCTGATGGTGATGTTCGCCCTGCTCGCGGCGGTTATGCCTGCGCCCACTGAAGTGGTGTTCCCGTACGTGACTGTGTTGCCCGCGCAGTCGAGGAAGCAGTCGTTGCAGTTCATGACAAAGCACGTGCCTGTGGCAGCAGTGACGTTGTTTATCAGCGTGTTGTTCGCGTTCGTGAGCGTCCCGCACGCGGTCACATCTGTCGCGATGCTGAATCCGTCCGTCGTCAGGAGGCCTGTCGTCGTCACGTTCTGGGTTGGCGCTGCTGTCGACAGCGCAGGCTCCTGGACGGTTTCCGATGTCTCGTACACCGGCGTGATACTCGGCGCAGTCTCCACGGTCGTCCTCGTGATGATGAGCGTCGCTTGGCTGATCGCGATACCGTCCGAGGCGATTACGCTGACAGTGTCGCTGGTGAATCCTGGCTCTGGCGTGAGCGTGAGCGTGCTTCCTTCGAGGCGTACCTGCAGCAGCTCCGGCGCTGTCGCGAGGAACGTGAGCGTGTCGCCATCCGGGTCGAAGAACAATGTCGAGAGGTCAAGCGTGAGCGTGTCAGTCATCTCGAACGTGTTCGTCGTTCCGACCCACGCAGGCGGGTTGTTCTCGCTCGTCGTGTACGTGACCTGGTCGAGGAGCATCTCGGCTCCGTCCGAGACCTCGAACTCGACTGTCACGACGTTCGAGGGCGCGTCGAGGTTGTCGCACGTTTCTACGCAGGTCTGGGTGAAGTGGAATGTCGCCCCAGGCATGGTCGGGAGTAGTGTCGTATCCGCGGCTAATAGTCGATGACCATCAGCAAATACCGCATACACCCTTCCGATGCCTTGGCCGTTCCACGTGCCATCGAAAACCAGGGAATCAGGGATTCCCTGGAGGGTCAAGACGCCGGAGCTGCTACTGCTGCTGAGGGCAAGTGCCTCAGAAACAGATCGGGTCTCGATTCCAAAGAATCCCGTGATTCCTGGTCTCAAAAAGAGCGTGAGCGTGAGGAGGATGACGATGAAGGAGAGGGGCATCATCCAGGAAGGCGTGGTAGGGCTTGCGAAATGCGTCCCTGAGGATTGCGCGAGGCGGTAGACCTGGCTGGTCTTCTGGTAGGCGAAGCTCTTGACCGCGATAGAGGCGTCGGAACCCAGGAGTTTCTGGTAAAGGTCGAGGAGTGCGGGATATTGCTTGCGCGCAGCTGCTGGAGAACGCATGGCCGCCACGTAAAGCGTGTCGAAGCGAGAGGCAAGCCTAGAAGGTGCTGAACGATAGGACTGTAGCCCACCCCCTTTACCCACTCACAACCCCCCTTTTTCACCATCCCCTCAAGGGATAATGTTCAACAGTAGCAGCGTGATGGACAGAAGCGAGTCGGTTTATAAAGTTTTCGCGCGGTGCATATATAATGCGTTTGTGAGAGATGTCTCGCAAAGGCTTAAAAAGAATGGAGCGTTCTGCGCAGGCATGCAAAAGAGGTCGGTGATGGCTGCGCTCAAGGAGTGGTGGGCGCGTCCTGGCGTGCGGTCGTTCTCATGGCGGCTGGTGCTGTTCCTCTGTCTCGGCTACGGGCTCGTGCCCGTGCTGGTGCAGTATCTCGCGAAACAGCGGAATCCCGCGTTCACTGTCAACGCGATCTATCCGTTGGCGTTCTCGCTCATCCTGATCGGCGTTTTCGTGCTCGCCAACCGGAAGCGTTTGCAGGGGATCGCGTATTCCTGGAACTGGCTGCAGGCGGTAGCGTTCACAGGGTTGTCGCTGCTCACGCTCTCATTGTTCGTCGTCATCAGGTACGGCCAGGGCCAATTCGGCATCGTCTTCCCGACGTATTATCTGCTGTTCACGGGATTGTTGTACACGTTCGGGCTTTTCTTCCTGGCGCTCGCGGTTTTCCAGCTGGAGTTCTTCCAGCGGTTCTTCAGGCAGCTCGTGCTGGCTTTCAGCGTGACACTGCCGTACTTCTCGTTCTCGCTCATGCTGAACGGCGCATGGATGTATTTCTCCAACGCGATCATGCAGGCCGACGCGCTCCTCTTCAGGGTGTTGGGCATGACCTACTCCATGGAGTTCAAGCCGGGCACTGATCCGTTGTTCACTGTGGGGGATTTCTCGGCGCGCGTCGGCGCGCCTTGTTCCGGCGTGGAGAGCCTCATAATGTTCACCGGGTTGTACCTCTTCATCGCTTTACTTGACTGGAACAAGCTCGACAAGCGGAAGCTGCTGCTTTTGTACCCTCTCGGATTGGTGGGCATGTTCCTGATGAGCATCATCCGCGTCTTCATCCTGATGCTCATCGGCGACAGGGTGAGCCCCGCGCTTGCGCTCTCCTTGTTCCACACCAACGTCGGCTGGGTGCTTTTCGTCGCGTACTTCCTCGTCTTCATGTACTTCGCATACCCCTGGCTGAGGAAATAAGGATACGCACTTCGGCCCGTTCCCCGCATTACTCCCCAGGCAGGTTGGCAGCTACATTTCTGCTTTCGAATCGGTTGCGATAGAGCCACGTCAATCGTGCTTGGGGAGCACAGCGCAGGACTGCAACGTATGCTAGGAGCAAGTTTTTTAACGCGTCAACGCAATCGTCCACCGAAAGATGGTGAGTTTCGGACGGCTCGCGGACCTGTATGAAGGACTAGAGGCGACGAGCTCCGGGAACAGGCTTCGCGAGATATTGTCTTCGTTCTTCAAGAACATCCCGAAGGATGAGGTCGAGCGCGTCACGTACCTGACGCTCGGCAACATCTCTTCGGATTACGCGGACGTCAACTTGGGGCTTGGCTGGAGGATGGTGTTGCGCTCGATCGCGGAAGCGTCTGGCACCGAGCGCGCGCAGGTCATGAAGCTGTTCAAGCAAACAGGCGATCCGGGACTCGTTGCTGAACGTCTTGTCGGCAGGCGCCGGAAAGCGCTGAGCGTCAAGGAAGTCTTCGGCCAATTGCACCGTGTCGCGGCGGCGTCCGGCGCAGGAAGCCAGGAATCGAAAATCAGAATCCTCGCCAATCTTTTGCGGAATGCGTCGCCGAAGGAGGCGAAATATCTTTGCAGGATCGTGCTCATGAACATGCGCCTTGGCGTGGCCGACAAGACCGTGCTCGACGCTCTGGCGGTGGCGTTCACCGGAAAGAGGGAGAACAAGCGCGTTCTAGAGCAGGCTTACAACATCTGTCCTGATGTCGGCGTTATCGCGGGCACGCTCGTGAGGAAGGGTCTTCCCGCCGTGAAGCGCATTGGCGTCATGGTGGGCCGTCCGATAATGAGCATGCTCTGTCAACGGATCGACCGTCTCGCCGAGATACCTGCAAAGATGGGGACGCCTTTCGCTGTCGAGGAGAAGTACGACGGCGAGCGCATCCAGGCGCACAAGGACGGCGCGAAGGTCACGCTTTTCTCACGACGCTTGGAGGATATCACTTCGCAATTCCCCGACATCGCCGCGGAGATAAGGGGATTGCGCGCGAAGTCAGTCGTGATCGACAGCGAGGTAATGCCTGTCGATGCGAAAGGCAAGCTGTTGAAGTTCCAGGTGTTGATGTCGCGCAGGAGGAAGTATGGCGTAGAGGAGTTCGCGCTGAAGATCCCGGTCGTTCTGTTCGCGTTCGACGTGCTGTTCCTGAACGGCAAGTCTTTGATCGCGATTCCATACGAGAAAAGATACGCATTGCTGCAAAGGATCGTCAGGTCTGACAAGTGGCTCAAGCTCGCGAACAGGACGCTCTGCAACGATCCTGATTGCGCGGAAGAATTGTTCAGCAAGGTCGTGGCGCACGGCGGCGAGGGCATCGTCATCAAGGATCTCAAAGGCGCGTACGAGGCCGGAACGCGCGGCTGGCGCTGGATCAAGTGGAAGCCGGAATACACGAAAGAGCTGCGCGACACGTTCGATCTCGTGGTCGTGGGCGCGTTCTACGGCACCGGCAGGCGCGGCGGCATGCTGAGCAGCTACCTGTGCGCCGCGTACGATCCTGCGAAGGACCGTTTCGGGACGTTCACGAAGGTCGCGTCAGGGTTCTCGGATGCTGAACTGAAGTCGATGCACAAGAGAGCGATGCAACTAAGGATTCCCCACAGGCCAGCGCGTTTGGACGTCAAGGATTCCATGAAACCTGATGTCTGGATCGAGCCTAAGTTAGTGATCGAAGTGCTCGGCGCAGAGATCACTAAGTCGCCGAATCACACCGCCGCCGGCGGGTTGGCGTTGCGGTTCCCGAGGTTCCTGCGCGTGCGCACCGACAAGTCCGCGGAGGAAGCGACGACTGTCAAAGAGATTCTGAAGATGGTTAAACAGTAGTCTTACGGTCGTAGCCTTTTGATTCGCGGTATTTCTTGATTTGCGCAAGCACCATCCCCAGCGCTTTGTCGTGAGCGTTTCCGGCATTCCAGCTCGCAAGTGCAGCGCGCGGGCAGAAATGGTCGATGTCAAACTTCAGCAGAACGGTAGTGAGTTTCGCAGGCGTGACTGGCTTGTCCGCGCCGACGCCGTAAATGACGCCCTTTTTGTCGTACCAGACCGTGCAGCTCTCTTCGCCGACGCGGGACGAGTTCTGGTGCAGGTGCTTGCACGATCCTTCAAGAAGAGTTTCAAGGGGTTCGGTCACACCGTGCCAAGAACGGGGCAACTATATGAAGATTATGGCACAGGAAAATATGCGGAGGGCAGGATTCGAACCTGCGAAGGCCTAAGCCACCGGATCCTGAATCCGGCACGTTTGACCGCTTCGTTACCTCCGCGAAAACGGTACGGACTGTTCGGAGGGCGCTTTTTAAAGCTTGTGGGAAATGCGGCGAAAAGCGTAAAAACCCGTGCTTGTTCCCCTGATGCATGCTTGACGTCATCGTGACGAGACAAGGCAGCACCTCCGATGTCTTCGCGTACGCGGAGAACCAAGTGCGCTGGACCGATTTTTTGAAACGCATGAATTATCGCGCGTGGGTGCAGCCGATGGGTGATGCGCGCAACTTTCTCAACAGTGAGGATCCGCTTCTGTTCATCTTCGAGCTCGAGCACGGGTTGGTGTACAGGAACGTGCAGGAAGCCGAGAATGGCATGCGCTATCTCGCGTCGGTTGCTTCGATCGCGGAGAAGAAGGGCATTCCTGTGCTCGCGCTTGCGGGCGCGAATGACCTCAACCACGCCTTGATCAATACCTACGTCGGGATGTTGGCGACCCACGTCGTGGAACAGCTCGCGTCACGGGATGATGCGACCATCAAGAACTACTGGAGCGAGCTTGAGTCCTCGGTGCTGCGCCTGGCGGATATGCGTGCGAGCCCGAAGGCGCGGCCGAGCATCAAGGTGATGGGCCATACGCAGGCGTTCCATGCTCGCGTGCAGGAACTCACACGTCAGTCGTACGCCCGGACAACTCTCCATCTTGAGCCCAACAGGGAATATCTTGTCAAGGAGTTCAGACTGAGATATGTGCGGACGGGCTGGCAGATGTCAATCGATGAATTTCTCGAGTTCACACCTCTCACGCGACGAGAGCTGGGCAAACTCGCGTGCAGGCTCATCCTGTTGCGTAAGGATCTCGAGAACGCGCGGACGGATGGCTGCACGCAGTTCGAGCTCAACGTGAAGTGAGCGCGTGCCGCTCGACGCGTTTGTCATCGTAGATGTGGTTGACCGTCCAACCGTCCTGGGCGAGGTGGTCCGCGAGGTATCTGCGATGGCAGCGGGAGAACACGCTTTCCGAGCACATGATGGCCGCCCGCGAGGATAGCGCGGTGTCGACGAGGCGCTGCATGCCGAGCGCGAAGTCCTTCGTCTTCATGTGCGGCGCGAATCCGCCTTTGCGGTAGCCGCCGAGCTCCGGCACGTGGACGTAGTTGATGCGGTACTTCGGCAGCATCAGCTGGAGGTATTCCTTCTTGAACCACGGCATGCGCATGCTCGTCGCGAAGTGGCGCACGTCGACGACCGTCTCGATGCGGTGTTTGCGGAGGATTTCGACGAAAGTGTCGAATTGCCGCGTGGAGTGACCGATGGTCCAGACTTCCATGGGCGAAATCAGAGGCTGGTTGCTTTTAAAGCTTGCTCACCGACAACAGGTGGTTCGAGTTCGGTCTTGCTCCTGGCCCTCGCGAGCATGCAGCCCTGCGTGCCGTCATGCTGTTCGCCGAGGTCTGCGAGAAAACCCTGCTCCCAGGCAGCTTTGACGTCCGTCTTGACTATATTTCCGACCGGCTTGTTCCAGCTCGGACACGGCAGGATGTCTCCGTTCGGGTTGATGGCGATCTCGTTCCTGCCTGCCGAGCACGTCGCCGCGGAGAAATCGAGACCGTTATCGAGCAGGAACGCGGTGTCGGTCGGTCCTGCGAGGTATATCCTTGTTTTTGATGTTTTCTCGATCTCCTTCAGCTCTCGCAAGAACGCGGCGTATTCCTCGCCAGAGATCACCAGTTCCTGCCAGTTGTCGATCGCTCTTCCTGCGGGATAGAGTCGCGTGAAGCTCGCGACGTCGACGCCGATGTCGTCCAGCAGCGCGAGGTAGTCTTTCAGACAGTGCTTGTTGAGTTTGGTGATCGTGAAATTGGTGAAAAGTTTGATGCCGTGCTGTTTTATCTTCCTCATGTTCGCGACGATGCCGTCGAAACAGTCGACGCGGCTGATCGCCTTCTGCTCGTCGCGCAGTCCCTCGAGCGATACCTGGATGCCGCCGATGAACGATTGAACTGCGCGCAGGAATTCGTCCGTTATCCTCGTGCCGTTCGTCTGCAGCAGCGTCGTCATGCCGAGCGAATGCGCGTGCCTGATGAGATCTGCGATGCGCGGATGCAATGTCGGCTCGCCGCCCGTGAACGTGACGTGCCGGACGCCCGCGTCCCTCAATTTCTGCAACGCCTGTTTCTGCTGTTCGAACGCCAACTCGTCATTCGGCCTCTTCTTCCCGCGCCAATCGTTCAGGCAGAACTTGCAGTTCAGGTTGCAGTCGTACTTGACGAGGAATGTCGCGCTTTGGAGTTGTCGCCCTCCGTCAGCTTTCCCCTGCTGAACGTGCCCAGGCACGATTGACGTTCTTGCATTATCGGAATCGATGGAAATGCGACAAACCTGCTTGGGGTGCGACGTGCTGGGACGTTCAACGGATGCGGTGCAGCAGCTAGTCAGTAGAGGGAGCATGGGCGAGTATCTGTTTCGCGAGTTCGTCGTCGGGGCATTGCTTGAGGTTCCGGATGGCGAGGCCGAACCAGGGCTGCGTCGTGGCGACGCGTTTGCTCAAAGCGGTCTTGAAATCCTCCATCGTGATGTCCCTCGCGCGTTTCGTGGCGAGGTATTCCTTCAACGGGATGTCTGTCGCTGATTCGCACAACGCTTTGATGTCGGCTCCTGAAAAACCGTCGGTGCGTCCAGCCAACTGGTGGAGATCGATGTCTTTCGCGGCAGGTTTATCGCGCAGGTGCAGCTGCAGGATGTGCTCGCGCGCTTCCGCGTCGGGCGGAGGGACGAACACCGTGACGCCGAAGCGTCCTTCACGCCTGAGCGCGAGGTCGACGTTCCAGGGCAGGTTCGTGGCCGCGATGAGCAATATCTTCTGGTCCTTGTTGCCGACGCTGTCCATCTCCGTGAGAAGCTGGCTCACGAAGTTGCGGTCGTGCGCGCCGGCCGTGCCGCGTTCGCCGCCGAGCGCCTCGAACTCGTCGAAGAAGATGATGGCGCCGTTCGGTTGACCGCGAGCCGCTTTGAACAGCGCCGCGATGTTGCGCTCGGTCTCTCCGACGAATTTGGATTTCAGATCGGAAGCTTTGACGTTGAAGAACGCAACGTCGGCCTCGCCGGCTGTCGCCTCGGCGAGCAACGACTTTCCGCATCCGGGTGGCCCGAACATGAGCACGCCGCCCCCGACGCGTTTGCCGTACTTCTTGAAAATCTCCGGGTGCTTGAACGGTTCGATGATCTTGAGTTTGATCTCGTCTTTAACGTCGGAAAGTCCTGCGATGTCCTTGAACCGCGTCCCGGGTTTGGCGATGAGCATGCTTTTGATGCGTTCGTCAGGCTCGGAGTCGGAGCTGCCTTCCTCGACTACGCTTCCTTCGATGGCGTGCGCGCGCCAGTACAGCGCGTTCGCGACGTCGACATAGCGTTGTTTGCTTTCGGTCACTGTCGTGGATTTGCTCGCGTTGACGAGCATGTGCGCCGCCGCGAGGAAGGATTTGCGCGCCACTTCAGGCTCCTTGCGCTCGAGCTGCTGGCCTTGCACGATGTAGTGCTTTGCGTTGTTGATCAGGTCAGTTTCGTTCATTCGTCATCACCGATGGTTCACGCCGCCAGGCTTCCGCGATCTTGTGCTCCAGCACGCGCTGCTTGACGTATACGTCTTCGAGCTTCGTGAGCTCGTCGAGGGATTGTCGACGATCGTACTGTGCAGTGTCTGTTGCTCGCATTCTTGATTCTTGGGCAACTACGTCGATCGTGCTTGGGGCTGCTATTATTGGGACGGCGAGCTGGGGCGTCGTGAGTGGGAGGGTCGCTGCAGGCGCGACGTAGATGCGTTCAAGCGGACCTTCATTGACAACCGGGACGTAGACGCGCTCGATACCGTACGAGCGGCTTGCTTGCGTCCGAGGCAAGGGTGTCTCTTGCGCTTGGTACTGTCGCGCGTAGTTCCGGACAGGGATGGCGCCGTCGCTGCCTTTGTATGCCTCATGCCTGTTCACGCCGGCCACGCATCCGCAGCCGCCGTGCTCGGCCAACAGGCTCATCCCGCCGCAGGACACGCAATCCTCCAAAAATGCGATAGTAATGTCATATCTCCAGTATCAAGACATTCGTGGACTTAACCTATTGTGCGACAAACAGCGCACAGGCGCGACAATCCCATCATGGCCTACACTGACGATATTCTTTTATACGAAGATGAAGGCAAATATGATCATGGGTGAAGTGAAGGGGTTGAGACAGTTCTCGTACGGCGCCACTAACTGGGAGCTCACTCCGGAAATCAGGAAACGGGCTGACGATTACATGGCCTTGCACCAGATAAGGCCGGTCACGTCCGAGACGTTGTTCCAAGGCGCTATGTTCTCGGTGTTGGCTGCGCGCCAGGACTATCCGATGCACGTGAGCACGTACGCGATGCTGCTGGCTGAAGGGTTCGGCGATCCGCGGAAGCTCTGGACCGACAGGCACAGTCTCGCGTTACGTTCCTGCCTGAGCAAACTGAACGGTCCGAACCAGAAACGCCAGCGTCTCGTGATGCTCGCGGGCTGGTGGATGCGCTCGGAAATGCCTGACATGATCGTCGAGGACTGCAATGACGGCAAGAAGAAGGAGTTCGAGCTGGGTGACAAGTTCGCCGAGACCGCCCCAGGCATATGGTACAAAGGTCAGCGGATGTTGTGGGGCCATATCGGCTACATGCACGGTGTCCCCATAGACACGTGGATGGTGAAATTCCTTAGGTATCTCGGGCACAAGGAGTTCAAGCAGCCGAACTACCGCACGACCTCGGGGCCGAGGCCTGACCAGTACGCGCTTGGTGAGCGGATAATCGCGGAGCATGGCGCCAAAAACGGGCTGTCGCCATACATGACCCAAGTATGTCTCTGGGTCGCCGCGACGGGTTGGACGCCTGCGCAGTTCATCGATCCCTCGGTCTTTTTGTCAGCGCGACAACAACGGTTCTGGAGTTGGGACGAACTGCAGCGACAACTGCCGAATGGCAGGATCCCTACGCTTGCATTCGGCAACCAGAAGAAGAACCGCACGCCGAAGGTGCCTGACCTGGAAGCGCGTTGCGGTCCAAGCCTGTTTGAGTGACTATATTCTCGACCACCACGAACAATATATAGTGCCGTTTCTGTGGTCCTGAAGGGGCGTATGTTACTCAAATCTCTCACGCTGAAGAATATCCGGAGCTATATCGACCAGCACATCGAATTCCCTGACGGCAGCCTGCTGCTGGCGGGCGATATCGGCTCGGGAAAGTCCACCATCCTTCTCGCGATCGAATTCGCGCTGTTCGGATTGCTCCGTGGCGACGTGGACGGCGCGGCGTTGTTGCGGAACGGCAGCCGCGAGGGATTCGTCGAGTTGTCTTTCTCGTTGGATGACCAGACGTATGCCATCCATCGCGCGTTGAAGCGCCAGAAGGACCGGATCGCACAGGACGCGGGCTGGCTCGAGACCGCCGGCGTCCGCAAGGACGGCACCGCCCAGGAATTGAAGGCATGGATGATCGACCTGTTGGGATATCCGAGGGAGTTCCTGTCGAAAAGCAAGGCGTTGCTGTTCCGTTACACCGTGTTCACGCCGCAGGAGGAGATGAAGCGCATCCTGTTCGAGGACAAGGACGGCCGGCTCGAGACGTTGCGCAGGGTTTTCGATGTGGACAAGTACAAGCGTATCAAGGAGAACGCGACGATCTACGTCCGTGAATTGAAGGAGGAGCGCAGGCACTTGGAAGGGTTCACGCTGGACTTGGAGGCGAAGAAGAAAGTTTTGGCGCTCAAGCAGGAAGAGGCACAGTCGGCCAAGGCGCGCTCTGAGACGGTCAAGAAAAGCCTCGAGCTCGCACGGCAACAGACCGCTGCGCAACGCCAGCGCGTGCAGCAGAAGGAGGACACGGTGAAGGACGTGCAGCGCTTGCGCCAGGAATTGCAGGTCGCTAAGACGAGCCTCGCGCACCACGAACAGACCGCGCAGCGCGCCGAGCGCGACCTCGCGGGCATAAAGGCGCAGTTGGACGCGATGGCGCCCGATCTGCGGAAGCAGACCGTCTCTCTAGAAGAACTAAGACACGCGCTCGGCCAGAAACAACTGCAGGTCACTGATCTTGAACGGTGCGTGCGCGAGAGCCACGTTGCTGTCGCGCAACTGCAGACACAGAAGCAGTTCTCGGATGAGCTCAAGCAAAAGATCGCGACGCTGAGCAACTGCCCCACGTGCCTGCAGGTCGTCACGCTGGACCACAAGAGCCGCATCGATTTCACCGAGAACCAGAAACTCCACCGGATCGAGGACTATCTGCGACGGCACGCGGCCGCGCGCGAGCAGTTCGAGACGCAATTGGTCGTGTTGAAGCAGGAGTCCGACGCGTTGCGGCGGCAGGAATCAGAGACGCTGCTGTTGAACGCGAAACGCTCTGCGGCGCAGGACAGGCAAGCCCTTATTGCGACGCTTGAACAGACACGGCACCAGGCAGCGGGACAGGCCGAGTCGTTGCGCACGAAGGTCGCGGAGGTGACCTCGCTCGTGGACGCACAGGCGGGCGCAGAGGATGAGGTGAAGAAGGCGCGTCTCGAGTTCGAGCGCTTGCTCGCTGACGAGCGTCGCCTCGACATTGATCACCAACGGCTGCTGAAAGAATTGGAGGGCATCGAAGTGTTCGCCGATAGCGTCCGGGAAGAATTGTTGCGGAAGGAGCAGGCGAAGCTGAAGTTGCAGCGCACGATGGCAGTTCAGGCCTGGCTGACCGACCACTTCGCGAACCTGATGGACGTGATGGAGAAGCACGTGCTCTCCCGCGTGCATCACGAGTTCAACGACCTGTTCCAGCGCTGGTTCGGGATCCTTATCGAGGATGAGTTGTTGACCGCGCGTTTGGACGACACGTTCACGCCGGTCATCACGCAGAACGGGTATGATGTCGATGTCACGAACCTGTCAGGCGGCGAGAAGACGGCGTGCGCGCTGGCGTACCGGCTGGCGTTGAACAAGGTGATAAATGACGTAATCAACACCATCAAGACGAAGGATGTGTTGATCCTTGACGAGCCGACTGATGGTTTCAGCGCAGAGCAGCTTGACAAGGTGCGCGACGTGCTCGAGCAGTTGCGACTTAAACAAGTCATCATCGTCAGCCACGAGAACAAGATCGAATCGATGGTCGATAGCGTGCTTCGCGTGCAGAAGGATGGTCACGTGAGCAGCATCATAGCTACTTGAACATCTATATTGGAAAAGATTTAAATGGGGTGTCCGTGCCTTTTAAACCATGCTGACGCGGAGAGAGTTCATAGGCGGATTGGCGGGCCTGCTCGCAGGATGCACGATCTACGAGCGCAAACCGCCGGTCATCACGGTCGTGCCTAAAGAGACGCCTGGCGCGTTTCCCTACACATTTTTGGCACGACAGGAGAACATCAACAAGCTCGCGCGATTTCTATATGAACAAGACCTACAGAAAATCGGCGAATCAGAGTTCGTGATCCGCGGACCTGCAAACAATATCACACTTGAGGCGCTTTCCCAGAAACCTCCGGTCGATGCCTATGTAGCGCTGCGCGCCGGGACGCCGCTGACGCAAGGACAGAAGGTCAATCTTCTCAAGGATCTGACCTGGCTGCGGGGCGAACGCAAGGAAGCGACCAGCCTCGAAAAGGAAGTGCAGGCATTCATCCTGGGCAAGACCGACCACCCGTGCCGCGAATACTTCCTCGACATCATCCGTCTGACGATGGACAGCCAGTCGCATCCGACGGATAGACGCGTTCGCTCGGACAGCGATGTGCTCCTCTGGTGCCACACGCACCCGACGCACGTTCCCGGACTCGGACTCTCCGAGGCTGATCACCGGAGTCAATGCCCCGCGTTCGCGTATTATGACGGAGAGCTCGTCTTCTTGAACATCGACGCGGATGGGCGCGAGGATCAGCACAAGTACGCGATCACGGACTCGAAGCTCGTCTTCGATCTCGACCTCGTGAGTGCGCAGCTCTGCGCAGAGCGTAGCCGCATCGAACGGCTGCCAACGGGCGAATTCGTGGGTTCGACAGACTATTCTGCGCTCACGCTGCATCTCGAGCGCGCGCTGAGTAGTCCGGATGCGAAGCAGCATCTGGGCGAGATTGAGAGCACCCTACGCGTCATCGCAGGCCAAATGGACCATCGCATCCAATATCTCTCATACCACGACGCTCCAAAGGACATAATCCAATCCTATCGAGAGTGCAAGGAGAGCTTCGAAAGGAATGCGCACAATTTGGGGATCGCGATCAGGCCCGAGACACAGTCAGCAAAGACTGAAGGGCCGACGTTCTTGGATCGGTTCTTCGATCCGTGGAACATAGTGAAGGGTCTTGCGATCGGTGTCCCGCTTGGCATCGGTCTCACCTATCTTGTCCGCAGAAGCATGCGTCCGAAGCAGAAGGAATCCTCTTCATCGTAATGTTTATAAACAAACTCGCGCTCGTTCCGGTGGGATGAGCGTAAAGAGGGCGTCGTCAATCGTGCTTCTGCTTGCTCTTGCGCTCGCAAGTTCCGCGGCCGCGATCGAGTTCAACGTGATCGTGGATCCGCCGCAGACCAGCACGAAGCTGGGCGAAGCCGCGACATACACGCTCCTCATCACGCACGACTCCGGGACTTCAGAGAAGTTCGACATCTACACTCCAGATGTGGAGTGGGATATCAGCACGGACATCGCCCGCCCCATCAGCGTCGCCCGCGGCGAGACCAAGGAGGTGCGCCTCTCGGTCAGGCCGCTCTACGCGTCGCCCGGCTATTACGCGTTCGCGCTCCACATCCGCCACACGACCTCCGGAGCCATCCTGAAGCGGACGCTCATCATAGGCGTGAACCCGAAGGACTATGTCCCGGGACAGTACGTGCCGGCGCTGCGCATCAAGCCCGAGATCGACAGTCAGGTCGACCCGCGCGAGCCGGTCACGGTCACAGTGAACGTGCAGAACGCCAACCGGCGCGACCTCGCGAACGTCTCCTTGAAAATCCGAAGCACCCTTCTGAACACCGAATCGAAGTTCTCGATCCTTGGTCTGGACAAGAAGCAGCTAGTGTTCCCGATCAAGATCCCGAAGGACACGCCGCCGCAGCGCGACGTGTTGCGCATCACCGCTCTCGTTCCTGACGGCGACCAGATCCTGCCGTTCGAGGCCGAGCCTATCGAGTTCGAGATCATCGAATACGGCGAGATCGCGTCGTCGGTAGCGGAGAAAGCGCGCTTTTTGCGCACGGATTGGGACTACACTCTCACCAACAACGGCAACGCGCCGAAGACCACCGAATTCAAGCTGAAGAGCGGCATCCTACAGAGCTGGTTCACCACCTCGGAACCGATCGCCAAGAAGGTCGAACTGCCTGACGGCACGTATGACGCTTGGGATGTGGATCTCGATGTTGGCGAGCAGACGGTGATCCGAGTCACGACCAACTACCGGCCGCTGTTGGTGGTGTTCTTCGTGTTCGCGGTGGCCATCGCAGCGTACTACCTGTTCCGCAGCCCTCTCGTCGTCCGAAAGTCCGCGGTCGTGATCGCCGCCAAGGAAGGCGGCATGAGTGAGCTGAAGGTGCTGATCGAGGTCGCGAACCGGTCTGGCCGCGTCGTTAAGAACGTCACCGTGCTGGACAAGGTACCGCACATAGCCGAGGTCATCCGCGACTTCGAGATCGGCACGATGCGTCCGGTCAAGATCGCGCATGACGAGAAGAAGGGCACGCTCATCAAGTGGACGCTCGAGGAGCTCGACGCCGGCGAGGAGCGCGTCATAACATACAAGATCCGCAGCAAGCTGAGCATCCTGGGCCAGATGCGCCTTCCGGTCGCCGTGACGAAGTGCGAGACTTCACCTGGACGGATAAGGAGAACGAAGTCGAACCTCTCTCAGATAGGCTTCGGGCAGTAGTCAGGCGAGCCCGCGCAGGACGTGTTTCTCAGGAGGCTCATCCTCGATGTCGAACCGGTCGCTGAGCTCCCTGCGCTGCTCTTCCGGAAGCGGAGTCGCGCGCGAGAGGATGATCTTGGGCACGCTCTCCGGATGCTCGTACCCGACCAGGACGCGAGACAGATGGTCGACGACGTTGAGCGCATCGACATCGGAATTCTCCACCATGTGCCGGTCCTTCCGGACGAATCCGTAGACGTAGACCGCAGGAGGTTCACGCCGTGGACGACTCGGGGTGTATCGCATGACCGCGAAGAACTGCGTCAAGCATAAAAACGTTATGACAAAAAGCTGGATCAAAAACCGCCAGAAGTCCTGCGTATCAGCGTCACATGCTCTTCAGTCTGTTGATCCTGTCCTCGATGGCGGGGTGGGTGCTGAACAGGCGCGCCACGACCCCGGTTGTCCTTCGGAAGGGGGTTGAGATGAACAGGTGCGCGGTCGCCTTGTTCGCCTTGTCGACGAGCGGGTCGGGATCCGCTTTTATCTTCCCGAGCGCGCTGGCCAAGCCTTCCGGGTTCCTGGTCAGGAGCGCTCCGTTGGAATCCGCCAGGTACTCCCTTCGACGGCTCACCGCGAGCTTTATCAGCTCGCCGATGATCGGCGCAAGTATCGCGAGCACGATGGCCACCGCGATGAGTATCAGGAGCAATCCTCCCCCTTCTTTCCTTTCCCTATGACCTCCGTACAGGAATGATCGCAGTATGAAGTCGCTGAGGAGTATAGTGATCCCTACCAGCACGGCGGTCATCAGCATCACGCGGATGTCGTAATTCTTGATGTGGGACATCTCGTGGGCGACGACGCCCTCGAGTTCCTGCCGGTCCAAGGTCGCCAGCAGTCCGGTGGTGACGGTGATCGAGGCGTTTTTGGGCGATCTCCCTGTCGCGAAGGCGTTCCGCGCGGTGTCGTCGATGACGTAGCATTTCGGCGTCGGGATGCCCGCCGCTATCGCGAGCCCCTCGACGGTATGGAACAGGTGGGGGTATTCGCGTTTGGTGACTTCGCGCGCGCCTGTGGTCTTGAGTATGAGGTTGCTTCCCTGGATGTACATTATTATCGTGTAGAATAGTGCCCCGATGACGGCCACGATGAACCCGAATATGGGGGCGCCGTAGATGATGCCGAGGGAATATCCGAGGGCGGCTATGAGGATTATGAACAACGAGATGATGAGGTGCGTCTTGATCTTGTTCCAGCGCACTTCCTCGTGTATGTTCAGCTTGTCCATCGCATCAGCACTTTAGAACTGCACTTTGACATTCTTGCGTTCTTCTTCAGGGACAGGATACTGCTCTTTCGCGGTGAAGCCGAACATCCGCGCGAACACGTTGCTCGGGAATGTCTGGACTTTCGTGTTCAATTCCATGACCATGTCGTTGTAATGCTGGCGCGCGTAAGCTATCTTGCTTTCCGTGCCTGAGAGCTCCTCCTGGAGTTGGAGGAAATTCTCGTTAGCCTGGAGCTTGGGATAATTCTCAGAGACCGCGAACAGCGTCTTCAACGTGCCTTCAAGCATGTTCGCTGCCTTGCCTTTCTGCTGGACGGTCGTGGCGCTCATGAAAGCTGTCCTCGCTTTGGTTATCTCCTCCAGCACCCCTTTCTCGTGTTTCGCATAACCCTTGACGGTCTCTATGAGGTTGGGGATAAGGTCGAATCTCCGCTTCAGCTGGACATCTATCTGCGCCCATGAGTTCTCGACCTGGTTCTTTATCCTGACAAGGCCGTTGTAGATTATTATTATGGCGAGGACGAAAACCGCTACGACGATTGCGACTATCCAGAGTGGGTTCATGGTCATCACCGAATCAGGATGCGTTTAAAAACTTTGCCAACCCTGAAGGAAGAAAAATCCCATTTTCTTTTGAGTTCTTGCGGTTTTGGGCCACAAATGGGCCGCACTAGGGGGTTGTTGCAGGAACGTCGCAAAAGGGAGCGCCTGTAACGCACGGGAGAGTTCGAATCCGTGCTCACTTTAACGCGTTTTCCAAGTCGTCGCGCGTCAAGCCTGCCTGCTTCAGGATGCTCAGCAGGGTGCCTTTAGCAAGCTCAGGATGCTGCGGGACGACCGGCTTGCGCTTGACGCCGTCGCGTTCGCCGAAGAGGATGACGTGGCTTCCAGTCTGGTCGAGTACCTTGAAGCCGAATTTGTTGCAGAGCAGTTTGACGACTTCCCTGCCGGAAAGGACCGGCAATTTCATGCGGCGACGACTTGCGTCACGATGGGAGAACTCGCGTCCTTGAACACGTCAAGCTCGTCGGCATCCGCGTGCTTGATCCACAGCTCGAACGCTTCCTTGAGGTTCTTCAACGCTTCCTCGACCGTCTTGCCCTGGCTCGCGAGCTCGATCTCGACACCGCGGGCTACGAAGAACTTCGCTTCCTTTGAGATGACCGCTGAAAGACGGTATTCCATATCGCTATTTATGGATTCTGCCTTTAAATAAGTATCGTTGAGGAATATGCCCTGGTCAGGGTTCAAAAAAATCCCCGCGGGCGCACTAGGCGTTTTGGTCCGTTCCCTTAAAGTTAGGCACTGGGGCGCTGAGACCCCGTTGTGCACGGCTGCCGGAAGTCAAGGATCAGTCCACTGCCGCTCGGCTCGACCGTGAACATACTACCGATCGCATCCGGGAAATCCGTCGGAAATGGCACGCGATACGCTCCATTGCTTGAATGCAGCAGGCTCCCCTTCCAGCAGAACGCGGCATGGCTGCCCGCCAACACAAATGCGCGCTCATTCTTGTCGAAGTTTGGCGAGACCGTTGCGTGCTCGATATCATATAGCCGCCGGCGCTCGTTCTCGTCGAGAATTCTCGTTTGTTGGCAAGAGCCGCCGGCGCTGATGATCTCGAAAATTCCCGGCAAAATTTCCTTCACGACAAGGCATGCGTTCTTCTGCCAGCCAAGCTCGCGAATGTCTGGTTTCGGTATCGTAGCCATCCAAGAATTGCTGTTTCGTTGTAAAACCCGTGCCACGGAGGATCCGACGGACTTGCTCTTTAAATAGATTCCCCCGTGAGAGAAATATGGAACTCGTCACGGTCAAGGTCGCGCCCAAGACCCGAGAAGAACTCAGGAAGATTAAATCGCATCCCCGAGCAACTTTTGACGAGACAATCCAGAATCTTCTTAACAAAAACGGTGAACTGCATGCAAGCCAAAGGACGAGTCCGGACGTATCTGCCAACGGGCGAGTGTAAAACGTTTGAGGGCGAGGTTTCCCGCGAGGGAATCATTTACCGCATCATTCTGCGGGACAATCGCGTGGTCTCTGTGCCCGTCGCAAACTCGATCTTTGATATGGCTCCGAGCGCTGCCGAAGAACTTCGGGAAGCGCTCCGTCTCAGAAACCGCATGTCCGCAGAAGAACGAGAGCTTTCCGCCGCGATCGCGCGCAACGACGACGAGGGCGCGAAGCGGATCATCGCGGATCGCATAAAGTCACGCGGTGTCGAGGTTATGGGGGGCCTGCGCAAACAATGACTCCCCGCGAACGTCGCGCTGAAACCCAGACCTTGCAAGTCACGATGCAAGCGCTTGGGCCGCCAAAATTTGCCGCACAGATCGTGGACCCGGACATTGCACGTATCATTCTCGACGGTCCCGAAACACTGCTGCGGAACCCTTTGCTATTCGACAAACTCTGCGAAGTACCCGCAAAGAACATCGTGCCAGACATTGATGCGGTCAAGACCATCCTGCTCGTCGCGTTCGGCAGCAAACTCTGCATCAACGCGTCTGCAACAAGCACGAACTTGTGCGTGAACTCAAAATCAGGCGCGGGTAAGGATGTGCACGTTCGCGCCTGCGTCGATCCATTCTTCACGCAGGAAAGTGATTTGTTTCACCGGACGAAAATCACGCCGCAGGCATTCACGTATTGGAAGCAAAAAGAGGCACGCGACGACGGATTCAGATGGGATGGCAAAGTCATTGTGGCAGAAGACTGCTCACGCTCCTTGCTCGATTCCGACGTGTTCAAAACCATGAGTTCAGGCGGAAGCCGCGCCACAATCGTGAAAGAACAGCGCGCCATCGACATTATCATTCCCGGCAAGCCTGGAATCATCATCACGACAGCAGAAGCCGAACCAGGTGTCGAACTCCTGCGCAGGTTCCCCATCATTCACCTCGACGAAAGCCCGGAAAAGACGCAACAAGTCGTGCGTTTCGTCGCGCATGCTGCCAGCGCTTCACAAAAAGCGGCACCTTCCGCGTATTATCGAAAAGTGGTTGCGGCATTGCAGCGCGTCAACGTCCTCGTACCCTTCGCCGAAAAGCTTGGAGAAGCGTTCGTGAAGTACGACGCAATACCCTTCCGCACGCATATTGGCCGAATCATCGATTTCGTCAAGTTTTCGGCGAGCTTGCATCAATTCCAGCGCGAACGAGACGCAGATGGAAACGTCATCGCGGAATGGAAAGACTGGGACCTGGTGCGGGCATGCATTGCCAAAATCACAACCCCTTCCGGCTTTATTCCGACACACAAACAAACAAGCGTCCTGAACAACCTGAACAATCTGAACTACAAAAGCGTGCCCGAACTCTTGGAAGAAGGCGTGCCATACAGCGAACGCGGCCTCTACAAGGTCTTGGATCGCCTGACCGAGCAAGGAATCCTGGAAACAAGAATCTTGCCCCAGGAGAAGCGCAAAGACCTCCAAGTGTGGCGTACACGAACGGACTGCCAGTCAGTTCAGTTACCTTTTGCGAGCCAAATTTCCACAGGAGAACTGAACCAACTGAACCAACTGAACCAGAAAATCGTGCCTACGACCGATAATTCAGAGCCACAAATCGAAGCCAGTTCAGTTAGTTCAAAAGGTTCTCTCAGTTCAAGTAGTTCAGTTAGTTCAGGTACCAATCCAATAAATTACGAACAACAACTACTCGCACTCACAGGCTGGGCACAACACGACGAAATCGACGCCCAACAAGCCGCAGAACTACTCGGAGAACAATTCATCACCACCGCCACGCAAAAAGGCGACGTGATGGAATCACGAGCGGGTTTTCTGAAGGTGGTACGATGATTCCCCCCTGTGGTTTTAGAAAACAACCTTTGGAGTGGTCACGATGAGCGTTGTTCGGCAGAGCGAGGTTGACGCGATGCTGAGGCGCTTGGGCCTTGAGGATGCGGTTCCAGACAAGCTGGATGCTGACCGAGTCTTGAGCTGGTTGGTGCGCGCGACCGTTTCTCGTATGGCTGGACTGAACGGAACTGAGAACTCGTGCAAGTTGTTCTACAATTACGGCGTGCTCTTGAACAGCACGCTTGCGAACGTGACGCGTCGTGAGGCGTTGTTGAAGGTTGCCACGAATCCAAGCGTTTCAGAAGAAACTCGGAGCATGATTCGTGACATTCTTGGTGGTGAAAAGTGAGTGCGTCGCTAAGTCCGCAAATGATGAGTGTTGAGGAGCACGAGGTCTGGCGTCAGGAACAGATCGCGGAGCGGGAAGCTCGCACCAATGAGTGGGAGCGTTGGGAATCCTGGAAGGTGGAGAACGCGTGCAGTAAACGCTTGGAGGACGTTCGAACGCGTGACGGTGCGGCTCTTGTCGCGTTCTTGAACGAGACCTTGAGGTTTTTGGAAGTGTTCAGGAAACCTTTCGATTCCGCAATCATGGTGTTGTATCGTAGCGTTCCTCAGAGCACGATGAAGCTGGACTTGAGCGTGCTCCAAAAGTTCTTTGCAGGAGAGAAAGGGGTCAGTCTCGTGGCTGGCATCACGGAAGATCAAGTGCAGAAGCTTGTTGTCCGGCTGCACTCGTTGGAGGGTTGGGTATGACTTTGTGCTTTTGTGGCAAGCCGATGAGTGAGGTGCGTGTCGTGGCGCGACAGGTTGAGGACGAAGTTGAGTACGAGTGCGTTTGTGGGCGTCGAAAGACAGAGTGGAGGCGAAAAGAATGACTGAGTTCGGGAACAGTTTCAAGAGCATCCGGTTTACTCTCGTGCCGAATGCGTCTATTGCCGCGAGTGGTAATGCCGTGACGAGTTTTAGTGCGGAGAGCGTGACGGGCAGAATTATTGGTATGGAGGTAGGATCGCCAGCATTCTCGGCAAGTACGGGGTCCTTGTACGTCATCGCGAGCGGGAGCACTTGGAATCAGAATCGTCAAGTGACGCTCATCAAAGGTATTGGGCAAAGCAGAGCGTTCTATGACACGAGCGTGTTCAGACAAGTAGAGGGTGCGTCTGTCTCCGGCACGGCAACCAGTGCGCTTATTCACCCATTCGTTGACGGAGACGCGATCCGGCTCACTTCAAGCGGGACTTTTGGCGGCACGGGAAACATCGTGCTCTTCTACCAATGAAGCAAACTGCACAAACCCGCACGTACAATCCTGACGGCGAAAGGGTCGGGATTGCGCTGCACGAAGAACTACCTGAGAATAAGGCAAGCGCCGCAAAGCAAGAGCCCATCATGCAGGCATTGCAGACCAACAGGGAAAGCTTGCGAGAATGGGGCAGAAGAAACGGGAAGCCGGTTTGTGTTGGGTGTTTTGATGCGTGGTGGCAGCGCGAGCAAGCACGACACTTCTTCCTTCACCCGAACGAAGAGCCCGTGCTCGTGAACGATGCTGAACGTGCGTGGGAACTTTTTGCCGAGCAAGCGTTTGATGATCTTGGCTTGCACAGTTCAAGCCCAGAACGGTTCGCAAACCAATGGTTTATCGTCACACACCACGAATGGGCGTGCAAGGCGTGCAAAGGCCGCATTGCTATCGAAACCGCGCGCAAGACGGCTTCCGCACAAGACATTCAAAAAGCGTTCGGAGTGAACACGTGACGCCCCTGTTTGCGCGCAAGCCAAAACCGGAGCCCGTACTAGTCGATCCTACGAAAGGCTTGCGAGGTCTCGATTGGGAATACCGGTTCGTTCCACAACTACCGAGCCCTGGCGAGACAAACGGAAGTCGCAAGAGCGTTGATGGCGAAAAGCTCAGACTGGCAAACCAAACGATCGCTCAATGGCTTGAAGAGGACGAGAAGGCCGCACAACTAATCTTTGCAGGCAAAGCTCAACCGGTCTGTGAACAATGCTGCAAGCTTTCCCTTCACGATCGAGAGAAGAAAGACACACCCTGGGCGGGAATCAAGCACGAAGACCGCAACAAGTTCTCCATGAAATACGTGCGCACGAGCGTTCGTGTCACGAGTACGGCTGCCGGCATTGAAGAATTAGGAGTTGTGAAACTGCACGAGGTTGACGCGCAGGGACTCATCACGCAGTACGCTGTCAAGAAAGAACTTGTCGAACTCTTGTTCTCGTGCGCCCACAAGGAGTGCATGTACCCAAAAGGTCACACCAAAACGTTCACGTTCTATCGTTACTCAACGCTTGCGGGCAAGACTTTGCTCGTGAGCCGCAACGATGAACCAGATAACAAAATCTTAAGCCTTCTCAAAGAGGCTGGAGGACCAAAATGAAGTGCCCAATATGTATGAAGAACGTGCTAACACGCACGCCGAAAGAATACCAAGCTCACGCCAAGCTCTGCGTGCAAAACATTGGTGAAGAAAGCGCAGGACCGAGGGGTTTGTTGGTCGAGCAAGGTGGCAGTGAAGACGCCACCATTGAGCGGCAAGCGAACGGCCGTATCAGCATTTCGAGACCGAGTAAGGTCGTGCCGATTTATGGCGAGAACACGAAGTTGAAGGAACTGATTTGCAAGAAAGAACAGCCTCGCGACTGACACTCTCTCCTTTGATGCTTGGGGGAAAGCGGGGAGTGCGGAATCGGCGTTTCGCACTCCCCGCCCCCTTTTCTTTTCTTTCGGATAGATTTATTTATTCAAGGCGTCTGCTGATTGCTTCGTGAGTCTGCCGAGCGTTTGTCCGTTTTGCGAGAAGGTGCGTTTCAGAAAGTTTGACCCGCTTTGGCTCGCGCACCTGGGCGCGTGCAAGCATGCATACGAGTTTCGTGCGCAACATTCTTAAAGCGATTCTCGCGCTCTGGTCATGCTGAGAGGTGGAGCCGGTCGAAGAGACCAACAAGCCTCTCGATGCGACTTCTCAACTCGAACGTGACTGCATCATGGAAAGGTTACACTACCTCAAGCTGAATGCCAAGTTCGCGATCATCAACAAGACCGTGACTGCTCGCAAAGGTGACACGTATGAAGTACCCCTTCCTGGCGTGCAGAAACGGCTCGGCGGACTTGACTTGCATCTCAGCAAGCACCGGGACGGGAGCACGCACTGGAAGAGCCGCAAAGCGAACCTGTGGTTGCGGGGCACGAGTTGGATGGACGGCGCGTTCGCCAGCTTAATGGAGACGTGCGAGGTCGAGGACATTCCACCATGCTCTGAAGGAATCATCGCGGATGCGGGATGGTTCTTGAGCGTGTGCAATGCTTGCGAGAAGGAAACGCCTGCAATGTCGTACTTTGATGGGGACCAGTTGCGCGAGGAAATGAGCAAGCAAACAAGCATTGCTCCTGGCGAACTTGCGAACGTGACATCTTGGAAGGACAGGATCGCGTTGTTCTTCACAGGAGACTATTGGTACGCGACGAATGTGCAACACACCATACGTTTGCGCATGGACAAACTCAAATTCCTGGAATTGCTGAACGAATCAACCAAACCCCAATGAAATACAGCGATGGTCGAACGCGTCTGCGCGATTCTGAAAGGTATTACATTTGCAGCCTTCAAAGAACGCGGTATTGAGCCTTAATCGTCGCAAATTCGTCGCTCTTCTTAAATCGCGACTGTGCGCAATGTAAGACAATAAACTTAAGAGTTTGACCGATTCTACTAACGTGCGGGGGTGCATTATGACGAACGAACGAGTGAGCTACGTGTGCAGGCGAGCAGCCGTGCTTCGCAAAGGCAAGACCGTTTATGAACTCCGCCAAAGCGATGCGTTCAAACTTGCGAACGCAGAATGGACGAAGGGGGAGTTCACATGACACCACATCCAGGCGATACATTCGACCTCAACAAGATTGCGGTTAACAAACCGCAGACGCTGCGAGACGTTGTGAGAAAGGTCGATCCGAACTTCGGAGCCGACCAAACACCGGATGAACAGGTCTTGAGCGAAATCAAAAGCTTGTGCCGCGTGCCGTTGAAAGCCGTGCTGGATGCGTGCGCCGCAAGGGGAATGACTGAGCGGGTTGTTGCGGAGAGTTTGCTGAAGCTGGCACGAATGGGGGCTATTATCGAGGTTAGGCCGGGGTTGCTGCAACTGCTGTAAGTTGGTTCTGTATTTGTTTCTCGATTGCTTTTGCCTGCGCAAGCATTCGGAACTTTATACCATCCTCGCAGAGATCAATGACTTCTTCCATGCTCAGTGGAGCATACGGGAGCTCGCGTCCGGTCAACGCAGAAACATCCCTCACCAGTTCAATGTTCCACCTTCTTGCTTCGATACGGCTTCCAGAGTCACGACGGATTTGCGTTACCCCATCAGGCATCGTTTTCCAATTGTATACGCTATGCTGCTCGGTTGTTCCTGTCATGTTCGTCCTCCTTTCGCGGTTTACTTACCTTTAACTTTCGCAACGACGAATCGTTGCTCATCCAGCTTCCCTGAGTCTTCGAACTTGCCTTTCGTCAGCGCTCCGAGCAAGTCACGCATCTCGACCATCTCCTTCTGAAGACCTGCGAGAAGCTCGGTGCGTTTGCGCAACTCGGCAACATCGTCATCACGTTGCTTCTCCAACCCTAAGATCTCGGCAACGCTGAACGGCAAACCGCATTTGAAGCAAGATTGTGACGCTGGCTCGTTGACCATCTCGCACCGTTCGCACACACGATTCTTGGGAACGTCCAGCTTCTGCTCGCTACCCGCGTAGTGTTGGCGGAGCCTGTTCGCAATACCATCCAGATCAAGGCGCGCATAGACTTCGGTGAAGTACTTGACCGTGTGGCCGTGCCTTGTCGCGGCGACTTCAAGAGGAACGTTTTCGAGCTTGTCCAGCGTGCAGCTTGAATGCCTGAGTGTATAGAAGTCCACCGATTTCCTAATGCCTGCTTTGAGCGCGATTGTGCGGAAACGCTTCAAAAGCGCAGTGTATTCGTACCTACGAATCGTGAACTCCTTGCGAGACGGCTCTCCAGGATGGCTCTTGCCGTTAAACTCCATCACCCATAAAGGATCGTTTGCCTTCCTGGTTGGGTGCGCATGGTACCACTTGAGAAAGAACGGCGGGCATCGCGCGCAAGGCACAGGACGACTACCCGTCTTACCCTCGCGAACTTGGAAGATCACGACGTCCCTCTTGATCGTTACGTCGCCATAATTCAAATCCACAAACTCGCTCGGTCGCAATCCTGCATCAAGTTGCGTGGCAAGCGCTGCTTGAATTTGGATGCTCGGTACGAACTTGCAGAACTGCTTCGCGTCGTCCCACGTCCACATGTCCTCAGGCGC
This sequence comes from Candidatus Woesearchaeota archaeon, assembly GCA_016203225.1. Taxonomy (GTDB): domain Archaea; phylum Nanobdellota; class Nanobdellia; order Woesearchaeales; family ARS49; genus DSQK01. The sequence continues at coordinate 20,239 of JACQNC010000014.1, read as the reverse complement.
GAGGTCACGCCGTTGATCCTTCTTGCCCACGCCCTTGACGTCTTTGAAGCCTTTCGGCAAGTCGCCATCGTTCAGCCAGCGCACGAACGCCTTTGAGACGTTGACAAGCGTTGCATAATAGCCCGGCTTCAATGACTTGCGAAAGTGAGCAAATGTCTTGTTGACGAGCTCGCGGTCGTGCATCTGACGCTCGACATCACTCAACATTTCGAGAAGGAACCTGATGTGGTTAAAGAATTTCAAACGCGTTGCGGGCCTCACATCGTACTGCGCAATGTACCGCGTCATTGCGGCTTTGTTCTTCTGAGAGATCTCTTTGCTCGCGAAGAATCGTTGTTCGGCTTGAACGGCGTGCTGGCCGTAATCAATGATTGGCATGAAAACCCCCACCACCTTTTCATTCTCCCGAGGGAGCGCCATCTATATATTGATTGTGGTGGGGAACTAACCAAATGTATAATCCCCGCGGGCGGATTTGAACCGCCAGCCTTCCGGGTTCTGCTGGCTCACGTTCATCCGTGGCGATGTGCCTTCGTCGGTGAGTGACTCTCGTCTACAGCCGGACGCTCCACCATTGAGCTACGCGGGGACAGGAACATCTTTCTGTCGGCTGCTTTTAAAACTTACTGCTGGCCGTTTGCTTCTCACTGGATGCTCCCCGCGTGATGAGCATTCCGTAGTCCCAAGCGTGATCTCCCCAAGCAGGTTTTTCGTTGCTTTACGTGCAGAACGTAGCGTTCTGCTGTACAGCCGAGACCTTCGGGCTCGGCATGTATCGCAATAGATTCGAAAGCAGAAATGCGACGTCAATCGTGCCTGGGCAGAAATGCGCGGAAGTCCACGTGGAGCGAGGAATAGGACGCCTCGGCCGGGATTCGAACCCGGGTCGGGACCGCGACAGGGTCTCATCCTAACCGCTAGACTACCGAGGCATTTGACGTCGTTGCTTCGGCTGCGCTTTATAAACATTATGGTGGACGTCTGTCGAGAGGAAAAAGGTTATAAACACGGGACGCATCGGTTGTTTCGAGGTGATATCAATGATGGGATGTCGTAAGTGCATGGGGATCAGCGGATTGCTGTTCCTTGTCGTCGGAGTGCTGTTTTTGTTGCGGGATTTCGCCGTGTGGAACTTCTGGAACATACAGTGGTGGACCGCGCTGTTCATCCTGTGGGGTCTCGGAAGCCTCGCGATGCGCTCATGCCCCGACTGCATGGCGATGTGCGGAATGAGCAAGAAGAAGTGAGATTTTTTCTTCTTTTTTTTATCGCATCACACCCATGAAAACAGAACTCGCCACTTTCGCCGCAGGTTGCTTCTGGCACGTGCAATGGTCGTTCGATCAGGTGAAAGGGGTCGTCTCGACGCGCGTCGGCTACACAGGCGGCCACACCGTGAATCCGAGTTACGACGATGTGTGCTCTGACGCGACAGGTCACGCTGAGGCGGTAGAGATAACGTTCGATCCGTCGAAAGTAAGCTACGGACAGCTGCTCGACGTCTTCTGGAAGGAGCACGATCCCACCACGCCGAACCGGCAGGGCCCTGATGTAGGAAGCCAGTACCGCAGCGCGATCTTCTACCACAACGACTCGCAACGGAAGACGGCCGAGAGGTCACGCGATGCCCACCAGAAGACCTCGGACAAGAGGATCGTGACCGAGATCGTGAAGTCAGGGCCGTTCTATGCCGCCGAGGAATACCACCAGAAGTACTTCCAGAAGACAGGCAAGCGCGTCTGCGGCATCTGATTACTCGAAAACAACCATTCCAGCGAAAGCTTTATAAACCACCCCCTTGTTCGCCAAGGCTAGCTTATATATTGTAGATGGAGTGCGCGCACAGGAGGGGACAGTTATCCATTGCGTTTCTATCAGGGGGAGCAGGCACATTCACCACGTAGCTTCAAGGCTCGACGTGGTTGGAATGAAATGCTTTGCAGAAGCAAAGCTTGCCGAATCGCGGTTCGGCATTGGGCCGCTAGCTCAACCTGGTAGAGCAGCTGGCTTTTAACCAGCGGGTTAAGGGTTCAAATCCCTTGCGGCCCGTCCCCGAAGGGAACGGGACCAAGGCTCGGAGGATCGCGAGATCCGACGTTGCCTTGCGGCCCGTCGAGGCGCACGGCGCCGAGACGCTGCGAGCATCCTGGGAAGGATGCGAGCATGCGTTTGGGACGCATAGCGTCCCAAAAGACGGGAATTCGAAGCGGCCAAACGCGTGGACAGTCCCGTCGAAGTGAGGAAAGACATGAAGGCCAAGTACGACGTCACAAAACACGCCCTCGTCCCTAAGCACGCAAAGGCCAGCGAGAAGGAGAAGAAGGATCTCCTCGAGAGTTACAACATCACGCTCCACCAGTTGCCGCGCATCCTCAAGTCCGATCCCGCGATCGACCATCTCGACGCTGAGGAGGGCGACGTGATCAGGATCACGCGCGCCAGCCCCACCGCGGGCGAGACCGTGTTCTATCGGAGGGTCATCAATGGCTAGCTACAGCAAACTCCTGATCGAGAAGCATTTCCAGGATAATTCGCTAGTGGCCAGCAACGTAGAGAGTTTCAACCATTTCGTCGAGCGTATCCTGCAGCAGATAATCGACGAGAACAAGATCATCGAGCCGACGATAATCCCGCCGAACGTGGAATCGTTCAAGATCCGGCTGGACAAGATCATCGTCGAGAGGCCGGAGATCACGGAGGCCGACGGTTCCAAGCGGCCCATCTATCCGGCCGAGGCGCGTCTGCGCAAGATCTCTTACGCGGCACCGATCCATCTCGAAGTGAGCGCGCACATCAATGACGTGCAGCGCGAGAGCATCACCACCCAGATCGGCAGCATGCCCATCATGCTCAAGAGCAACCTGTGCCATCTCAACAAGCTGTCTCGCGACGAGCTCATCGAGAAGGGCGAGGACCCTGACGACACCGGCGGCTACTTCATCATCAACGGCACCGAGCGCGTGCTTGTGGATGTCGAGGACCTCGCTGCCAACCGGTTGCTCGTCGAGAAGGACGGCGACTCCACCACAGGGAAGGTGTTCAGCGAGTTCGGCGCGTACAGGATCCCGCACACGTTCGAACGCATCAAGGACGGCCTGTTCTACCTGAGCTTCACGCGCGTGAAGCGTGTCCCGCTCATAATGGTCATCAAGGCGCTCGGCCTCACGAAGGACGAGGACATCATGAACGCGATCAGCAAGGACCGCCAGTTCGACGAGGTCCTGATCAACCTGTTCGAGTTCGTCAGCCTCAAGGATCCCGATGACGCGATCGACAACATCGCGAAGCGCATCGGCATCACGCAGGCCAAGGAAGTCCGCATGGAGCGCATGGACGAGCTCCTCGACAAGTTCCTCCTGCCGCACATCGGAACCACCAAGGAAGCGCGCCTGCAGAAGGCGTACAACCTGTGCAAGATGCTCAAGAAGTTCATCCTTGTGAGCCTGAACGAGGTTCCCGAGGACGACAAGGACCACTACGCGAACAAACGCCTGAAGCTCGCGGGCGACCTGTTGGCGGACCTGTTCCGCGTCAACCTGAAGGTCCTGATAGGCGACCTCCTGTACAACTTCCAGCGCATCGTGAAGCGCGGCAAGTTCCCGAGCATCAAGGTCATCATCCGCGAGAAGCTCCTCACGTCGAGGATCTACAGCTCCATGGCGACCGGCAACTGGGTCGGTTCGCGCAAGGGGATCTCGCAGCGCATCCAGCGCATCAACCACCTCAACACGCTCTCGCACCTGCAGCGCGTGGTCTCTCCGCTGTCCTCATCGCAGGAGAACTTCGCCGCGCGCGAACTGCACGCGACGCACCTCGGCAGGCTCTGCCCGTCCGAGACGCCCGAGGGCACGAACATCGGCCTGAGGAAGAACCTCGCCATCCTGGCCCAGGTCTCGCGGGAATCGAACGAGGCGGAAGTGCTCAAGATGCTGAAGGGCGCCGGACTCAGGGAGGCCGTGTAAGATGACGACCGAAGTCTACCTCAACGGGAAGTACGTCGGCGACGTCGAGAACAAGGATGACTTCCTCAAGATGCTCAAGACCGAACGTCGCAGGGGCGCGGTCACCACCAACCTCAACGCGATGTACGATGACAGGCTCAACGCGATCTTCGTAGAGTCCGACCGCGGACGCCTGCGAAGGCCCGTCATCATCGTCAAGGACGGCATCCCGACGCTCACCGAGAAGCACATCAAGCAGCTCCAGAAGAACGAGCTCGGCTGGAACGACCTCGTCCAGCAGGGCGTCATCGAATACCTCGACGCCGCCGAGGAGGAGAACGCGCTCGTGGCCTTCGACGAGAAGGACCTCACGCCCGAGCACACTCATCTCGAGATCTCGCCCTTGGCGATGCTCGGCCTGTCCGCCAGCCTCATCGGTTACGGGAACTACATCCAGTCATCGCGTTTCATCATCAGCGCGCGCAACCTGCGTCAGAGCGTCGGATTGTACGCCGCGAACTACCATGTCCGTATGGACATGGACATCAACCTGCTCCACTATCCACAGCGGCCTGTCGTCACGACCGCGATGCACGACATCGCGCAATACGACAAGCACCCGAGCGGCCAGAACCTGGTCGTCGCGGTGCTCAGCTACAGGGGTTACAACATGGAGGACGCGATCGTCCTCAACAAGGCGAGCATCGAGCGCGGCTTCGGCAGGAGCACTTACTTCAGGCCGGCCGCGAGCGAGGAACTGCGCTACTCCGGAGGATTGATGGACAACATCGCGATCCCGGACAAGGAGATCAAGGGCTACAAGAGCGAGAAGGACTACCGTTTGCTCGAGGAGGACGGCATCGTCTTCCCGGAGGCAAAGGTCAAGGAGGAGGACGTGATCATCGGAAAGACGTCGCCTCCGCGGTTCCTGAGCTCGCTCGACGAGTATTCGCTAGCGGGCAACGTCCGCCGCGAGAGTTCTGTGGCGCTGCGCCACGGTGAGGAGGGTGTCGTCGACTTCGTGCTCGTCACCGAGAACGAGGAGGGCAACAAGCTCGTCCAGGTTCGCCTGCGCGACGCACGCGTGCCCGAGATCGGCGACAAGTTCACCTCGCGCAACTTCCAGAAGGGTGTCGTAGGCCTGATCGTGCCAGCCACGGACATGCCGTTCACGTCATCGGGCATCACTCCCGACCTGATCTTCAACCCGCACTCAATCCCGAGCCGTATGAGCGTATCGTACATGCTCGAGATGATCGGCGCCAAGGCTGGCGCGATGAACGGCCGCTACATCGACGGCACGACCTTCGACGCCGAGCCCGAGGAAGCGATCCGCAAGGAGCTCATCAGCCTGGGTTTCCGAGAGAACGGCGTCGAGACCATGTATCACGGCGCGACGGGCGAACGGCTCACGGCCAAGATCTATATCGGCCCGATGTATTACCTGCGGCTGAAGCACATGGTCGCGAACAAGATCCAGAGCCGCGCTCGCGGCCCGATACAATTGCTAACACGCCAGCCGACCGAAGGTCGCGCGAAGGAGGGCGGACTGCGTTTCGGAGAGATGGAGAAGGACACGCTCGTCGCGCACGGCGCCTCGATGTTGCTCAAGGAGCGCTTCGACTCCGACAAGACGGTCGTGCCCGTGTGCGAGAACTGCGGCATCATCGCCATCCACGACCCGTACAAGAACAAGCGTTACTGCCCGATCTGCGGCGAGAACACCGAGGTCAACGACATCGAGATCTCGTACGCGTTCAAGCTGATCCTCGACGAGTTCAAGTCGATGGGGATCTATCCGAAACTCGTGTTGAAGAGCAAGTACTGACCATGCCAAAAGCCAAAGCAAGCGAGGAGACGAAGAAGGAGCTGAAGGAGATGGCGCCAGAAGCCGCTCCTGAGGAAGAGGAAGTCCTGCTCAAGTCCGGCGACGTCGGCGCGGGCATGACTCCTGAGGAATCCGCAGCGCCGTCCGCGGGCGCACCTGCCGCGGAGGCTGCGGGCGAAGCTCCGAGCGCGAAGCGCGAGTCGGTGATGGCGACTCCGCAATACATATTCAAGCAGGTGAGCAACATCGTGTTCGGCGTTCTAAGTCCTAAGCTGCTCAAGAAGATGGCCTCGGCCAAGGTCGTGACCCCTGAACTGTACGACAAGGAGGGCTATCCTGTCGACGGCGGCCTTATGGACATCAGGTTGGGCGTCATCGACCCAGGCCTGCGCTGCAAGACGTGCGGATGCAAGTTGAAGGAGTGCATCGGCCACTTCGGCTACATCGAGATGGCGCGTCCTGTCGTGCACATCAAGTTCGTCCCGGTCATCCTCTCGCTGCTGCGCAGCACATGCCACGAGTGCGGCAAGATCCTCATCCCGAAGGAGAAGCTCGAGAAGAGCAAGAGCATCCTCGAGAAGATCGAGATCGAAGGCGGCCTCCGCGCGCGCCGCAAGGCCATCAAGACAATCATCGATTCCTTGAAGGCGGGCAACAAGTGTTCCCACTGCAACGCGAAACAGTCAAAGATCTCGCTCGAGAAGCCTACCACGTACATGGAAGGCGAGCGCAGATTGAGCCCGATAGAGGTCCGCGCGCGCCTGGAGAAGATCCCTGACGAGGACGCCATGATATTCGGCATCAATCCCGCGACAGTGCGTCCTGAATGGCTGATCCTGACCGTGCTGCCCGTGCCTCCGGTGACGATGCGTCCGAGCATCACGCTCGAAACAGGAGAGAGGTCTGAGGACGACCTCACGCACAAGCTCGGGGACATCGTGCGAATCAACCAGCGCCTGTTCGAGAACATCAACGCGGGCGCGCCAGAGATCATCATAGAGGACCTTTGGGACCTATTGCAGTACCACGTGACCACGTTCTTCGACAACGACGTCGCGCAGCTTCCGCCGGCGCGTCACCGCTCGGGACAGCCGTTGAAGACGCTCACCGAGCGCATCAAGAGCAAGGAAGGCCGTATCCGTCACAACCTCGCAGGAAAGAGGACGAACTTCTGCGCGCGAACGGTCATCAGTCCTGATCCGTTCATCAAGGTCAATGAGGTCGGCGTTCCCAAGGTCATCGCGATGAAGGTCACGGTGCCCGAGGTCGTGCAGCCGTGGAACATGGCTTACCTCAAGAAGTTCGTCGAGCGCGGACCGGGCACGTATCCGGGCGCGAACTACGTCGTCCGTCCAGACGGCAAGAAGAAGAAGATCACGGAGGAGACTAAGGAGGCCGCGCTTGAGGAATTGCAGCCCGGCTACGTCGTCGAACGCCACCTGATGGACGGCGACATCACCATCTTCAACAGACAGCCTTGCCTACACAGGATGAGCACGATGTGCCACAAGGTAAAGGTCCTGCCAGGGCGCACGCTGCGCCTGAACCCGACCGTGTGCGCGCCGTACAACGCTGACTTCGACGGCGACGAGATGAACCTGCACGTGCCGCAGACGGAGGAATCGCGCGCAGAGGCGGAGATCCTCATGCAGGTGCAGACGCAATTGATTTCGCCGCGTTATGGTCTGCCGGTCATCGGCTGCCTCCAGGACTCGCTCTCGGGCTCGTACGCCCTGACGAAGTTCGCTGAATTGTCCCGTGAAGACGCGATCCAGTTGCTTATCCGCGCGGGCGTCACCGACGTCGGCAAGCTGCCCAACAAGAAGACGGTCAACGGTCGCGAGATCTTCAGCGTCATGATGCCTGACGATTTCAACTTCGAGGGCGAAAGCAGGTCTGGCGCGAAGATCGTCATCAAGGACGGCAAGCTCGTCGAAGGAGTCATCGACGAGAAGTCTCTTGGCGAGGGCTCGGGTTTCCTGCTGCGGGCGTTGCACCGCCAGTACGGCTCCCAGACGACGATCGACATCCTTTACAAGGTCTTCACGCTCGGCAACGAGTACCTGCAGATGACCGGCTTCAGCATAGTCATCAGCGACTTCGACCTGCCGAGCATCGCGCAGGAGCAGATCGAGCAGGCTATCGTCGAGGCCGAGAACGAGATCCAGACGCTCATCCAACAGTTCCACGAGGGCAAGCTCGAGGCTTTCCCCGGACGCAGCGTGGGCGAGACGCTTGAGTTCAAGATCCTGGAATTGCTGAACAAGGCGCGTAACAAGGCCGGACAGCTAGTCAAGGAGCACGCGAAGAAGGATACCGACACGCGTATCATGGTCGATTCCGGCGCGCGCGGCAACATCCTGCAGCTCTCGCAGATCTCGGCCATCGTCGGCCAGCAGGCCTTGCGCGGCAAGCGCATCGAGAAGGGCTACCGCGGCCGCACGTTGAGCTGCTTCAAGAAAGGCGACATCTCGCCTTTGGCGCACGGGTTCGTGCGCAGCAACCTCAAGAAGGGGCTTTCACCGCAGGAGTTCTTCTTCTGCAACATCACCGGGCGCGACAGCCTGATGGACACTGCGTTGCGTACGCCGAAGTCGGGCTACCTCTACCGTCGCCTTGCGAACGCCATGCAGGACCTGCGCGTCGAGTACGATGGCACCGTCCGCGATGCCACGGGCAAGATCATCCAGTTCAAGTACGGCGAGGACAGCGTCGACGTCTCGCGCAGCGAGAACGGCAAGATCAACATCCAGCGCATCATCGACACGACAGAGTGATCCCAATGCACAAAGACCTCGAGGACTATGACGGCAAGCTTCCGGGCAAGATGCTTCAGGAATTGGAGGAGAAATGCCCTGCGGGCAAGCTGAAGAAGGCCGCCAAGCGGCTCTATGAAGAGTATCTCGCTGTCAAGGTCGATTCCGGCGAGAGCGTGGGGGTCGTCGCCGCCGAATCGATCGGCGAGCCGTCCACGCAGATGACGTTGAACACGTTCCACTTCGCGGGCGCCGCCGAGATGAACGTCACGATGGGCCTGCCTCGCGTCGTGGAGATACTCGACGGCCGCAAGGAGATCAAGACTCCCATGATGGAGATCTTCCTCAAGGCGCCGTACAACAAGGGCAAGGACATCAAGGAGATCGCTCTCGCGCTGAAGGAGACCACTTTCGGCGAGCTGGTAACTGAATTCAACCTCAACGTCGTGGACCTGAAGATCGATGTCAAGCTCGACACCGAGCGCATGAAACAGCTCAGCATCACGACCGCGACAGTCGTCAAGAGCCTCGAGAAGGGCATCAAGGGCGCGACCGTCAAGGGAGAGGGCTCGGACCTCGTGCTGAAGCTCAAGGGCGGCGAGGACAAGGGGCTCAACGAGCTGTACAAGCTCAAGGAGAACGTGCGCAAGATATACATCTCCGGCATAAAGGGCATCGCTCAGGTACTGCCCGTGCGCAGGCATGAGGAGTTCATCATCATCACGGCAGGAAGCAACATGAAGAAGGTCCTGGAACTGGACTTCGTGGACGCGATGCGCACCACGACGAACGACGTTCAGGAGATCTCTGAGGTCTTGGGTATCGAGGCCGCGCGCCAGGCCGCGCTGAACGAGGTCATCCGCGTCTTCGAGGCGCAGGGTATCGATGTCGACATCCGCCACCTGATGCTCGTCGTCGACACGATGACCGTGTCAGGCACGGTGAAGGGAGTGACGCGCTATGGAGTCATCAGCGAGAAGTCCTCGGTGCTCGCGCGCGCGTCATTCGAGACGCCGATCCTGCACATCATCGAGGCCGCGCTCGTAGGCGAGAGCGATGAGCTGAACTCGGTCGTGGAGAACGTGATGCTGAACCAGCCCGTGCCGATCGGAACCGGACTGCCTGGCCTCGTGGCCAAGATAGACAAGGAGAAACTCGAACATGGCGAAACCAAGTGATGAAAGCGGCGAGATAAAGAAGCTGCTCGATGCGGGCAAGCTCGTGGTCGGCACTGACCGGACAATGAAGCATCTCAAGAACGGCAGTGCCAAGAAGGTGTTCCTTTCCAAGAACGTCTCCCAGGAGACGCACGCCGACGTCGAGCGCTACGCGAGACTCGGTGGCGTGGATGTGGTCCACGCGCAGTTGACGTCTGACGAGTTCGGCGCCCTTTGTCGGCGACCGTTCGGCATCAGCGTGCTGAGCGTGGCGAAGGAGTAGTTTTCTGTGTCGATAACCTACGGCATCGATGAGATGAAGTTCATGAGCCTGCTCGAGCAGGTCTCGGGCGTCGTCCCGAAGGACGTGATCGTTTCTGAGGACCGCGTGACGTTCGTGATCCCTGAGGGTTCCATCGCCAGGTGCATAGGCAAGGGCGGAGTCGTGGTGAAGAAGCTCGAGAACATCCTGAAGAAGAGGGTTCGTTACATCGTTTATTCCGATCAATTGCTGCAGTTCGTCCGGAACGCCGTCGCGCCGGCGGAACTGATGGACGTTTCTGAGGAGGACGGCGTCGTCACGATGACCGCCGGCGACCACCAGACGCGCGGGATACTGATCGGCAGGTCTGCTTCGAACCTCCGCGCGACAGAGACTTTGGTGAAGCGATACTTCCCGATAAAGGAATTGAAGGTCGCCTGATTCTAGCTACGTCCATAAGGCATTTAAATGGAAAAAATGGCGTTCGTGTGTGCAAGAATATATAGTGAGCAAGCGGCTATTCGGCACGCATGCGGACATCGTCCTGAAAGACGTGGACCCTCTCCTTGCTGAAGGGCTCGTCGAGGATGCCGACTGCGAGGCGTTGCGGTTGCACCGGATGTTCAACTTCTTCGACCCTGCGAGCGAGCTGTCGTTGCTCAACCGCGACCGGTCGCGCACCGTGAGTCCTGAGTTCCTGCTCGTGTTGAGCAAGGCGCTCGAGCTATGCCGCCGCACGGAAGGCGCATATGACGTTTCTCTCGGGAAGCAGTTCCTGCAGCGCAAGCGCGACGAACCCGTGACACGGGTCGGATGCTCATACAAGGACATTGCGATCAACGGAAGCAGGGTCTCGTTGACGCATCCTGATGTGCTGATCGACCTCGGAAGCATCGCGAAAGGCTTCATCGTCGACCGGATGGCCGCCGTTCTCAAGGACGGAGGCGCCGTCTCAGGGCTCGTGGATGGCCGAGGCGACATCGCCGTTTTCGGGGAGGAACTGCTCGACATCCAGCACCCGCGCGACCCCAAGAAGAGCGTCGGTCGCGTGCGCGTGAAGGATGAGGGCATCGCGACGTCCGGAGATTACAACCAATACCATGAGACATTCGATGATTGCCACATTCTCAACCGGCAACCAGTGAGTTCAGTGACGGTCGTGGCGCCGACGCTGATGGATGCCGACGCGTTCGCGACGGTGCTCTTTGTGGTCGATGAGACGCTGCGGGAGCGGATCCTCGCCGAGCATCCTGAGGTCAAGGCGTTGATAATCACCCCCGATCTCCTGCTGAAGAGGTACAATGGGTTCGAGGTGAGCGCATGAGGTCCTGGGCTGGCTGGACATTGCTGCTGGTCATCGGGCTGCTGCCCGTCATCCTGTGGGTGATGTTCGGGCCGGGATCGAGCGAATTCTCCGACTACGAGTCGATCACGCACAGCTTGGGAGAGCTTGCCGGGCTCGTGGGGATGACCATGTTCGCGCTGGCATTCCTGCTTTCGACACGGGCAACGTTCATCGAGGATCTGTTCGGCGGTTTGGACAAGGTCTATGTGGCGCACGGAATCGTCGGGGGGGCTGCGCTCACCACCATCCTCTTCCATCCCATCCTGCTTGTCGTGAAGTTCCTCCCGGACGATGCATGGACCGCCGCGCAGTACCTTCTGCCGAGCAAGGCGTGGTCGGTCAATTTCGGCATCATCGCGCTTCTGGGGCTCGTCTTCCTCGTGTCACTCACGCTGTTCGTGAAGATGAAGTACCAGCACTGGAAGTTCACGCACACATTCATGGGGCTCGTATTCGCGTTCGCCGTGCTGCACATATTCCTGGTACCGATCGACGCTACGAAGGACTACATTTTCCACGGCTATTACGCGTACGCCATCGTTGTCACCCTCATCGGGTTCGCGGGGTTCACGTACACATTGTTCCTCAAGACGCGCTGGTTCAAGAGCGCGTTCTACCGTGTCGAGTCCGTAACGAAGACGGGCGCAGATGCGTTCGAGATCGCGCTGCGCCCCGAGCACAAGCCGTTGGCGTACCGGGCGGGGCAGTTCGTGTTCCTGCGTTTCTACAATTCTCGCCTGTCGAAGGAGGCGCATCCGTTCAGCATCGCGTCGAAATCCAACGATCCCGTGCTGCGGATCGCTGTCAAGGCGCTCGGCGACTACACGTCGAGGCTCCAGGATCTGCGACCTGGCGACAAGGTCTCTGTCGAGGGACCTCATGGCAGGTTCAGCCAGCACACCGGCGACCGTGATGCTGTCTGGGTCGCGGGTGGCATCGGCATCGCGCCATTCCTCGGGATGGCCGAAGACCTTCCCGATAGCAGGCACAGGACGGATCTTTACTTCTCAGCGCGGCGGCCGTCCGAGCTGTACTTCCTGGACAGATTGAAGGCGCTGGCTGCGCGCGTGGACGCGTTCCGCGTTTTTCCCTGGTTGTCGAACACGCAGGGCTACCTCACCATTGACGGTATCGAGCGCACAAGCGGACCGTTGATCGACAAGGAGTTCTATCTCTGCGGTCCTGCGGGGCTCAAGAGAAGCATAATAGCGGGCCTGCTCGCGCGCGGCGTTCCACGCTCGCGCATCCACCAGGAGGAGTTCACCTTCAAATGAGTTTTGAACGCTTGAGATGGACTACCGGAATCGCGCTTGTGCTGTTCGCGCTCGTCGCGAGTAGTATAATCGGGTTCGGATTCCTCAGCAAGTCCGAGATCATCGCGCCCGAGCCCACTATCGTGCCGAACAAACCGCTGCCGACTCCGATAGAGGCCACGCCAGAACCGCCGGCACCTATTGAGGCTACTATTGAACCGGTCGCTCCTGCGCCAAAGCCGCCGGCGCCTGTCGAGGCTCCTGTGACTGCTCCTGCTGAAACTGTTGCGCCTGCATCAGAACCTACTCCTGTTGTGGTAAGGCGAAGGACACGCGCTTCGTGAGCCCCAACGCAACCTTTAAATACCCCTACTCGGCGCAGAACGAACAATGGCTAACAAGGCGAATGGACTGAACGTTGCGCAATCGCTCAAGCGGAGACGCCACGAGGGCCATTGGCACTCGAAGAAATTCATCCGTCGCACTCTCGATCTCAAGACCAAGGCAGACCCGTTGGAGGGCGCTTCCATGGCGAAAGGCATCGTTCTGGAGAAGGTGCAATTGGAAGCAAAGCAGCCCAACTCAGCCATGCGCAAGTGCGCGCGTGTCCAGCTGATCAAGAACGGCCGCCAAGTCACGGCGTTCATGCCGGGCTCCGGCGCGCAGAAACTGATAGACGAGCACGATGAGGTCATCATCGAATGCATCGGCGGCAAGAAGGGCCGCGCCAAGGGCGACATCCCTGGTGTGCGATGGCAGGTCATCAAGGTCAATGATCAAAGCCTTGATGCGTTGCTGCACGGCAAGATCGAGAAGGCACGCAAGTAACCATGGCGATCCTCGCATTCAACAAGTGGAACACGGACGGCATCGGGGTCGAGGACCTCGGTCTGCAGCGGTATATCGTTCTCAATCCGCGCATCGTGCCCAAAACAGGGGCTCGTTACGCGGGCCGCAACTTCCACAAGAGCAAGGTCTTCATCGTCGAGCGCCTGATCAACAAGATCATGCAGCCCGGCTCGAAATCGGGCAAGCACTGGCACAGTTCCGGCCACATGACCGGCATGGCTGCCCAGGCGCACGACATCGTCAAGCGGGCGCTCGAGATCATCGAGCAGAAGACGAAGGAGAATCCCGTCAAGGTGTTCGTGAAGGCTCTCGAGAACGCGGCTCCGCGCGAGGAGATCGTCACGATAGAATATGGCGGGGCTCGCTATCCGAAAGCCACCGAATGCGCGCCGCAACGACGCATCGATATCGCTTTGCGTTACTTCACGCAAGGCGCGTACGGCAAGAGCTTCAACTCCAAGACGTCGATCGAATCCGCGCTTGCTGATGAGCTCATCTCCGCGTACAAGCTCGACCAGAAGTCTGCTGCGATACAGAAGAAATTGGAGCTTGAGAGACAGGCAGACGCGAGCAGATGATTAGCTTTCTTCTCAGTTGAATGACGCTTTGTCGAGATTGGACGAGAAGGTGAGGTCTAATAATCAGGGCGCTGTCCCATGTCCACTCTCAAAATTTGCCGTAGACCCTCAACGTGGTCTCCATCAAGCACCAAGCTTCCTACTCGTTCATATTCTGGAAGCACATTGTATTTTGTACAGAAGACATGTCCTCCTGCAGTATATGTTCTCGTTTTACAAATATCGATTACTCTGTGCATGATTTTATCCAGATCCAAACCTAACTCGATTGCGATAGGCCTGATGTCCACTAATTGATTTTCACGAAACTCACTGTTCACTCTATTCTGTAAATCCCGCAACAATAGAATGTCTCCCGGGCTTACGGCGGAGTTATTCATGATTTCGAGTTCTACCATGTTGAGCAAAATAGAGTGTGTTTATTTAAATAGTTCATTAGTTAATAATTTCTAAGTTGTGACAGACAATAATTCAACAGTTCCTATCTTCCGCGCAAGTCTATCTCTCGAACCGCCACTTCATCAACAAGAGTATCGTGATGAACGTGAACGCTACTGCGTTCGTTCCCAAACCAATCCATTCCTGCCTACTATAGAAGTAGAGGATGAACAGCAAAGAACCGAGCATCGCTATCAACAAGAACCAGACGTTCACGTCCTCCAGATGCTTGGTTCTCCAGCCGTGGTAGATCTCGGGCAGCCAGCCGACAGTCACGCAGATGCCCGCCAGGATGCCCAGGACGTCCCAGAATGCCATGGAAAAACCCTCAAGAAGGGCTATTTATATACCTTCCTGGAGGGTCACCGATACCTTTATATAGAGAATCACTCCTCTCCAATAGCAACACACTCTTGAAGTGGGGGTAACCTACCATGAAGAAGTCGATATTGATCCCGTTGGTCGCGATGCTTGCGATCGCGCTGTTCGCCGTCTCGGCGAGCGCGCAATTGACCGTCACATCGGCCACGCTGGGCGGCACTAGCGCCGAAGCCGGCACCAACACGAGCGCCACGGTGACCATCACGAACACCGGGAACAGCACGTTGAGCGGCATCGCGATGTCGCACACCGCGGACAGCAAGTTCGCGATCGGATTCACGGGCGCACCGTCCAGCCTCGCTGCTGGCGCATCCGCCACCGTGACCGTCAGCGGCTTCCTGCACAAGGACCTGAACGCCATCAACAGCGCGTTCGATAACGCCGCGCAGGGCATCGGCAACGTCATCGTGAGCGCGACGGGCAACGTCTCGGCGAGCAACACGCTGAACATGCAGATCGAGAACCTGCTCGAGATCAAGAAGGTCTACATCACCGTCAACGGCGAGGACGAACACAGCCTCGACGACGGCGACGACCTTAAGGACCTCAAACCGGGCGACAAGCTCGAGGTGCGCGTCGAGGTCGAGAGCAATTTCGACTCGGACGATGATATCGACCTCGAGGACATCGACGTCGTCATGGACATCGACTCCGACTTCGACACCGGCGACGAGGAAGAGACCATCGACAGCCTCTCCGGTGAGGACGAGGACAGCATCACGTTCGACGATATGGATATCGAGGACGAGGCGTCCGGCGACTACACCCTCAAGATCACCGTGAAGGGCCACCGCGACGACACTAGCGTCGGCAACGGCCAGCACGGCCAGGAGGCTAAGATCGACCTCAAGGTCGAGCGCGAGAGCCACGAGATCGCGATCAGAACTGCCACGTTGAGTCCGAGCAAGGTGCCTTACGGCAAGAACACGTTCGACGCCAAGCTCAAGGTCGTCAACATCGGCAAGAGCAACGAGGACGAGGTCGTCCTCGAGGTCTCAGTGCCTTCGTTGGGCATCACCGAGCGCAAGGAGAACCTCGAGATCGACAAGAGCGACGAGTTGTCGCGCACGGTCACGGTGACGCTCCCTGCGGGCACGAAGCCGGGCGTTTACACTGTCGAGGTCCGCTCCTACTGGAACACGGATGTCGAGAGCGACATGCGCACCCTGACTTTGGAACTCGAAGCTGCTCCGACGACCACGACTGCCACGACAACTACGCAGCCGGTCGTCACAACGCCTCCGACTACCACGACAACGCCCACCACGACCACGGTGACTAGCAAGGCGAAGTCCTCGGAAAGCTTCCTGGACAGCACTGCCGGCATCGCGACGTTGACGTTGGGTGTCATCGCGGCCATCGTGATCCTGGTCTTCCTGGTCACGATGCTCGTCAGGAAGCCGAACGCGTAATCCTTCTTTTTTCTTCTTCTTTTCTTTTTTCATAACGACTACGGCTTGATGACGGTTTTTTCCGGTCCGCACCGGAAGAACAGGGTGTTTGCCCGGACGGCTTCCGGTTTTTTCTGCGAAACGCATTTGAATCCTGTTTCCGGTCGTGAAGGAAAGGATGAAATGGGTGAAACTCGCATGGATCCGATGGATGCTCACGGTCACGCTATTGGCAGGAGCCTCCCAGGCCATCGTCATCCAGGAAGTGCTGTACGATCCCGCATCCGAGTCGGGCGGCGAAGCCGTGCTCCTGTACAATCAGGACAACGTAAGCGTCGACATCTCCGGCTGGACGCTCGCGACAGAAGCGTCCTCTGCAGACGCGACGCTGCCGCCTGGCTCCTTTCTTTCGCCGAAAGGGACCCTTTTGGTCGCAGACATAGGCTGGGAGGCGACGAAGGATCCTTCCCTGCCGTCTGCTGACCACGAAGAATCAATCACGATGTACAACACCGATTCAGGGATCGCGCTCAAGGATGCCTCAGGGCTGGTTGTTGATGCTGTCGGATGGGGCAGTCCTGGCGGCATTCCTCCTGATTTGTATGAAGGCACGCCGCATCCTGGCGCGAGCGAAGGGATGAGTTTGGTGAGGACTGTTGATACCGATGATAATTCCGCAGATTTCGTTGAGAGCGAACCTTCATTCATCGTTTTTGAGGGCGAGGAAATCCCATTCATGTTGGAAGTGAATGCGAGCGATGCGTTCGTGGTCATGAACACGAATGTGAGCATGGCTTCTGTCGCGCCTGTTCCTGGCGTTGGCGCAACGATCGCATTGAGCGTCGAGCTGAGCTCCCCAGGCACGGTTGTCGCGCTGTTCTTGGGTTCGGTGATAGATTTAGAAGAGACGGATACAAATTTCTATCAGACAACGCTCTCGATCCCGTTCTATCAATCGCCTGGCGACTATTCTGTCGGCGTCACGGCGAGCAACGGCACTGAGACTGTCACGACGAACATGAGCATCGGGATCCTGCCCGTGACCGCCATCGGGTTGGATGTCGTTGAGCTCGGTTATGACAAGCTCATCCCGGGCAAGACCATCATCATCGAAGGCGACAAGGATCCCACTACAGATAAGCCCACTTTGCGGAACCTCGGCAACACTCCTGTGGATATCCTGTTGAGCGCGAAGACGCCGTTGTTCGGCAGCAAGATGTTGAGCCTGTCGAACGTGAAGTTCTCGCTTGATGGGAACTTCAGTTCGGCGCTATCAGGGACGTTGAAGACGACTGCGCAGACGAAGAAAGTGAGCCTGGCACCGAACGCGACCTTGCCGTTGAGCCTGCAGGTCAAGGTCCCTTCGACCGCGACGCCAGGGAGCTATCTCGGCGCGCTCGTCATCGGCGCGAAGGAGTCGACATGAGCTGGGAAGTCTCGATCAGCGAGCTCAAGACAGAGAAAGGCACGCGCTGGAAGGTCACGCGCAGGTTGCCAGGATTGCTCGTCGCTGAGACGAAGATATTTTCGTCAAAGGAAGAAGCGCAACGGCAATACGAAGGATGGCTACAGTAATGCGGCGACGCGCTCGTTCAACAACGTGACGAGTTCGGGTTGGTGATATTTGAAGACATCAGGGACGTTCAATGATATGATGCGCTTCTTAAGGTACACCTGCGGAAAACGCTTCGCGAGTTCGGTGCGCTGGAAATCATCCATCACCGCGATGACATCTGCCCAGGCAAGCTCTTGTTCGGTGACAGGATGATCGTTGTACAACCCCGCAGACCGCGTTGTGAACCTGTCTCGGAACAAGTCTTCTGCTGTCTTGCTCCTGTTCTGGTTCTGGTTGCAGATGAAGAGAACGTTCATGGCAGGACTATTTCCTGTTCCTGAAGGTGATCAGGCAGGCTTGCTTGATCCAGCAGGCTTGGCACTGGTCGATGAGTTCGTGCTTCTTGCCGAAGCACGGGTCGTTGACGAGCTTGACGAGCTTGACTGCCATACCCTCTTTGTCGTCGGAGGCTATTTAAGTCTTTCGGAATTAGGCACCATCGACGAAGCACGCGCTAGTTGAAGAGGGATCCGAAGTCCTTCTGGTTCAGGTAGCCTTTTGTCGCGATGAAGAACTCGCTTGATTGACCGTTCAGTGAGAAAGGGTTCTCATTGATATCGAGGGATGCCGCTGTCTTGTGCCATTCGCGCGCCACCGGCAACTGCATGACGTACACGACCGCGGCAGGTAGACGGAAGACCGCTTGCTTGTCATTAGGGTCGAATCCGTTCGTGTCCTGGAACGCCCATTCGTTCACCAAGGGTGTGATGATTATGCGCTCTTCCTTCTTCTCTTCAGGAACGTACTGCGGGAGCGCAGCAGGGAGGTAGCGAAGAACGTCCTCGTCCAGCACAGCTGTGCGTTTCGCCTTTTGCGCGGGCTCCTTGCTCGCCGCGATCGCCTCGAGCAGGTGTTGGACTTCCATTACAGGCGTATCGATTTTGATGTCCAACGTCTCCCCCTTGACCATGCACGTGCGACACGACGGAGCATATTTAAGCTTTTATCTTTACGGATGAGTGATTGGAAATATTTCCATGCTTTGCGTTCTCAGGTCGCCGTGCCCAGGCAGATTGGCAGTGGCATTATAACTATCGATTCAGTGCCGATAAAGCGACTACAAACCTGCTTGGGGAGCAATGCGGGGACGAATGGAAACGACAGGTTTTAATGCAGCACGTCATGAGAAACTTCCATGCGGACATTCATCCTGCGGGCGCGGAAGTCGGTCACGAAACCGTTCGACATCGATGACTTGTCTTCCGCGGGCAACATGCAGGTGGTTGCGTCGTGCATCGGGAACGCGTTGTGGGTGTCGAACAACGTGCGTTCTGACACTGTCGTGCATGTCGTTTTGGAGGGTCCTCCGACGCCGCCGTTGACCGTTACTTTCTACGGCGCCGCGATCAAGGACCTGCCGTTCGATGAGCGAGGGATCGCGTTCTTCGTGAACAAGGCCATCAAGAAATCGATAAAGATGGGCGACTCGAAGGAGGTCAGCCCCGGCGTGATGGTGTCGCGCAAGAGCTTCGAAGAGGTCGTGAAAGCGCACACGGAGACGAGCGCGGTGTTCTACCTACACCCGAAAGGGAAGGACGTGCGTTCGGTCGAATTCACGGAGGACGTCACGTTTGTGTTCGGCGACTACATCGGCATGCCTGAGAAGTCAGAATCGTTCCTGGACAAGCTCGGCGCTGAACGCGTGACTTTGGGGCCCGTTGTGCTTTTCGCATCACAGTGCGTGACGATAGTGCAGAATGAGTTGGATAGGAGGAAGTGAACTGCTCTCTTAAAAACCCGAAGAGGATCTCAGGGAACCACAATCTTTAAAAATCGACCACAAACACAACGCGAACATGGGGCGTGGTCAGCGTCAAGAAGTTCAGGGAAGCCAGAATGTTACTGTGCAGTCAACGCGCGACGCGAACGTCAATGTGGTCGTTCAGACCGCACAGAAAGACAGACAAAAATCCATTCGGATAGATTCGGGCAATCGGCTTCACAACGCATACCTCTCAGTCTATGGTTGGTTGTTCAAGAAAATCGGATTCATGAAAACTTCCTGTCTTTTCGGCACCACCGCCATCACTTCCGGCGGATATCTTGCCGCCGATTGGAGCCGCTGGCATTTCCAAAACACGACGGCAACGGTTGTTGCAGCTCTAGTGCTTGTTGTTTCAGTCATGTTCTTCCAATGTCTTCGCGATAGACGATGTATGAAATGTGACGAAGCGTTCAGCATGTATCACCTGGAATCGTTCAAAACTGGAGAAGAGCGAATAGGTGGCAAACCACCCGATCAAATCGAGCGCAAATTCAAATGCAAGAAATGCGGATTTCTAGAGACCATAACTGATAATGTTCCTCATGACCGATAAACAAATCAACAGAGCGTTAACAGTCCCTCAATAATCCCCCAGCGTTTTCTGTCGGGGAGCGTTGACCAACCGCATCCGGTCGGCGTGGTACTTCATGCCGAGCTGCATCTTGGTGTCGATGTAGTGC
>JACQNC010000011.1 GCA_016203225.1 Candidatus Woesearchaeota archaeon | reverse complement strand
TAATGAGAGATGAAAGAATAGAATAGAAGATATCTATTCAAAAATCCATTACAAACGGTGCATTCAAGCATCCAAAATCTTTATCGGAAAGATTTTTCTCCACTCTTCCAAACGAAACCAACGGGGGTGGGAGAGCTGTCAACCAAAACCGTGTTTGGTGTTTAACTATTAGAAAATACGAAAACATAAATACCTCCGGTTCGTCTGGAAAACCACAAAAAGGGGGTCGTTCCATGCAAGACAACGGACTTGTCGGATTCTTCGAGCAGTTTCTCACAAAGACTTCTGTGTTCACGAACAAAGCAGCACTCCAAGCGCAGTACGCACCGGGCGTGATCCAGCATAGAGACACACAAATAACGCAAGTCGCTAATGTGTTAGCACCATGCCTCAAAAACGAACGGCCCAGCAACCTGTTCATCTACGGCAAAACAGGCACAGGAAAAACACTAGTCACACGATACACCACAGACCAGATCAAGAACGTAGCGGAACAGAGACAATTGCCTGTCAAGATCGTCTACATAAACTGCAAACTAAAGAAAGTCGCAGACACAGAGTACCGACTGATGGCGCAACTCGCGAAAGAATTCGGCAAAGAGGTGCCCCCCACAGGGCTCCCAACGGATGAAGTCTATCGAATCTTCTTTTCAGCGCTAGACAAGCACAAGCAGACAGTCGTGCTCATCCTTGACGAGATAGACCAGCTAGTAGGCAAGGCTGGCGATGAATTGCTATACAACCTGACCCGCATCAATTCCGAACTCCAGCAGGCGCAGATAAGCATAGTGGGGATCAGCAATGACCTCGCTTTCACCGACGCCCTCGATCCGCGCGTCAAGAGCTCACTAAGCGAAGAGGAGCTCGTGTTCGCACCATACGACGCGTTACAGCTCCAGGACATCCTACGCGATCGAGCCAGCATAGCGTTCCGGCCAAATGCGGTCGAAGCCGGAGTGATCGAGAAGTGCGCCGCGCGAGCGGCGTCCGACAACGGCGACGCCCGCCGAGCCCTCGAACTCCTACGCGTGGCCGGCGAGTTGGCCGAACGCCAGA
This sequence comes from Candidatus Woesearchaeota archaeon, assembly GCA_016203225.1. Taxonomy (GTDB): domain Archaea; phylum Nanobdellota; class Nanobdellia; order Woesearchaeales; family ARS49; genus DSQK01. The sequence continues at coordinate 20,455 of JACQNC010000011.1, read as the reverse complement.
ACATGGACCGGATTGCGCTAGCCCACCTCGACATCGCGGAGGAGACCCTTGAGAAGAACCGCGTCCTCGAATTCGTGCGCATCCAACCAAAGCAGCACCAGGCGACACTGTACTCGATACTGAACGTTTGCGCCCAGAAATCGGGAGTTTTCACCGGCGAGATCTACGACGCATACCAGAAAGTGTGCGCCCAGACAAAGCTACGCCCCCTCACGCAACGGCGCGTGAGCGATATCATCGCCGAGTTCGACATGAACGGGCTCATCAGCGCAAAGGTCATAAGCAAAGGAAGATACGGCAGGACTCGAGAGATCCGGCTTGCCGTGCCTCCGCAAAACTGCGCCCAGATGCTGCAACTGCTCCAGGAGGGACTTGCGCTAGCATGACGCTGCTGCACCAACCGGCGCTCATCGACAAGCGCAGACGCATAGTCGAGTTCTGTCTCAAGCAGAAAGTCCTGTTAACCCGCGAACTGGTCGAGCGTCTCAACGATCAGGCAGTAGTCGACGCTGCATGCGCCATCATCGAAGGCCCCGACCCCGCGGTCTGGACGCTAATGGACATGTTGCGTCCGTCAATCGCGCCGCCGGGAATCACGGCGCAACAAGCGCGAGACATCGCGGAGTTTCCGGTCAAGATAGTCTGGGACTACGATGACAAGGCCAGCAAGCGTTCTTTGCAGGACTTTGTCGGATACTTCAATGCGCGGTACACTCGCTTGTCCAAGATGCTGCGCCAACGCGCGGATCTGCAGAGCGCCACCAGCATCGGACGCGTCGTCGCGAGCAAAGAACGCCAACCAGTGGCCATGATCGGCATGGTGTCGGGGAAAGATGTCACCAAGAACGAAAACCTCATACTCACAGTCGAGGACCCGACCGGCACCATCAAGGTCCTGGTGAACAAGCAGAAACAAGAGGTGTTCACACTCGCGAACGACATCGTGCACGATGAAGTGATAGGCATCATCGGCACGAACTCAGGCAATGGGATGGTGTTCGCGAACACGATGATATATCCGGACATCCCGCACATAGAAATCAAGAAATCGCCAGAAGAGGTATATGCGGTGTTCCTATCCTGCGTGCACGTCGGGAGCACCCGGTTCCTCCATGACGCGTTCGACAAGTTCCTCAAATGGATCCGCGGCGAGCACGGCACAGACGCCCAGCGCGCCATGGCATCGAAAGTCGGCTACGTCATAGTCATGGGCGACACCGTGGACGGAGTCGGCATCTACCCGAACCAGGAGAAAGAGCTCCTTATCAAGGACATCTACGCTCAGTACGCGGAAGCGGCCCGCCTTTTCAGCCAGATCCCGAGACACATCAAGATAATCCTATCGCCAGGCAACCACGACGCGCTGCGATTGTCGGAACCCCAACCCAAACTGTTCAAGGACTACGCAAAACCGTTCTGGGAGATGCCAAACGTCATCATGACGGGAAATCCCGCGGTGATAAACATCCACGCCAAAGACGGATTCCCCGGGTTCAACGTGCTCACTTATCACGGATTCAGCTTCGATGACTACAGCGAGATCGTGCCGAGCATCAAGAACTCAGGCCGGAACTGCTCCGAGCGCACACCGCTCATCATGAAGTTCCTCCTCCAACGAAGGCACCTGGCGCCGGCGCACACAAGCACACTATACGTCCCCGACCCGCGCTACGACCCGCTAGTCATCGAGCAAGTGCCGGATGTCTTCGCGGCAGGCCACATCCACAAAGCAGGCGCGGACAGCTACCGTGGAGTCACAATCATCGCCTGCAGCACATTCCAGGCCAAGACCGACTTCCAGGAACGTGTCGGCCACGAGCCAGACCCGGGCAAGGTGCCAGTCCTCAACCTCCAGACCCGCAAGATACACATGCTCAAGTTCGGTGACGCCTGATGGCGCTCATCGCGAGCCCGGGGATGAACGCGTACTTCGACGAGCTCAACGCCCAAACGAAGCAGGTATATGAGATCGCGCAACAGGCGCGCGCCAAACGCCTAGACCCTGCGCCGGATGTCGAGGTCAAGCTGGCCAAGAACATGGCGGAGCGCGTCGTCGGACTGATCAGCGTGCTCGCGCCGCAGATTGTCGATTCAGGGGTGGTCGAACGCATCATCGAACTCGAAAAGCAGTACGGCTCGCTCGATTGGCGCGTCGCGTTCAAGATCGCAGAGGAAGTCGCGCAAGAGAAATTCTGCAAATTCAAGGATCAGCACGAGGCGGTGGACATCGGAATCCGCACAGGCTTCGCGTACGTCACGGTCGGAGTCGTCTCGTCGCCGCTCGACGGCATAGTCACGACCGAATTCAAGGACCGAATCGACAAACGCGGCAAATACATCAGCATCAGCTTCGCAGGACCGATCAGGAACGCGGGCGGGACCGCGGCAGCGGTGAGTGTGCTCATCGCAGATCATGTCCGCAAAAAACTCGGCTTCGACGTGTTCGACGCGACAGAGCAGGAGATCAAACGCGCCATCACCGAACTCCAAGACTACCATGATAGAGTGACCAACCTCCAATACTTCCCGTACCCTGAAGAGGTCGAGTACCTTATGAAACGCCTGCCCGTCGAGGTCGCAGGCGAACCGTCAGAAAAGATCGAGGTGAGCAACCATAAGGACCTGCCACGCATCCCCACTAACATGATCCGGAGCGGTTACTGCCTCGTGCTCAGTTCGTGCATCCCGCTCAAGGCACCGAAACTCTGGGCAAAACTCAGCAAGTGGGGCAAAGAATTCGACATGGAACACTGGAATTTCCTCGAGGAATACATCAAGCTCCAGAAGACGCTCAAGTCCAAAGGCGGCGGTGAAGTCAAGAAAGAGGCGCCCTCGAAGATCATGCCCGACTACACTTACATCACAGACCTCGTCGCGGGACGTCCCATCCTCGGCCATCCATTGCGGCCCGGAGGGTTCAGATTGCGGTACGGACGCTCGCGAGCATCAGGCCTGAGCGGTCAATGCATCCATCCGGCGACCATGCACGTGCTAGACGACTACATCGCGACAGGCACGCAACTCAAGGTAGAACGGCCAGGCAAAGGTGCCGCATTCACGCCGTGTGACACCATAGAGGGTCCGGTAGTGAAGCTTGACGATGGCAGTGTGGTTCGGCTCGAGACCGAGGCGCAAGCGCTGCAAGTCAAGAAACGAGTGGCAGAGATACTCTTCCTAGGTGATGCGTTGATCGACTACGGGGATTTCGCCAACCGCAACCACGTCCTCGCGCCGGCAGGCTACTGCGAGGAATGGTGGGCACTCGATGTCAAAAAACACTTGGAGACTATCGGAGGGGATTTCGGAGCAATAGCCGCGGAATCAGGCATTCTGCCCGAGAAGATACAGGCCTGGCTTGCGGACCCGCACCACGCACGACCCACGAGCGCGGAGGCGGTGCAACTCAGCAGGCAGACGCAGACGCCGCTACATCCCGCATACACCTACTTCTGGCACGACCTCGACCGCGCACAGTTCATGCAGCTAATCGATTGGCTCGCGAAGGCCACACTCCATGTACAGGACGCATTCGTCCACAAGATCGTGCTGCCGTTACAGCACCCCGGAAAACGCAGCCTAGAACTACTCGGCGTGCCTCATATCGTTGTGAACAAGGAGTTCGTGGTCATCGAACCGGGCAACGCTCCCGCATTCGCTGCTCAGCTCGGCATCACCGACAAAATCGACCTCGATGTCATCAAGCACGCGTTCGGCGACGCTCCCGATGCAAATCCGCTCGTAGTAGTCCAGAAACTCAGTCTTGTGCCTGTGCGTGACAAGAGCGGGACCTACATCGGTTCGCGCATGGGGCGTCCTGAAAAGGCCAAACAGCGAAAGCTCACCGGCAGCCCGCACGGCCTGTTCCCCGTGGGAGAGGAAGGCGGCAAGCTCCGTTCTTTCCAGACGGCGCTAAAAGGCGGCAAGATCGTCGCAGACTTCCCGTTGTACCGATGCCCCTCTTGCGTCGGTCGAGAGCTATTCGCGACCTGCACGCAATGCGGCCAGCCCACCATCAAGGAATACTTCTGCAAGTTCTGCAGCAAAGTCATACCCGAGGCGACGTGCGCACAACACGGCAAGGCGTTGCAATGGCAGAAACAAGAACTCGACATCAAACGCGTCTTCACGGCAGCATTGCGCCTGCTCGAGATGGAGACCTATCCCGACCTCATCAAAGGAGTGCGCGGCACAAGCAACGAGTACCACCACATCGAAAACCTGGCGAAAGCGGTGCTCCGCGCGAAGCACGACCTATACGTCAACAAGGACGGAACGGTCAGGTACGACTGCAGTGAGCTCACGCTCACCCATTTCAGGCCATCCGAAATAAGGGTGAGCGCCTCACGGCTCCGTGAATTAGGCTACACTCAGGACATACATGGCAAACCGCTCGAGCGCGACGACCAAATCCTAGAGATCAAGCCTCAAGATGTAGTGCTCCCCTCCTGCCCTGTCGGTCCTGACGAGGACGAGCCCGCGGATGTGGTGATGTTCAGGACCGCGCAGTTCATCGACGACCTGCTGGTGAAAGTCTACAAACTGCCCCCATTCTACCGGTTGCGTACGCCGGATGACCTTGTGGGGCACTGCATAGTCGGACTCGCGCCCCACACGAGCGCCGGCATGCTCGGAAGAATAATAGGGTTCTCAAAGACGCAAGGCTTCCTAGCGCATCCCTATTACCATCAGGCATGCCGCCGCGACTGCGATGGCGACGAGATAGGGTTCATGATGCTGATGGATGGATTCCTGAACTTCTCCAAGCAATTCCTGCCCGGCACGCGTGGCAGCACGATGGACGCGCCCCTCGTGCTCTCGAGCACGCTAATCCCCACGGAGGTGGATGACCAAGCGTTCGACGTCGGCATCGCCTGGTCCTACCCGATAGCGCTCTACGAGAGCGCGTTGCAGTACAAGATGCCTGGCGAGGTCAAGATCCAGCAGATCAAGCACACCCTCAACACCCCCGCACAGTACGAAGGCATGGGGTTCACGCACGACATGACTGACTTGAATGCAGGCGTGCTTTGCAGTGCGTACAAGACGCTCCCAAGTATGGAGGAGAAACTGAGGGGTCAAATGATATTGGCCGAGAAGATCCGTGCCGTCGACACAGCGGATGTGGCCCACCTCGTCATCGAAAAGCACTTCCTTCGCGACCTCAAGGGAAACCTGAGGAAGTTCGGGATGCAGGAATTCAGATGCGTCAACTGCAACGAGAAATTCCGCAGGCCGCCGCTCATCGGAAAGTGCACCGAGTGCAGCGGCAAACTCCTGTTCACCATCACCGAAGGATCGGTTGTCAAATATCTCGGGCCTACCATCAGCCTCGTCGAGAAATACCATCTCTCAGAATACATGCGGCAGACTGTAGAGATCCTGCAGCGCCGCATCGAAGGGTTGTTCGGCAGGGATCCTGAGAAACAGATGGGGCTCGGGCAATGGTTCGGCTAGTCGTGGACAACGATCGCCTGCGCGTGCGGAACGCCCGCGACAGTGCGGACGACTGATTCCTCGATCACCCCTTCCTGGATGCCGAGCTTGACGCTCTTCGCGCCCACGAGATTCACGTGATCCGCATTGCGGATTATATCGCCGGCCTCAGAATCATCTTTTTCTTCGCCCTTGTAGAAGTCTCCGGTGAGATCAAGCTGCGATGCGCCTTCCTCGAACTTCTGTCCGAGAAGATCCGCGTCACAAACGGCGGCGACGATGCGACCATCCTTCTTATGGACTTTGACAAGCACCATCAGATCTTGCTCTTTACCGGCCTGCGCTCGCCGCACACGCTGCACACGAGCACGTGGAAGCCGCCTTCCTTCTTGATGTCCGTGTCAGGCTTGCCGCATTTCTGGCAGAACACGAACTCATCAGCATACTGCTTGATCTTGTCGTTGATGCGCGACGCGGGAAGCTTGGCTCCGAGCACGAGAAAATTACCCCGTATCTGGCCGGGTGTCGCGAGTTCCTTGAGCAGGTACTTCAACAAATGCTCCATCGGTCTGCGCAGCGCTGCCGCGATCTGTGCGAAATTGCTGATCACAGTTTTGCTGCCTTCGAGGCGCCCAACGACCTTCGGGAGCTCGAAACGCTCCTTCTCCAACACGCTCTCGGGAAGTTTGCTGCGGGCCCTGCTTAACAACACATCATAGTCCATCATCGTCGGAAAACCCCACGACGGTATATAAATCTTTACGCCGCCCAAAAGCTATATAAACCGCGTCGGCTCGTGGCCGGGCATGGTGTTGGAGGCGCTCACGAACCCGTTCCGTGCCGAAGCCCGGCCGTGGACGCTGTTGGTGCACGGGTTCCTGTACGCGAGCATCGCCGCGGTGTTGAGCGTCTGGATCTTCGCTGACTACGCGAGTCTGGTGATGGTGTTCTTGGCGACCATCGCGGGCATCCCCCTATTCTATGGCACGATGCGTGTCGAAGAGGAGAAAGACGTCCTGCTTGATTCCGAAGCGAGCATGCTTAAAGAACACAGCAGAGCGATCACATTCTGTTTCTTCCTCTTCCTGGGGATGGTCATCGCGTTCACTCTCTGGTACACGGTGCTGCCCGCAGACATGGCGAGCGCATTATTCAACGTCCAATCCCAAACAATCGCCGGCCTGAACCAGGAAGTAACAGGCCAGTTCGCCCGGTTCAACCTTTTCAGCAAGATCTTCCTCAACAACATCAAGGTGCTCGTGTTCTGCATCCTGTTCTCGTTCATCTATGGCATGGGCGCGCTGTTCATCCTGACCTGGAACGCGAGCGTCATCGGCGTCGCGGCGGGGAACTTCATCAGGACGAACGTCGCCACCTACGCATCCACGCTGGGGCTGGCGAAATTCTCGGCATATCTCTATGTCGTATCGTTGAGCTTCGTGCGGTACTTCATCCACGGCGTGCCGGAGATCCTGGCTTACTTCGTAGCAGGACTGTCCGGAGGCATAGTGTCTGTGGCGATCATCAAACACGACTTCGGCACGAAACACTTCGAGAAGATCATCCTCGACGCATCCGACCTGCTCCTGATCGCGATCGGGCTGCTTTTCGTCGCAGCAATCATAGAGGTCTACGTAACACCCGCGCTGTTCTGACTATTCGAGGACCTTGATCCGGCCAGGACTGACCTCGAAGACCTCCCCTCGCACAAGAAGTCTTTGCAGATCCTCCTGCGTGCACTTGGTCTTCTGCAGCACCTCTTCCACATCCGCTCCGATGCCCTTGTCAAGCCCGCGGATATGATCCAAAAGCCCTTTCTGCCCTACGACTTCCTCCTCCACGAGTCCGGAACTCTCCCGTGACGCTTCAGCAGCCATCGTAGGTCGCACGAGCTCCTTGCGTCTGAGCTCGAGCCAACGGGGGCTCTCGAGAACACGTACGCATTCAGGGACGAGAAACCGATCCACACCATACGTGCGCGGCCGGCCGATCACGAGCACAGTATTTCCAAGCGCGGCATCAGTCAGACCAGGTATGCGCTCGAACGGTCGCACCAGGATACGCTCGGTCCCATCATCTATGACCAAACTCGGCAAATCCCCGTCCGAACGGTCCACCACCAATCCGATGACGTTCGCGCGCACCAGCTCACGCCCATCGCCCAGAACTATCGCGCTGGGCTCATTCGGTCGCTCAATCAATCTTCCTGCAAGAATATCCGCAATCGCGACCTTGTGCGCGACGACCGGTTTCTGATATGAGCGCTCAACCATACCCCGGAACTGTCGCGTCACGACGTGTTTATAAGCATTTAGCTGACGAAGTCCACACGATACGTTTAAATACTATCCTGCGAAGAATTTCGGTCATGGTGAGCCAAGAGGTGATGACTTACGTCCAGCGCTTGCGCTCGATGGGATACGCGCCCCAGGCGATCCGCCAGAATCTTCTACAAGCAGGCTATTCCGTGCAGGAGGCTGACGCCGCGCTTGCGGTGTCGCCTGTCGCGGCACGGGCCGCGCGGCACGATTGGAGACCGCTCCTGTTCGGCGGAATCGCTGGCGTAGCTGTGATAGTGGTACTAATCATCCTACTTTTGCCTTCTGGTATCAAAGTCACGCTCACAACGCAGCCGCAACAGCTCGAAGTGCGCGCCGGTGGAGCGATCACATTCAGTGACGCGCTTTCCCTTGACGGAGACGCCGAGACGATAACTTTGATCCACGAGCTCGTAGCGCCCGAAACCGGCAACATAATAGATACCGTCGAGGAGACGATCCCTGCGACAAGCGACTCGGTAAGGACGACCTCCCGCGTCACAATCCCATCAGACGTGGCGCCTGGGAGATATCTTGTGCGGACGACCGCGCGCGCCGATGGCGCTGAGGCAGAGGCGAGCTTCTCGTTCAAGATCGTACCTGCACCAGTTGTATCTTCTCTTGAGCCACCATCTTCCACGCCGCTCATTCCAACAACCCCTGAGGCGCCTGCGCAGACCGAATGCAACGATTTCGACCCGTGCACAGAAGACACGATCAAGGATGGCGAATGCGTGTTCGAATCAATGCAGGTGTGCTGCGGTGACTACGTATGTGATGTCAACGCAGGCGAGACATCCGGCTCGTGCGCACGCGATTGCGCAGCGCCCGCAGAAGCGAAATCAACACAGACCATCCTGGATGAGGCACAGGATATCGCCGTGTCTGATGTCGAGCGCGCTAAGTTAATGTGCGGCACGCTCGCGCAACGCTCGGACGCGGACACGTGCTATGACACCGTCGCACGCACGTCAGGACAGTCGTCCGCCTGCCTTGAAATTGGGACCGGCAAGACGCGCGACAGTTGCCTGCTGTACTTCGCCATCCAGAAAGACGAGTTCTCAGTGTGCGCGAAGATCGACGACCCGACAGCACAGTCGAGCTGTTATTCTTTCAAGAATCTGAACGAGCTGAGCCAGGCGACGCAGGCGTGAGTTCTACAGCCTCTGCACGAACCCTGCCTTGGGCTCGAACAAATCTCCGCCGCGTTTGAGTTTCTGCACGATCTCTTCGGTCTCTGATTCGCTGATGTTCTTCTCGGACGCGGCGAGGAGCAGGTCCTGCATCGGCACAGGCTTCGTCTTCTTCTCCAGGTCGACGAGCAATTCCTTGATTATGATGATCTTGTTGCGCGCGCTCGCGGTCGTGTCGGTCGCGATGCGGTCGATGTCGAACGTACCGGTCTCCTCATCCATCGCTACCAGAGTCAGGCAATGGTGCAGGAGCTCGATAGCCTTCTTGGCGTGCTTCTTCGTGACCTTGTCCGAAAGGTGCAGCCGCGCATTGGCCTCCGAAAGGCGGATCAGCGCTTCAAGCTGTCTTGCCGAGATCGGCACTGACTTTATGCCGCCCTCCTTACCGCCCTGCGAACGCATCTGGATGTAGTAATCCTTCAATTCATCGATAGCGCCTTCTGTGAGCTTAGGGAACACGTGCTGGCGTGCGTACGCGATGTACTTGCGCAGCAACGGTGTCTTGAGCTCGGCCTCGGTCACAAGGCTCTGGTGGAGGTTCAGCACGAACTTCGCCATCTTCTCGTCCTTGGCCCGGTCAGGCAAGTCCTTGATGGGGAAGATGAGATCGAACCGGTTGATAAGCGTGGGCACGAGATCGATCTGCTTCGCGATGGTGTCGAACGGGTCGAAACGCCCGAACTTCGGGTTCGCTGCCGCCAGGACAGTCGTCTCGGAACGCAGTGTCGCCTGGATATTCGCTTTGCTGATAGTGATCGTCTGCCCTTCCAATGCTTCGTGCATTGCCGCGGTGTCTTCATGGCTCATCTTGTCCAATTCATCGATGCAACAGATGCCTCTGTTCGCGAGCACTAGCGCACCAGCTTCGAGGCTCCAGCCACCGATGAATTCGTCCTTGATCACGCTAGCGGTCAAGCCCGCGCCCGAGACGCCCTTACCTGAGATGAACCTGCCCTTCGGAGAGACTTTCGAGATGCGCTTGAGCAACTGTGACTTGCCAGAGCCAGGGTCGCCCACGAGCAAGATGTGGACGTCGCCGCGCGTGACGACGCCGTCATCGCGCTTCTTGCGCACACCGCCCAACAACTGCAGGATGAGCGCTTCCTTGATGCGCTCGTGACCATAGATGCTGGGCGCGATGCCCTGGATGAACTTGCGCTCCAAATGGGGATCCACTGCAAGTGCTTGGATCTCATGCAAATCCTCAGGAGAGATCTGGAGATCAGAGTAGTCCTCCTCTCGCGGCTCGAGGGAATTCGCCTCGCAGATAAGATCAAACTGAGTGCTCTGACCGCCCGAACGCAGGATTATCGGGACTTCCTTCAGCACGCCGACAATCAGGACTTTGCTGCCTGGGTTCGTGCGTTTTTCCGTCATCGGGCTGACAAGATCGTTCTTGAGCAGGATGTTCAGGCGCTTAGGCTGTTCGCCGCCCTCCAACGCTTCAGAAGTCTCCTCCAGGACGATCTTCTGTGCGTCGACGAGTTCTTTGCTCAACAGGCGGAACTTGCCCTTGCGGCCGCAGGAGCACCGTGACGGTTCCTTGAACTTGTTGTCCAATTGCAGGATCTGCATGACGTTGCCGCAGCTCGGACACTCGAACCGCGCTGTCGTGACGTGAGGTCTCACCTCCGACTTGTTGCGCACAACGCCCTCCATAAACAGGAGCTTTCCGAGATGCGGGCTGCGGATGTCTCTGATAGCGATCTGGCTGCTGGGCGAGAGATTCTTGAACCTGACTGTGAACCCTTTATTGTTGCCACCAGGCAAGTCGAACTGCTCGATCGCGAGCTGGCTCGCCTTAAGCGCCTCTTCCGGTATTTCGAGCAATAGATCGGCTAGCGCGGGTTCGAATTTCGCAAGCTCTTGGAAATCCGCAATTAGGAATTTCTCGCCCTTTCTGGCGCGTTCTACTAGGTCAGCATAGTATGTCCGTTCGAAGAATTCTGCGAACTTCCTGATCTGCTCAGGAGCATCCATCACTTGAGCTTGCATGACGTTCTGTATGCCTCACTTCTTTTTATCCGTCGCTCAAGGTTGTCCAGTGGATTGTGCGTATCGTCCGGAAATCCTCCGGATAAATGGTGCCTATCGATCCCCTCATCGACAAAGCTCACACTAGGTTTTCGCGGAAACCCCCAATCACTCTTTACTTGGACTTGATCTTCTTGAGGTTCTCAATCAAAACGTCAAGGACCTTGTGCACTTCGTCCTCTGACTTGGTTCCGGTGCACACGACCTTGCCGTTGCTGAACAACAGGAATGTGGCTTTCTTGTCAGGCAGCTTGTACACGAGACCTGGGAATTGCTCAGGTTCGTACTCGGTGTTCTCTAGCTTCATGGCGAGGACGTTCAGGTTGAGGTCCATGCCGACGCTGCCGGAAGCGACTATGTTCTGGATCTTGACCTCGGGGAAGTCCTTGATCTTGACGTTGATCTTCTCGAGGCTCTTGATGATCTTGCGGATGCTCTCCTGTACCATCTGCATCGTGCGGGCGCCCGTGCAGACGATCTTGCCTGACGAGAAGATGAGCGCGCTCGTCTTCGGCTCCTTGATGCGGATGACTAGGCCCGGGAACTGCTCGGGATTGTATTCGGTGTTGCTCAGCGTGGCGGCCATCTTTTCCAAAGGAATGTCCTGGCCGAGGCTGGCAGAGACTACGATGTTGACGACCTTGATCTCTTTGCCTGCGGGCGCTTCTTTCTTTGCCATAACTCCCCCAAATGACAACGACGTGGCATCGAGGACAAATCCTCACTGCTGAGTCCCACCCCCCCGGTGAGCTCGCTCGCGTTGTATTTAAGCAGTTTAAAAGAGGACCTATTTAAATACTTTTGTGTTTAAATATCGATGTTTGGGCACCAGGCCCTCCTTGATTTCCTCTGGAAGTCCGTGTTTTATCGTTTTACGACCCGCTAAAAGCGAATTCTGCAGAAAATGCATCAGAAACGCCCCATCATTTCCAGTGGAACTCGTGGAATTTTTGTCGACGGAGCTCAATAGACCTTCATGAGCTTCCTGAGACCAATCGAGAATGCAATGGAAAATATGATGTAACTCCACAGCCAGGTGAGACCGAACCCTCCGATCCTGATCACACGCGTCTTCGCATGATCGGTCGTGATAGTCTTTATGTCGTCATCATTGACCGACAATAAGGGCTCAAGATACCTGCGTTCGGAAGTGATCTCGACCTCCTTGAGGTACTGCTTTCCCGCGAAATCGAAATTGACCGCGTACAGTCCGCCCTGCGCCGCTTTGAGCGTGAAAATCGCATTGCCGTCAGTTATCGTCCTCGACGCGTCGCCGGTCAATATGATGCCATCCGGCGTATTTATCGTGATGTTGCCCGATGCGCCCTTCTCGAACAATACCGTCATCGTGAATTCTTGACCTGGCATGATGGGCTCGAACGCTAGATGCGTGTTCATCCACCCGAAAATTAGGATGACTGGCAAGAAAGTGAACAGCATAGGCTTGAAACTGTGGCTCATGTACTTCATGTTGGCTTCCATGGCCTTCTTGTTGACTTCCATCATCCTGCCCGGATCGTGCTTGAGCTCCTTCATCTGCTTCTGCAAGTCCTTTATCTCTGTCTTGAGCGACCGCATCAGGTCCTGGTTCGTCGTGAACTTGTAGATAAGCACGATAAGCAATGACAGGATGAACGAGAGGATCAAGACGCCCAAGAACGGGCTGAGATTCAGGACCCAGCCTAACAAAAAGTTCATCACAGGATCCAGGAACGAGAAAAATCCCATCATTCACCGCCCATGAACTTGCGCATCATGGGGTTCATGTCCATCATGTGCTGACGGGCGATGTCCTCGTACAAGCGATAAACGATCATCACGGTGAGCAACAAGCCGGTGCCGTGCGTCAGTGCGCCTGAGACATCCGCGATGGCCGCCAAGAATCCGACCGCTATGGCGCCCATCACTGTCAAAGGCCCGATATACCGATCCAGCACGCGCTCGAGAACCCGTTCGTCGCGCCGGAAGCCCGGAATCTGCAGGCCCGACGACATGATCTGGCGCGCCTGAGAGCGCGCGTCCATACCTGATGTCTGCACCCAGAACCAGGAGAACACGACAGCTCCGACAATCAGGAAAACCACATAAGATAACGCGTGCAGGAAGTCGGTGAAACGCACGCTGCCACGGATCACGCTTCCAACGATGTTCGTGGGCGAGAGCCACAGCGAGATTCCCGATGCAGCCTGGCCGTTCACGAACGTGCCCAACAAAGGATACCCCCAGCGTTGGAGCAGATTACCCCACAACTGCAGGTTCGCCAAAAGCGCAGAGACGAGGATGACGGGCATGTTGCTGGTGTACACGAAGTGCAGCGGCCACCTGATGCCGTGGCCCCGCACGCGGCCGAAACTCAACGGGATCTCCACCTTCATCGCTTGAAGGTAGACCGCGACTATGAACACCACGATCGTCGCCACAACTCCAGCCAACATTAACCCGGCAGTCTGGGGGTCGCCCGCGGCAAGGCTCTGGACGAGCGCGGGGATGGCTCCCGTCGCGATTCCCGGGTTTGTCGGTGACGGCAGCGGTGAAAGCGCCCTGATGAAAATGCTCTGCGAGACGCCCGCCGCGATGAAAAGGCTGATTCCAGAACCGAAACCCCACTTGCTAACGAGCTGGTCCATCCACATCACGAGCAGACCGCCCAGGAATAATTGCAGGATCAGCAACAACTGGAGTTGCAGATACAACCCCGTTCCTTGGAGTTCAGGCGCCGGCGCGAGACCTCCCATGAAAACGTAGATACCTGCCTCGAAGATTATGAACCCTATCGATGCGAGTTGCTGGACCCCTTGGAACCGCTTCTTGCCTTCGTGCGTAGTGAGGTCGAACTTGAGGATGCCTGCACCGTTCAGCAATTGCAGAACTATGCTCGCCGTAACCAAAGGGCCGATGCCAAGGCTCAGGATGCTCCCGAAACTCGCGCCGAGGATGATTGAGATGAATTCGAACTGCTGCAACGCGTTCGCGCCCAACCCGAACAAGGGCACGAGCGACAACGCGAAGAACAACACGAGGACGATCGTTGTCCACTTCAGCTTCTCCTTGAACGAGAGACGCTTCTGGGAAGGAGGCGCGACCTCGGGGATACGTTCGACTATCGTGTCGAGCAGGCTCATGCGCTCGCCGTCACCGAGCCGCCCGCAGCCTTGACTTTCTCGACAGCTCTTGCGCTGGCTGCAGCGACGGTCACGTTCACCTTTTTGGAGGCCTTGCCTGTGCTGAGCAGCTTGGTGTAGCCGATCTTGCCCAAATCCACAGTATAGACGCCTCCCGCATGCGTGGCCTGCTTGGCAGCCACCCAGTTATCGAGGTGTTGTGCCAGGTCGCCCACGTTGATGATGCAATGATCGACACAGGAGTTGTGCGCGATGAAGCCGTGCTTCCCGAACTTGCGATCCCAGAAGCTTGGCTTCTTCGCGTCGGCCTTTTTCCCCGAGCCGGCGTTGCCCGCGCCGCCCTTGTTGCCCGAGCCGCGATGCAACCGTCCCCAACCATGCGTGCGCGTGCCGCGCATACGGACCAGCTTCTTTCGCTTGTGGAACGCCATCAGACCATCCTCATTATCAATTTGTTGATGTCCTTGCGATGGCCAAGGCTGCCGCCGGCGGTGCTCGGCAGCTTTATCCCCTTGCGTTCGAGTCCCTTCTTCGGGGACGCGAGGTTGAACGCGTGTTCGCCGCGTTTGGATGCTTTGCTCTCGAGATGTTTGATAGTCTCATCCGTGACTTCGCCCCAAGTGATATAGTTCTGCACCTTGTGGATCATTCCGAGGTTGGACGGAGTGTGCGCGAGGATCGCGCAGGAGTTCCGGCGCGGAAGGTGCAGATGGTGCAGCGTGTTCTCGCTCTGCGCGCTCATCTTCGGGGCGCCCCTGATCCTGATTACCGCGAGCCAGCCACCTGCCTTCAGAACCGGCGCTTTCTTGCCGCTCGTCGTCCGTTTGTTTCTCTTTGGATTCGCCATGGTCGCCTACTTGAGCTTGCCGTCGCACAGGCCGAGCACTTCAGCGGCAGTGTGCGGTATTTTCGTTGTCGAAAGTTTCTTCAGCGCGTCGACGCAGGCCGTCGCCAGGTTGACCGTGTTGCGTGTCTGGCCGAAAGTCTTGCTCCAAACGTCCTTGAAGCCCGCGAGCGCAAGGATCTTGGCGCAGTTCGGCTCAACGACGAGCCCTTTGCCCTTCGGAGCAGGCATGAGGCGTATGATCGCGGATCCGCACTTGCCTTCGACCGTGAATGGGACACTGTGCGGTGTCCGGCAGTTGCACTGCCAGCTGCCGCAACCACGCTTGATCTTGAACACATTGAGCTTGGACTGACGCACGGCCTTCTCCCGCGAAGGCACGGTGTCCTTGCCCTTGCCGTACCCGAGACCGACGTACCCGTTACGGTTCCCAGCGACGGCCATAACCCCGAAGCTCGGCTTGTTGCCCTCGGGGGACTTTTTCTGGGTCTGTCGGAAGATCCTGCGCGCTCCGCCGCCGAATTTACCCTTTGACTGACCGATCATCAGCAGGTCAGACTCGAGATTCGGGAGCAGGATGTCGACGATAGGAGCTTCGAGGATGGGTGTGCCCGCGTCGAGGATGATGTCGATGTCTTTGATCTCGCCTGTCTTCACCTTCGCGCCGATGCTCGTCTTTGGTGTCCAGGCCGCGATGTCGAAGCTGCCCGGTGCAGGCTTGGCTGCCTCTTCCTCAGCAGGGACAGCCTCGATGACGTCCTTCTCGACCTCGAGCTTGGCTTCTTCCTCTGCGACGACCTTTTCGACCGCGACTGCGGGAGCTTTCACTTCAGGTTCTGGTGTTTCAGGTTTCTTGGGCATGATGATCACACGAGTTTCTTCTTGATATCCTCGAAATGTGCGGGCAAATTCTCGGGCGCCAAGCCGTGCTTGAGATAGCGCGAGAACCGCTTCTGATACGCCTGGGGATCCTTCTTGAGCATGCTTGCGTAGTGCGCGACGTGCTGGCCCGACAATCTCTTGGCATCAGGCACGATCGCGGGGTCGACAGGCACGCGCAGGCCGCCATCGACAGCGCCCTTGAGCAGGGCGTAGAGTTTCGAGCCCTTGACATTCGGGTACATGCCGAGATCAGCGATAGCGCCTGCGACCTTCTTCGCTTTGGCCTTCTTCGCCAGGAGCACTCCGCACAGGTAGGCTGCGCTGATGTTATCGGTCCCGGCCTTCCAGCCGTGCTTCAACAATTCCCGAGAGTGCGCGCTGACCAGCACGCGGTCTCCTGCGGGGCTGTAGTCGACTATCTGTGCCAGTACATGGTGCAGGCTCTTGCGCACCACGAGGCGTGGCTGTCGGCCGCGGAGCAACGTGAGACGCTTACGGTAATCGGTGCGGCCTTCGCGTTTCCTGCGGAATGTCGTGACGTATGCTGCGGAGTGTGCCATTTTACTTCTTCAGGAACAGGTTCTGTTCCTCCAGGTAGACCTTGATGTGGCGGGTGCTTCTGAAGAAGCCGCCCTTCGCCTTCCTATACACTTGGTGGAATGTCTGCGGTGTGATCGTGCCGTGGTCGCGAAGACGCTTGATGAGGTCCCGTTGGGTGCGGATCCGCGCCATCCAAGTCTCTTTCGCAGGAGTGCGGGCGCCTGCCGTGCCTTTGCGGCTGCCGATGCCTCGGCGCCGGCCCCGGCTGCGCTGCGCTTGGCGTTCGCGCGAACGCACCTTGCTGCCGCCGTAAAGCGCTTCCTTGATTATGATTCCCTGCGCGATAAGCCTGCGCACGTCGAACTTCGTGATCGCGCCCTTGATCTCATCCAGCTTCGTAGGGTCGAGCCAGACCCGCTGGGGTGAGCACTTGAGGATGTCCGCGCCAAGCCTTTTCTGGAGCATCATTGTTTGCTCGTGAGGACCTTCTCGGCCTCACGCCTCTCCGCTTCCTTCTTCTCCTGCGTAACCGGAGCCATCTTTTGGGGTTCCTGTTTAACGGGTTTCGCTTCTGTCTTCGGTTTCATTTCCTGTTTCGGAGCCGCGCTCTTCTTCTGTTTGCGCTTGGCGAGCCCGTCCTTGATGCCAGTGACGAACTTCGCGGGATCCTTGTAATTGAGGATTCTGACGTTCTTTGACTGTGCTTTCGTGATGATATCGATCGCCTTCCGCGCGCCGACCGTGCTCGCGATGATGACTCCGTGCGTCTTCGGATTGACTGATTCGAGCTGCGTGACAGTATGGATCAGCAGGGGGATCAGGCCTGATTTGTGCGTTCCGCGCACGAGCGCAGGCCCGCGATAGCCTGTCACGGGAAGATGACCGTGACCGTGCATGTGCTTGCGCAGCTTGCTGTCCATTCCCTTCGGTTTGCGCCAGACAGGCGCGAGCCGCTTCTTCTTGTGCGAGTCCTGGCGGATGAAGCGCGGCCGCTTCTTGGCCATCGTGTTCTTCATCTCGAGGAGCTTCTTCATGTCTGCCATGTTATTCGACCTTGACTCCGCACTTCTCGATCATGTGGATGCCGTCCTGGAAAACGCGACGGTCGACGTGCGTGATACGACTCAACTGTTCGATGTCGCTGGCCGTGTTGCCCGCGAGCTCGAGGTCGGTGCTCTCCACGGTGATGTCCTGGCCCGCGACCTTGACCGTCACGCCCTCCTTGAGCTTCATCGTGCGGGGCACCTTCTCGCCGAACAGGTTCTTGATAGTGAAGTCCTTGCCTGAAAGGCTCACGTTCATCGGGAAGTGGCTTGAGCAGACCTTGAGCTTGTACACCCAGGGTTGCTGGACGCCCTTGATCATGTTGCGCACGTGGGCCGCGAGCGTGTTGATCGAGGTCTTCTCGCGCTTGGTGCCTTTCGTCACGCTTAGCGCGATAGCGTTGCCATCGACTGTGACCTTGATCTGCGGCGCGGTCGTGCGACGCTTGACCTCTCCTTTCGGACCCTTGATCGTGATGATGAAATCCTTGACGAGCGCAGTGACCCCGCTCGGCAGCTCGATCCTGTCCTGCATGTCGAGCTTCATCAGTAACAGTACGCCACGAGGCGTCCTCCGTGATTGTTTTTCTTGGCTTCGTCATGTGTCATGAGCCCGGTGGGGGTGCTGACGATGAGCACGCCGACGTTCTTCGCAGGCAGGTACCGCTTCTCGAACTTCTCGTAGCCAAGAGAGCCGACGCTGAAGCGCGGCTTGATGACTCCGACCTTGTTGATCTTGCCCAGCAGCGCGACCTTCAATGCGCCTCCGCGCGCGTCAGAGACCAGTTCGGCCGCACCCAGATAGCCATTAACGTTGAGCAGTTCGAGGACTTTCTTTATTATCGTGCTGGCAGGCATGACGAGGCATTCCTTCCGTCCGATGCGCTCATAGTTCTGTATCTTGGACAGCGCCGTTGCGAGGGGGTCGTTTAGCATGGTTTCATCCGTACTTCTTGAATCCGATCTGCTGTGCGATCTGGCGGAAACACTGCCTGCACAGGTCGAGGCCGTATTTGTCATTGTGGCCGCGGTGTTGGCCGCAGCGCTGGCACTTCACGGTGCTCTGGCCCGAAGTCCGTTGCTTGGGCTGGTTGTGCTTGATGTATTTCTGCAACTTGGTCGGCTTCGCTTTCAACTGCTTCAGCGTCTTGCGCCAATCGCTCGTGGTCATGCGCTTTCACCTTCCACGCGCACGCCGAACGCGTGCTTCATGAACGTCATAGCCTCATTCTTAGTGATGCGGTGCCTCTTGCCCACGCGTGCACGGTGCAGGCTGCGCCGCTTGATGCGGTAACCCGGCTTCTCGAGCGTGATGCACGCCTGGAGTCCGATTACCCCTATCTTCGGATCGTATTGAGCGCCTTCGATGTCGATGTGTTCGGTGATGCCGAACGAAACCATGCCGTTGTCATCGAAGTTCGAAGGCTTGAGCTGGAAGTCCTTCGCCTTGAGGAGGCGTTTCAGCATCTGGGACGCGGACGCCTTGCGGAGCGTAAGCATGCAACCGATAGGGAGTCCAGGACGCAATCCCCAGGCGGCGATGCGCTTCTGCGTCACGGTCTTGACCGGCTCGATGCCCGTTAGGCTCTTGAGCACGGCGACCGCTTTGTCCAGCTTCGTCTGCTCCTTGCCCGCTCCGATATTGAGCGTGAGCTTCTCTATCCGGGGCTGCTGCATCGGGTTCATGGGATGACGTACGTGTTCTCCTTCTGCGTCTCGGACGCGACATCATTGATGGTGAATCGGACCGTGTCTCCGTCGAGGTTCGCGACGCGCGCGTTGCTGCCCACGTAGCGTCCCGCGGTGATCAGTATGTTCGCGCCAGGCGCGAGCTTGAGATGTTTGACGACCTTCTGTGATGGGACATCGAGCACGAGCGTGTCACCGACCGCGACAGCCTCCTTCGCGAGCACGTTTCGGCTGTCATTCAGATTGATCTGGATCTTGTTGCCCTTGACAGCAGTCTTGCCCACGACGCGGCAAGGTTTGTGGTGCAGGTCCTTGAGCGCGGCAGGCACTACGACAAGGCGGCCTTTCGCGTCGATCTGAGCGCGGTACGCCTGCTTGAGGTCGGGGAGCTCGATCGTATCGAACAATCCGACCGCGAAACGATGGTCCTTGACGCGTCGGCCGTCGACCATCACTTCCTTGGCGAGCAAAAGCTTCTTGACCTCACGGCTCGTGGCCGCGAAGCCGAGGGTCTCGAGCACGAATCCCAACGGGAGTGCCCGGCTTAGCGGATGACTTCCAGGATTAGGCTTGCTGATGAAGGTGCGTGTCTTGCGTTCGATGATCCACGACTTTGGAGCCGCGTACCGCTTGAGATATTCGCTGTTGCTCATGCTTTCCTCTCCGTGAACCTGCGCTTGTCGCTCTCAAGTTCGGTGATGATGAGATTGCTCGGGTGCAGAGGATACTGCGATTTGCCGCCATCCTTCTTGGCGAGCTCTATGCCTGTTACGTAGACTCGGCTCGCGGGCGCATCGACGCGCTCGACCTTGCCCGACTTCTTGCGGAACTGACCGCGGAGCACGGTGACCTTGTCGCCGACGCGGAGCGTGATGCTGCGCGTCTTGTGCTTGCCGCGCAACTCTTTGCTCAGGTGCGCCGCGAGCGACTGGCGCTTGACATGGATCGGCGCTTCGCGTGCATACGCACGCTGCTTGCGCGGTTTCACGCTCCCTTTCCAGTGTCTTGACCAGTTCTCCATGATACTCACAACAGCATGCTCGCGAGCTTGCTGACCATCGGCCAGCGCTCCGCGATCTCCTTCGCGATCGGGCCCTTTATCATCGTGCCCTTGGGGTTGCCATCCTTGTCCTTCAGCACGACGGCCGCGTTGTCCTCGAACTTCACGCGGGTGCCGTCCAAGCGACGGAACTCCTTCTTCTGACGCACGACAACCGCGTACACGACCTGCTTCCGCATCTCGGGCTTCCCGCTCTTGACGCTGCCCATGATGATGTCACCGATGGCCGCCTCGGGATAGCGTCCCTTCACAGTCTTGTGCCGTAGGACCGACGTGATCTTCAGCACCTTGGCACCC
>JACQNC010000012.1 GCA_016203225.1 Candidatus Woesearchaeota archaeon | reverse complement strand
GCGTACACGACCTGCTTCCGCATCTCGGGCTTCCCGCTCTTGACGCTGCCCATGATGATGTCACCGATGGCCGCCTCGGGATAGCGTCCCTTCACAGTCTTGTGCCGTAGGACCGACGTGATCTTCAGCACCTTGGCACCCGAATTATCGCAGACGTCCAACCACGTTCCGTGCGGAAGCGCCCGTGTCGCGCGTGCCTTGATGGGTTTCATGCTTCTTCACTCTTGACCTGATCCACTTTCTCAGGCATCTTCGCCTCTTCGAGGAGCTCCTCGCGGGCCAGGAAAGTCCTGTTCTGGCCGAGGACCTCTGTGATGGTGAACGTCTTGGTCTTGCTCAACGGCCTGCACTCCTGGATGCGCACGATGTCGCCCTTCTTGGCGTCGATACAGCCGGGGTTGTGGGCCTTGACGCGCGAACGCTCGGTCGCGGTACGCTCGTATTTCGGGAGGTATCGCGTGCGCGGCCACTCGATCGTCGCCGTCTTCTGCATCTTGGCCTCGATCACGGTGCCTACGAACGCGCGCCCGTGAGTCTTCACACTACCATGATGGGGACAATGTTGGTCCGTACAGTTCTTAGCTTCTGCCATGATTCACCTTGAGCTTGATGCGTTCTTCGGGCGCGACCTCTATGTCGCGACCCTCTATATCTACGCCGCCGAACCGGAACGTGCAGGCGCGTTTCGGAACGCGTTTCCTGCCGCGGGACGTGTCGATGGTGACGAAATGCTTGGTCTCGTCCACCACGATGCCAGTCGTTCCGACGAGGCGAGGGTTGGTCGCCGCGACGATGCTGGCTGCGAGCCCGATGAGCTCGTGTCGCGCGACGTTGAGTGTGTGCGTCGTGATCATTTGACGACGATCATCTCCGGGGCGAACCCGAGTTCGACCAGGATCTCCTTGGCGCGGTTACGATGGTCGCCTTGGAGCTCGATATTTCCTCCCTTGACGGTCCCGCCGCAGGCCAGCTTGGCCTTGAGCTTAGACCCCAATTCCTTGATATCGATGTCCTTTTGATCGATCCCGGCGACCACGGTGTAGTTCTTCCTGAACTTCTTCTGTTCAAGGCGAACCTCGATGGTCTGCGACTCTTTGGCGATGCTTTCGCACACGCACAGGTCCTTTGGGAGTCCGCACGTGTCGCAAATGTCAGTCATGCCTTGGGTCGTGCCTCCGGTCTCTTGGCAACAGATGCGTTCGCAGGTGCTGCCGGTCGCGCGACGGTCTTCGATCGTGCGCGTTCATGCTTGAGCGTGAGGATCTGGGCCAGAGTGCGCTTGCCTTGTCGGATCTCGCCCGGATTCTTTGGAGGGGTGCCTGTCGAGACCTGGCCATAGAGCTTCATCAGGCTCTTGCGCAGCTCGGCTTCCTTCGCCGTAAGCTCCGCTTCACTGAGTGTTCGCAGGTCCTTGGTTCTCATCGGTCGTCTCGGGCGCCGGCGTCTCGTCGGCCTTCTTCTTGCCCGCGCGTTTGCGCGGCTTCTTGTCTTCGGGAACTTGAACAGGAGCGGGCCGGGCTTCCTTGAGGATCTCGACATCGTCCGGCAATTTCAGGTCGGGCGGCATGATGCGCACCTGGATGCCGATGGTGCCTGTCTTGAGTTGTGCGCAAGCGTATGCCTTGCGCACGCCGGTGATCGCGATCTGGCCGCTCTTCTTCATGTAGCCTGCGGGGAAGCGCCAGGTCTTCGCACGGGCGCTCGGGAGCTTGCCGGCCATGCGGACCTCGATACCGAGCGCGCCCGCGCTCATCGCATCCTGGAGTACCTTGTGGCCTATGGCCTTGAACTTCTGCGAGCCGAAGCGTTCGAGCGTGCTCGCGACGCGTTCGGCCACGATCTTTGCGTCGATGTTCGGGTTCTCGACCTCGCTGATCTCGATCTGGGGATTCTCAAGATTGAACTTCTTCTTGAGCGCTGCGGTGAGCTTCTTGATGTTCTCGCCCTTGCGGCCGACTACGAGTCCGGGCCTGCTGGCGAAGATGACTATCTTCTCGCCGAGCGGAGTGCGGACCATCTTCGTGTGGCTGTGGCCCACGTTCTTGATCGAGCCCTCGACGAACTCGAGGATGGCGTGTTCCTTCACCCGTTCCGCGACGAACTTGCGCTCAATCATTTCTTCGCCTCATGCTTGACCGGTGCCTGTGCCTTCTTGGCGTCGGGCTTCTTTTCAGGGCGTTTCATTATCGCGAGGACAATCTCGATGTGCGTGCGCTTGGCCTGGCCGCCGGTGCGGCCCTGGCCGCGCGTGGTCGGGCCCTGCTGGGCGGCCGCATGGTGCACGACGAGGTCGGCCGCGCTCAGCCCCTTGAACTGCGCGTTGGCCTCGGCGCTTTCGAGCACGCGCAAAACGTGCTTGGATGCCTTGATCGGGAAACGTCCTACGGCCATCCCGCTCTTGTGCGCGGTCTCTTTATAGTAACGGTGCATGGGCACCGCGCGCTTTAGGAGGATCACGTCACTCAGCGCCTGCTTGGCCGCGCCGACCTTCATGCCCTTGATGAACCTGCAGACCTGCGTGCTCAGCTTGGTCGAGATGGGGAGGCTCTGGCTGACAGCCTTCGCCATGTTCTCCTCGACCTTGGTTGAGTAGCCGTAGCCTGCCATGGTTTACCTCACGCTCAATGCCGAGCTCGAACGCGTAGCTCCGATACCGGGCGCGCTGTGCTCGACCTTCTTCGTGGAGATCGAGAACTCGCCCAGCCTGTGGCCGAGCATGTCCTTCTCGATCGCGATAGGCATGAATTCCTTTCCGTTGTGGACCTTGATGACCTTGCCGACGAAACTGGGAAGGATGACTAGGTCGCGGCAGTGCGTCTCGAGGTTCGGCTGGCCCTTCGCGAGGTTCTTGAGGAACTTTTTCTGTGCCTCGGTGAAACCGCGCTTGATGACACGACGGAGCCTGCTGGGCAGGAGCTTAGCGAAGTCCTCTGTGCTCAACTTCTGGACTTCTTCCCAACTCTTCCCGTAGTACGTGAATTCCTTTGCCATGGTTACTTCTTCCTGCCAGTCCTGCGGGCGCCGATCTTTCCGACCTTCCTTCCAGGCGGTGCGTGCTTGCTCTGGACGCGCTGCTTGCCCTTGCGTGACGTGCGCTTGTTTCCGAAGGGGTGGTCGACCGCGTTCTGCGCGGCGGCCGACGGGTTGGGCCAGCGCTTGTTCCTGCTGCGGCGGTGCCAGTGCATGGCGCCCGCCTTGAGGAACGGCTTCTCTGTGCGTCCCGAGCCCGCGACCACACCGATGACCGCCCTGCAGTCCGGATGGAATAGGCGTTGTTTCTTGCTGGGCAATTGGATGATGACGTGGCGTTCAGCCTTGGTGACGATGCGCGCGAAAGTCCCCGTGGTGCGGCAGAACTTGCCGCCGTCGCCGGGCGTGCTCTCGATGTTGAAGATGGCGGTCCCTTCCGGCAAATCCTTCAAGGACAGCGTGTTGCCGTCCTTGAGCGCGCCGCCTTGCCCGGTAGTTACCGTGTCGCCCACTTTCAAGCCCTCGGCAGCCTGGACCAGCACAGTCTGGCCGTCGGGGTACTTGATCTGTGCCAATGGCGCGAGGTGGCCTGGACACTTGATGAATTCAGTGATCGTTCCGGATTGCAGGTTCGCGCTCGGGTGGAGGTGCCTCGCTTCGCCGGCGTAGGCGAAACTCCTGGCCCGATAGTTCGGGCCTCCTCTGCCGCGTGCCTGTTGGATCAGATTCTTTCCCATATCACATCAGTCCGAGATTGGTCGCGATGTCGATGGCAGGCGTCTCCTTCGCGAACGTGACGTACGCGCGCTTCTGGCCCTGACGGTCAACTTGCGTGCGCACGCGCGAAACCTTCGCCGTGAAAGCCTTCTCTATCGCTTCCTTGATATCCACCTTGGTCGCCTGCTTCTCCACGACGAACACGAGCGTGTTGCTCGCCTCCATCATACGGATGCTCTTCTCAGTCGCCAGGGGGTGCTTGATCGTCATGCGAACAACTTCTCCAACTTCTCGATTGCCGCGCTGGTGTACAGCGTGAGCCGTCCGGGCTTCGCGCCAGGAGCGAGGAGCTCTGCGTTGAGCCTATCAGCGCTAACGACATCCACACCGGCAAGGTTGCGCGCGCTCTGGACGAGCTTGCAGGGTCCGGAGACGACGAGCAGCGGGCCGACCTTCTTCTGGTAGCGCCTGCCACGCATCTTTCCGGTGCCTGCGCGGACCTTCTTCTCTCCTGCGCGGTCGAGCTCTGCCGTGAGGTTGAGATTCTCGAGCGCATCGCGCACCTTCTTCGCGGTGTCGAGAGTCTCGAAGCTAGTGTCGATCAGGAACGGGTACGTGTCGGGGACTCGGTGGCCGTGCTGCTGCACGATGGCCTTGTTGACTGTCGCTGCGAGCGCGCTGCGGATGGCCTTGCGGCGTTCCTTGACATTTATGCTCTTGCTCCAGTCCTTGTCCGCGCCAGGCGGGAAAGAGCGGCGTCCGCCGACCATGCCTGGAGCGAACGCGCCGACCCAGTACATCTGCGAGCCGTTCCTGCTGAGCGTCTTTCGGGGCACGCGCGAGATGCCCTTGCCGTAGGATCCCTTGTACTTTCGTCTGCGTCGTGAGAGCTTCGCGGCTGCCTTCTTGCCAGCGCGAGGATCCGCGCCGTACGGCTGCCTGCGGTTGGCCTGCACGACCTCGACAGCGCGCTGGATGAGATCCTTGCGCACAGGCTCGTCGAACGCGCCCGGTAGCTTCTTTGTGCCGACGCTCTGGTTGGTCGCGTTTAGGATCTTGAGTTCCATGGTCATTGTTTGCTCGTCAGGCTCACATACGTCGTAGCTGGCACCTGCTTGGGGATGCGCCTGTTAGGTCGTACTGGCTGGGTGAACGTGATGAGGCGTTTTGATGGGCCGCCGATGCTGCCCTTGAGAAGGATGTAATTCGCGGTGATGACGCCGTAGCGCTTGAAGCCGCCCTTGAGCGCTATCTCCGCAGGGTTCGTGCCGATCTTGAGCAGCCACTTGTTGATCTCGGTGCGCATATGGAGACCAGTCTGTCCTAGGTGCGATACCGCCCAAGACCTGTTGGCGCGCCATGGACCGAGGCTTCCCGGACCTCTAGTCGTGCCTTGTGACTTGTGGCTCCTGACGTCGACGCCGAACCGCGCGACAGGTCCCTGAGTGCCGCGGCCTGTCGTGACCGAGTGCACGTCGACCTGGTTGCCTTCAACGAAAGCGTCGTTGACGTTGATATCCTTTCCGAGCACGCTCTTTGCGTACGCGAGCTTCTGCTCGAGCGTGCCGCCGATCGCGAGCTCGATGACTTCAGGAGTCTTCTTGAACTTGATCAGGTGAGGTTGCGCGACCGTGAGGAGTCGGATGTCGGCGAGATGCTCGACTTTCGTCCCGTCGAGCGTCTTGTCATACTTCTTCGGCACAGGGAATGCGCGGTTGACATATTTTTCGTGAGAAGGAGCGAGGATTACGTTGGCCAATCTGGTGCCGCCATAGGCTGCGGCATAGAGATTGATCGCCGCGACCCGGAGCGGAGGGCACTCGATGACAGTCACGGGAAACGGGATGTCCTCGCCCTTGGTCAACGAGTTCGGCCGGCTGTCGGTGACCACGATGTGGGTCATGCCTGCCTTGTAGCCCGCGAATCCCAATGGCTTCGCGTCCTTTGTCGTCGCCCACGTGCGCACGCGCGCGGTCAGCCTGCTGGCACGCTTGCGCGGCCAGAACTGCATGCTTCCTCGACGTGGGTTTCGTGTGCGTGGCATAGAGCCTCAATCGAGCGAGCCTGCGCTAGAAGTCAGTCTTTATGGACTGTACTGAAAAGCGGTCTTTCCAGGCTCGTCGTGAACGTCAGTGTCTAATGGAATTAAACACTCCATTCGGCGCTCACAAGGGGTTGTTTATAAAACTTACTGTGCCTGTTTCCTCTGGAAAATGTTAAATAGAATAACTTATTTCATTGCATATTAAACATATGTTAAGTCAATTAACATCTTGGTCTTCTTTCTCTTCCTTATCCCTGTTGAGCAGCCAAGCTCTTCGTGACGCGTAGCTCACCGGATTCTTGATGCGATTGCACAATCCATCAGGTTTGCAGAGGCCGAGCTCTTCCCAGAACTGCCTGCAGTTGGGCGGCAGCACGCGTTTCTTCGATTGTTTATGGTAGCGCACGTGGCCCTCGATGATCTGGTCGCGCAACGGCTCGGGGTTCTTGGCGTTCCAGTCCTTGAGCCAGGCTAGCATCTTGTCATGGTCCCAGCCGACGTTCACGAAGAAATTCGTCAGCGCGAACAGCGCGCGTTTCTTGCCGTCCTTCATGCCTTGGGCCGCGAGCTTCACGCACGGCGGGAACAGGTTTTCGGAAAGCGCCTGCGTCGGGATCTCGAACTCTTTGCGGTCCGCGTGCTTGTCCTTCTCGTCCTTGCGCTCGGTCTCCTTCGCCACGAAATCGAACGCGCTCACGAGCAGCTTTGTGGCTTCTCCAGGTTTTGCTTTTGTCCTGTCGAGAAACGCGAGCAGCGGCTTGACGTTCTCCGCCTTCGCTTCTGTCTTGTCGAACGAAAGGATGCGTTCGGGATCGATCGGGATGCTGACAAGGCCTGACTTCTCGTTGAACGAGTACGGCATGCGGTACAGGTGGCGCGGCGCGATGAGCACGGTGTCTATGCTGAGCACGCTGAACGGGTCGAACGCGCCGTTCTTGAGCAGCTTCTCGCGAGGTTTGTCGACGCGTTGCATGATCTGGCCGATGTCATTGAGAGCGAGCAGACGGCTGGTCAGCTGCGCCTTTATCATTGTGCCGAGATATGCCGCGATTTTCCTCGGGCCCTCGGGGAACCAGTCTTTTGTCGGTTTGCCGTGCACGGTCTCCGGGAAGCTCTCGAATGGCACTGCGATGTGGAAGCCGTGATTTCCTGAGAACTTGACCGAGATCGCGTTGATGCCGTGGTACTGGAGCGCCTGCACGAGCAGGTCTGCCGCGATCCTGCTGTACGTGAGTTCGGGGCAGTCGATGTCGAGGACGAGGTCCCAGCCTTTCCGCAACGCGTCAAGCTCCTGTCGCGGAGCGCCGGTGGTTATCTGGAGCGGGTTGAGCCAGAGTTCCTCAGAACAGTGGAAACTCGTCGCTCCGTTCTTGACGAATTCAAGGACGTCCTTCGGATACTGGATCGCATCCGGGCGCTTGCCATAGCCTTCGCCGCCGAAACTCACCGCGATCTCCTTGTCGTGCGCGGCGTCTACCAGAGCCTGCTGCACGTCAGGCCTCTTATAATACTGCAGAAGCGTGCTCAGATGGATGTTCATGTTCCCCCACTCTCAGAGAGTCCTGAACGCTTATATATTTGTTGCGAGACTGTCCAGTGCATGCTCGCCGCGAACGACCTTCTCCGACTTATCAACCGTCTTGTCGTAGAACAGCCATTGATAATCGTCGAGGGCAAGAAGGACGAAGCGAGCCTAAAGACGCTCGGTCTTTCAAACATTGTGACGCTCACAAAACCGTTGTATGCGGTCGTCGAGGACGCCGCGCGCCAGGCGCAGATAGTAGTCATTCTCACAGATCTGGACTCGAAAGGCAAGGAACTGTACGGCGTTCTCCGCAACGGACTGCAACGGCACGGCATCAAGATCGATGACGGCTTGCGGAAATTCCTGTTGCGGAACACGCCATTGCGCCAAATCGAGGGATTGGCCACATTTGTGGAAAACCTGCATCCATCGGATTAATAAGACATTCTTCGCTCGATACAGATATGATTTGGAACCAGACTTTAGAGACGCAGAACGATTGCTCCAATAATCACAAGAACGGTTGCCGCAATTTTCTGCCAACGATGTTCTCTTTCACGAAGCACCACGATGCCCGCGATGACTGCAAGAATAGTTGAAAGTTGCAGCATCGGATAAACGACCGTGGCGTCTGCGCGCGCATACGCTTGAAGCGCAAAGAAGTACGCTGCGGTAGCCAACGTGATCGTTGCGAGCGTAGGAACAGCGTGTGCTTTAAGCAAGTTCTTGACTTCTGGGTACTTCTTCGGCAATGCCATCGTCAGAAGAATGCCAGGCACTAGATAGACGATGAATCCGTACGCTTCCGGCGCGAAGTATGTGAGTGCATTTTTGTCAACAATAACTGCGATTGCGCCAAGCAAGGCATGCCCTAGGGTCCATAAAACATCTGGCTCGGTGAGTCGGCCCAGTTTGCGTTCTGGATGGAAGAGCAATACGGCCAAGCCGACAAAAATGATGATGGTACCAACAATCTTAGTCGTTGTCAAGGATTCTCCGAGAAATAATGCACCGAAGAGCAATGTCCAAATCAGCTTTGATTGGTGAAGGGGTTCTTTGATAGAGACTTCTGCTTTCTTGATGGCAAGGTAGATAGTGAGTGACATGATAGTCCAAATAATGCAGCCGAGTCCCAGCGCAATCCACGCTGCGCGCGATGCCGGAAGTGCAAGATACGGTAATGCGAATGGCAGGAACAGAAGTGATGCGAGAAACTGTGTTACGATCGCGAATGAGAACACTGACGCCCTGACCGCGACGTATCTGTCAAGCACTTTCTTGATTGTGCTTGCGATAACGGCAAGAATGATGAAAACGATCGCAGGATTCATGTGTGTGCCGGTCTATTCTGCACTTAAATAGATTTGTGTTCGTCGTACTCCTTCTCGCTCACATCCTTGATCCCCTGCGCTTTCTTTTCACCGACGCCTTCGACTTTCTTCAGTTCTTCGTCGGAGGCGTTGATGACGTTCTTGACCGAACCGAACGCTTTCAACAGTTCCTTCGCGAGGTTGGGGCCGATGTTCGGCAATGAGGAAACTACGTATTCCTGCGATTCCTTCAGCGTCATGGGTTTCTTGTCGGCGTGCGGCGCGAAATCGCGTTTCTCTCCGGACTGTTCACGCTTCGCGATCGAGATCAACAAGCCAGCAGTGTCCTTGAAATCCTTCGTGCGTAAAATGGGGATGCCGTAGCTCACCGCGATTGTGGCGAGCATGCCGCGGATGGCGTTCGGATGCACGTTGCGCAACGCGTAGATGTCCTCCGCGCCTTCGACGACGATGATTGGGCGCTCGTAATGCTCCTTCAAAGCCTTCAATTGCTCCAACAATCTTCCGTCGATGATGCTATCGACGAAGTCCTGGCAGGTCTTGAACTCAATCGCGACCCGCGGAGACAGGACATAATCGGCAGATGGCATCATCTCCAAGCTGATGTCGACGCCTTGCTCGACAAGTTCCTTCACGACACCTGAGGCTTTCTCGCGATAGTCCGCGAAGATCCTGACCTTCTCTTGCGTGAACGTCGCGATGGTCTGTTGCGATTGCGCCGCGAGCTTGTGGCCGTGCGTGCGCAGGTCGTCCAGGAATTTGTGCATGGACTTCTCCTTGTTCTTCGCGCTCCACGAGAACGCCTCGTCGCGCGTGCCCTTGGCCATGAGCATGACGACGCGGCCCTTCTCCTGGCGTCCTGTGCGTCCGCGGCGTTGGATTGTCCGGATCGCGGATGGAATGGGCTCGTAGAAGATTACGCTGTCCACGCGAGGGATGTCGAGGCCCTCCTCTGCGACGGAAGTCGCGATGAGCACGCTGAACAACCCGTCGCGGAACTGCTGCAGCATCTCGATCTGCTGCTTCTGCGACAATCCGGTCGTCTTCTTCTTGGCCTGGCCGACGAAGATCTCGCTCAGCGTCTTCGCCTTGTCGAGCTCCTGCTTGATCTTCACGGCCGTGTCGCGGTACTGCGTGAAGACGATGATCTTGGCGAACTTGTTGTTCACGAGCTCCTGCTCCACAATCCCGCGGAGCGCGTTGAGCTTCGGATGTTCAACACCTAAATCGTGCGCCTTGTTCACGAGAACGAACGCGCTCTTCCAGTGCAGGTCCTGAACGAGGTTCTTGACCGCTTTGCTCTGGCCCGCGCGGGCGTCCTCGAAGACCTTGGTGAAATACGCGTGCAGGCTGCTGATGCACTGCGTCTCGAGCAGTTCCAACGCGTGCTGGACCTTTATGATCTCTGCCGTGAGCGAGATTGATTTGAGCGTCTCGAAATCGCGCTGGCCTGAAGTCATGCGCGCGCGCAGTTCCGCCTGCATGCCGAGCAGGTCCTTCTTGCTGATGAACTGCACAGACTGCGTGAGGCCGTATCTCTTGATCTCGGCGAGTTTTGTCCGGATGCAGCTGTTCAGGTAGCCCTGGATCTGCTTGAACAGCTCCGGAAGCTCCAGCTTGATCCATTCGAACTCGACCTCCTGGATGTACGGCTTCACGTCAGGATCGTTGTCGGTCCTGACCTCGACCGATTCGATGAACAGGTTCTTGCACAGCTCGTCGATCTTTATCATTTCACTGCCCGGAGACGCCGTGAGCGCGAGGATTTTCGGGAATTTCGCCTTACGGTTGTACTGCTTCGCCAGGAAGACGTAACTATAGTCTCCCGTGGCGCGATGCGCTTCGTCGAAGATCATCAAAGAGACGTCCTCCAACGCTATCTTGCTGCTGATGACATCGTTCTCCAACCCTTGCGGCGTCGAGAAGACGATTTGGACCGTCTGCCACATCGCCACGCGCTCGTCCGGCGGCGTGTCACCCGTGAACAACGCAAGCTTGCTCTCGTCGATCACGAAACTCTTCTTGAACGACTGCAGATGCTGCTCTGCCAACGGCTTTGTCGGTGCTAGGAACAAGATTTTCGAGTTAGGATAGAGCTTGAGTCTGTGCGCAGCGAGCATCATCGCGATGGCGGTCTTTCCCATCCCAGTCGGCAGCACGACGAGCGTGTTCTTCTCAGTGCACGTGTTGAATATCGTCTCTTGGTAGAGCCGCGGCTCGAAGTCGCGAAGCATGAGCACGTCGAAATCAAGTCTGTTTTAAAAGGTTGAGGCAGGATGTCTCGTGTCCAGTGCTCAGAGCTGCTCCAACCCGTAATCATGCCCTGCGCAGAGGGTCTTGAAGTTGTACTGGGTGAGCTTCGCCAACGTCTTCGGCATCTCGTCAGGGACGCTGGTCGGCAGGTCTGTGCGCCCGATGCCGACCGGGAAGAGCGTGTCGCCGGAGAACAGGATTTTCTCTGCAGGATACCAGATGCAGATGCTTCCCCGCGTGTGGCCGGGACTCGGGATGACTTCGAGCCCTCTTGGAAGCTGGATGTCTTCGATGGCGACCAGATTCGCGTGCTTGAACTTCTCCGCAAGATTCTTGTCCAGCACCGCACCGTACACGTCTTTCCGGAAGTCCTCGATCTCCGCGCGCGACGCCACCAATCGCGCGTTCGGGAACGCGTCGAAGTTGCCGACGTGATCGAGATGGAAATGCGTGAAGATGACGAGATCTATTTTCGAAAAATCGACGAACTTGGACAAAAACAGGTCCATCTTCGCACGCTGCGGACGTTCGCTCGTGTCGATGATGACTTTCGCGCCCAGATCGAGATAGTAGATGTTGCTGTCGCCAGGGAGTTTCCAGACGTGCTTGCTAATATTCTGCACTGCGTAGCCAGCCGGTCTCATGGACATAGAAACTCACTGCCATGGCGACGGCGAAGAGCAGGATAAGAACCTTCCGGTCGCCGAGCTGCGCACCCAAAAGGAACCCGATCATGAAGCCCAAAATGATGGTGAGGATGCTGCCCTTTAGGTTCTTGCGGAATCGGAACAGCAACCTACCGAACACGAGACCGAACAGGATCGTCACAGCGTACAATCCAGTCACGTTCTCGACGCTCACCGCGAAAAGGAACCCGATGATGATCAGGAACAGCGCCCAGAACTCAGCCCAGCGTTGAGAGAACTTCAGGTCTATTTCCATGAGCGCTCCAAAGTGAGGTAGAAGACGAGCCAGGTCGCGAGACCGATCGCGATCGCCCAGAGCCAGCTGAAGACACCGACAAGCTGGATCAACAGGACATAACCAATAACTGCGCCGGCGACCAGCGCGTACAACAACCTTGAACTGAAGATGATCCTGCTGCCATCCAGCGGCGGGATAGGAAGCAAGTTCCATGCGGCGAACGCGAGACTGAACACGAAGAACTGGTCCACGAACGGCAGCGCGATGATGTAGAGATCCATCGATTTGAGGACGCCCGCGAGCACTATGTTCGCCAGCGGCCCAACAAGCGCGATCATGGCGTAGTCCTTCACCTGCGGACCATACCTGTAGCGACCGAGACGATGGACTGTGATGATGCTGATGTACGTGCCAGAGACTGCCAACAGCCCGAAATTGCCGTTGCTCAGCAAAGTGACCAGGAACGCGAGACCTGCGCCGTACCACCAGACCTTGTGCTCAACCTGGATTCCCTTGTTCGCGCCCCACACACGCTGCGCCATGTGGTGGACGTAGAGCGTGATGATCGCGATCAGGAACGATATTAGCAGATTGCTGAAGCCGACCCAGAGGTCGAACTCCACAGTCCCCCACTTGTTCCAGGACGACACGATGCCGAGGATGAGCGCGGCGAGCCAGAACTCACGCCGCTCGACCTTGGAGAAACCAGCATACCTCTTTGCCTTGTCCAGGAAATCGCGGAAGGACATAGGATGCTTCTTCGTTCTGCTCTTTAAATAGCTTTTGTGCTCGCCAAACGCTGTCGCACGAGAGCTTCCAATTCCTTCTCGTGTCCAGCGCCTACGATCGCGACGACCTTCTTGTCAGGATGCAGCCTGAGAAGGTGCGCCAAGTTCCGCGCCATCACGTGGTTGCGCTCGGTGACGAGCACACGGTACACGTTAGGGTAACGCCTCTTGACGCGATCGAGCAATCTCGCGATGACCTGCTTCGAGGGCACGGTGCGGAGGTCGAACCCGAGCTCTTTCTCGCGGAAGATGACACCTTTGATGACGTCCACGAGAAACCTTCCTTTCTCTCTCCAAGTCAAAGCCTGCGAGAACCGCTTGAGCGTGATCGCGATCTCCTGGTCGACCAACGCGAGCGGGAGTTTGCGTTCGCGCGCGAGACGCACGGCCGTGAGCATGTCCTGGCCTGGTGCGACCCCGACGTGTTTGCCCAGAGCCCTTTCGGCCCACGCGCCGAACAAACCGAACAGCCAACCCTTAACACCAACGCGACGGATATCGGACAGGCGTGTCCTGGACTTCTGAGGATGCAGCAAATGCGCTAACCTGCCCCTGTCAAGCTCTATCGCGATTATATCCGGCTTCGCTGCATCGATCGCATGCGTGACCTCGTGGATGCTCTGTCGGGCGATGTGGCTCGTCCCGACGATAATCAGGTTTTCCATCGTGCTCGTGCAGACGCAAAATCTTTAAATACTTACCCATCGGCGAGGAGGGACAGGTAAGGAGGTATTGACGATGCTCAAGATGAAGAAATTGACGGAAACATACGAGATGAAGGTCTTCACGGATTCTGGCGACTATTTCGGCGACATCGAGGAAGCCATGCTGACGCAGACGAAGGTCTACGGCTGGCGCGTGCGGGCCACGAAGAACTCTTTCCTCTCGAAGGTGCTCGGCTCCGCGAAGGGCGTCGTCGTGCCGCACCAGCTGACCAAAGCAGTGGGCGACATCATGATAATCTCGAAGACGGCCGTGCCGTCATACTCGCCCGAAGAAGGCGAAGAAGAGTAGTTTTTTATACGCTTTTTTCTTGCTGTTTTCTTACGCACCGCTAGTTCAGTGGTAGAATGCGAGCTTCCCACGATAAAGAGTCGGAAAAAGCTTGAGATGCGAGTTCGATTCTCGCGCGGTGCATCCACTAGATGATATTCCTGCTCAGCAAGAACGTCCAGAACTCGAACAGGGCCTGCCGCGTCTCTTCGCGCTCCTTTTTGCTATCGTCGTAATACACTCGCAATTCCCGCAGTAGATTCTCCCTCTCAGCGGCGGTAAGTTCCGCGCGCTTCGCCTGCTCGAGCGCGGCATCGATCGAGGCCTGCTGTCCATCCACCTGGTCCTGGAGTTGCGCTATCCTGTTGAGATAGACCCGGGCATCATCCGATACGCCGACGACATTGCCTGTCACGAGAGCATTCGGCGTTTTGGCTTCACTAGGATTCAGGACAGCGATCGCGAGGATGACGAACAGCACGGCGCTCGCGCCGACGGCAGCATAGAGCCATGACGCTGAACGATTCTTCCGGGGTATCCTGCTGAACGCCTCGTTGATGTCGGGTTCATTGTAGCCATGCCTGCGCAAAACGTCCGCGATGTGCTCAGGATTAAACCCCTTGTCAAGCCCATCATTCACGTAATCGACCAGTTTCTGATTGAACACCATCAACGTACCTCCTCAACCATCGCGAAAAGACTCTCCAATCCAAGCTTCAATGTCTTCCGCTCCGTGATCTTGTCGTGCGTATGCGGGAATATTATCCAGCGCTTGTCCGTGCTCGACTCCGGATTGGCGAATATGACGCACAGCTTCGGATAGTTCACCAGTTCGCCCCAACGCTCCGCGATCACATCCAGATTCTTGCGCGCGTTCAACACGACGAGGCACGCGTTAGTGTCGGGCTGCAGTTTGGCTGTCAACGCCTCTACCGTATCTAGGTGAGGTATGATCAGGAAGTTCTGGATGCCGTCCTTCTTTATCACTGTCAGGGTCCAGCCGCCTTCGTTGTGCGTGATGTTCACTACGTTCTTGAGCAGCAGATCCTTGTTCTTCACGTATTGCTCAGTCCAGTCCGTGAGCGCCTCAAGAACGTTCGCGATAGTTTCACCTCTGTTGATGGTCGTCCGGGCTTTTTAATAAGCTTTTCTCTTTTTCCCTACCAGTATACGAAAACGTAACATTTATATACTGCGTAGGACTGAAAAAGAGCAGGATCACGTTCAATAAAACAGGTGAGACCATGGTTGCTGACGGAGAAATCGTGATGAAGAAGATGGTGAACGCGCTAGCCCAAACAAGCGCGCAACAATTGAAGAAGTCCGAGAGCATGGACAACTTCAAACGCATCGTGCCCAGCCTCATCGACAAGGGCTTGGACAACATCAATCTCAACATGTTCTCGGAGGACATGCGCATCGGCCTCCTCAACGCGCTAGGCGATGAATACGCGCGCAAGGGCAAGCTGCCCGAGGCAATCAAGGCGTTCATCCTCGCGGGAAACAAGGAAGCGCTCGTCAGTATCGGCGCCGACTACGAACGAGTGGGACTGTTCTCCAGCGCCATCGACTCCTACCGGCTCGCTGACGCCACGGACAAGCTCCTCAAGATCGGCAACAAGTGCCTCGACGACGGAAGGATCGCGGATGCCATCAAGGCGTTCCGATTGATCGGCAACGTCGACAAGCTCGTCTCGGTAGGCGAAGATTGCCTCGCAAAGGGCAAATGGGACTATGCCATCGAAGTCTTCTCCGCAATCGGGAACAAGGTCAAGCTCGCCAGCGTCGGCGACAAGTGCCTGCAGGAGAACCAGATCGGTTATGCCGCCAAAGCGTACGAATTGTCCGGCGACAAGGATAAGCTCAACCTACTCGGCGACACGTGCCTGCGGCAAGGACTCCTGAGCACCGCGCTGACTGCGTACACCCAGTCGGGCAACGCGGTCATGGTGCAGTTCATCAAGGAGAACTTCAGGCAGTAGTTATGGAAAAATGCCACAAACACAATAAGGAACACGTCGGCGGCTGCATGTGGTGCGGCAAGCGACTGTGCGAGTTCTGCGTCGCACGCAAGGAAGGACTGAAACTTTACTGCGAGATCTGCGCGCAACAGCTCGGGCCGCCGCGACGCACAATACCGAAGGCGGAACCCAAACCTTTGCCTCCGCCATCCCTGCCCGCGCAGGTCGAGGTCGAGCGCCGCAGGATGCCGCGCATGGACAACGACGGTTATTTCGACTTCACGACGGTGAGACAATGAACGTCAACGACGTCGCGAAGCTGAACGAGCTCATGAAGAACCTGCAGAGGCACGGCATGGCTGTCACCGCGCCGGAAGCCTACCAGCAGGCGCAAGAGATAATGGGCGGGAAGAAAGTGGTCACGCTGAAAGAAGACGAACAAGGAGGAATCGCAGTGGAAAGCGTACAAGTTCCTGGAACAGCAATGATCGAGAGCCGCGTGAACCTCATGCTGGACATGCACAGCAAGCGCATCGAACAGCAGTTCACCACGATGAAGGACACGATCTCGGCGCTCGCTATGGAGCTCGAGCGGATGAAGCTCGAGCTGAGGAGGTTCTCCGACACGAAAGCCCATAAGGTGGTGCAGGTCGTGCAGGAGACCCAGAAGTCGCTCAAGACTGAGGAGAAGGCCCCGCATCCGCGGCAAGGCAACTACCAACCCGGCGACGTCGACATCGGCAAGATGTTCTATTTCGGTCACAAGTGAGTCCTGGTCTCAAAAAGAGCTTGTGATATTTTTTCTTTTTCTTCGTTACAAGCGCAGTAAAGTTTAAAAGGCGCTAACGAGGCAAAACCCATTGCATTCCCGCGAGGGTGCCGGAGTGGTCAAACGGGTTCGCCTCAAGAGCGAATGGCTTAGGCCTACGCAGGTTCGAATCCTGCCCCTCGCATCAGCAAAAGAGCGTGACATGGTGCAGCAAAATACTCCGCAAAGTCAGCAACAAGCACAATTCCCTCCAGGCGTCGAGATCATAACCGTGGGCGGCACCGGCGAGGTCGGCCGCAACATGACTGCCGTGCGCGTTGACGATGACGTCTTCATCTTCGACATGGGTCTTCACATGCCGAACTACATCAAATTCACCGATGAGGACGTCTCTGACCTGAGCAAGCTGAATGTCGACGCGCTGCGCAAGGCCGGCGCCATCCCGAACGACAACTCCATAACGCACTGGCGCAAGCACGTCAAGGCCATATTCCTCGGACACGGACACCTCGACCACATCGGAGCCGTGCCGTTCATCAGCAACAACTACCACGCGCCCATCATCGGCAGCCCGTACACGATCGCTGTGCTCAAGACCATGCTGCGCGACGAGAAGATCCAGCTCAAGAACAAGCTCGAGACGCTATCGCCAAACGGGACGCGCAAGATCACCAAGAACGTCACTGCCGAGTTCGTGCACGTCACGCACAGCATCCCGCAATCAGTCCTGGTCGCACTGCACACCAAGTACGGAGTCATACTCTACGCGACCGACTTCAAGTTCGACAACAACCCCGTGCTCGGCAAACCACCGCACTACGAATGCCTGAAACGCCTCGGAGACCAGGGAGTCCTCATCACGATGGTCGATGCATTGTACGTCACGCGACCCGGCAAGATGCCATCAGAGGTAGTCGCGCGCGAGATGCTACGCGACGCCATGCTGGGCGTGGACAACCGCGGCAAGGCGCTGGTGATCACCACGTTCAGCAGCCACATCGCGCGCCTGAAGAGCGTGCTCGAGTTCGGCAAGCAGACGAAGCGCAAGATCCTCTTCATGGGGCGCTCGCTCGCGAAGTACGCGCTCGCCGCAGAGGAGATAGACCTTTTCAACTTCACCAAGCAGGGCGTAGAGATCCTGAAGTACGGCAACCAGGTGCGGCGCAAGTTCCGCGAGATAATGAAGCGCGGCAAGGACAAGTTCCTCCTGGTCGTAACGGGCCACCAGGGCGAGCCCAAGAGCATGCTGTCAAAGATGGTCGACCGCAAGTTCGACTTCCATTTCGACAGCGACGACCACGTAATATTCTCGTCTTCTGTGATCCCCGTAGAGCCGAACATATCCTATCGCAAAACCATCGAGCAGCACCTGCAGCACGACGGCGTGCGGCTCTACACAGACATCCACTGCTCAGGGCACGCTGCGCGCGAGGACATCCGCGAATTCTTCAAGCTCACGCGCCCCCGGCACATGATCCCCACACATGCCGAACCGAACAAGGTGGACAGCTGCATCCAGCTCTGGAAGGAGATGGGCCAGCCGCCAAAGAACGCGCACGTCCTAAAAGCAGGCCAGCGTCTGAAAGTGGCATGATCCGCATTCTGGTGTAACTCGAGAATAATAATTCTTAAATAGACCTTCAGGAGGATTAAATCGGTAAATGGGGGTATCCTATGGTTAAGCTCGTCCTTGCAGACGCTTCGTACTTGAAAGACAGCATCTCAGTCATCTCCGAACTTGTTAACGAGGCCAGGTTCAAGATCACCAAGGACGGCATAGAGCTCATCGCGATGGACCCGGCCAACGTGGCCATGGTCATCTTCAAGCTCCTCTCGAGCGGCTTCACCGAATACGAGATCGCGCAGCCCCAGGAACTGGCAGTGAACCTGCAGAACCTGAAACAAGTCCTGAAACGCGCCAGCCCCAGCGACGTCCTCACGCTCGAGGTATCCGCGGAGAACAAGCTAGTCATCCAGCTCAAGGGCTCCACGACACGAACGTTCTCGCTGCCCATCATCGACATCGAGGAGCGCGAACAGCGCGTGCCCAACCTCGCGTTCCCGGTGACCGTCTCGACGCCGAGCAGCGTCCTTAATGACGCGATATCCGACGTCGACATCATCGCCGAGAGCGTCAGCTTCGCGGCAGAGGCGGACAGGTTCACGATCCTCGCAGAAGGCGACCTCAGCAAGGCCCACATCGACATCAAGAACGGCGACGAGACCATGATCAAGTCCGAGACGACTGCGAAAGTCAAGGCCAAGTACTCGATAGAATACCTCAAGAAGATGATCCAAGCTTCGAAATTGGCCGACAAGGTCGAGATCCACTTCAGCCAAGACTACCCGCTGCGGCTTGACTACAAGGTCATCGACAAGCTCTCGATGAGCTTCATCCTGGCGCCGAGGGTAGAGAACGACTGAATGGTTCGTCAAGACTCTTTTCATTGGCTCCTTTCAGAGGAGCAATCTAAGGTGCTTTCTACCTTCTTAGAACAAGCACATCCCGGAATGCACGTTCTGCTCGATTGTGTCGATGGTTGTGGAAATAAACACTCTCTTGAAGGAACGCTTGTTGACCCGATGAACCAGGACATGACCAGGGACGCTTCAGGGAGAGACATGACTGGAGTGATACTCAACCACACCGGCGAGATTCCTGGCCCCCTGAGCCGAGTTATCACTCTCCTTAACGCGCATCTAATCGTGATACCTTACTCGCAAATCCGAGAATACTCGTTATGTGCTCGAGCAGACGTCAAAACGACAGCAGGGCAGTCGTGATAGCATCGTCGCCGTTCTTCAGCAAAGTGTCAACCTCTATGCGACTGTGAGCCCAAACCGTTCCGCATTCTTCCTGATCGCTGCGTCGTTCGGGAACTTCTTCACGGCGATCTCGAGCAGTTTGCGCGCGTCGTCGTGCCGGCCGGCATTGCCGTACAGCACGGCGAGGTTGTTGACCGCCATCGGCGCGTTCGGGCTGTCTGGGTTGTTCAGCAGGCTCTGCTCGTACGCGTGCATCGCGCTCTCGAACGAGTGCTGCTCGAGATGGATGCCCGCGATCGAGAACCACACGTTCTTGTACGGCGGACTGAGTTTCGCAGCCTTCATGAAATGATCGAGCGCTTTGTCCAGCTTGCCCTGCTCGTGGTGGAACTGGCCGGCCATGAACAGCGCACGCACGTTGTCCGGATGTTCCTCGAGCTCCTTCATGACGAGCCAGGCGTAATACCGCATCTTGTGCCTCAGGTTCGTGGCGTGCAGGATGCCGTAATGATGGATCGGGATGCTCCCGTCGGAGATCGTCCCATGCGCGGTCTCGATGCTGTTCTCGATCATCTCGTGCACGCGATGCTCGTACCTGAATCCTTTCATGTTGCGGAACAGGCGCACGAGCTTGATCGGACGGTAAGCGCGTGACTGCATCGTCATATCCGAAGGGACGCATGAGACGCATCCGATGCCCGCCTTCGGGACGTAATTGCGCAGCTCGAGCCTGAACGCATCCACTCCCGACGCGTCCATCAACGTGCGGAGCCTCTTGAAATCCTCGGCAGCGACGCGCTCATCGGCATCCAGCACAAGGATCCAGTCCTTCGTCGCATTCTCGAGCGCGACATTCTTCGCCTTCGAGAAATCGTGCTCCCAGGGAGTCTCAACAACGGTCGCGCCGAAACGTCTCGCGATGTCCATGGTGCTGTCAGAACTGCCCGTGTCGACCACGATTATCTCGTCAACGAAAGGTTTCGCAGCGTCCAAACACTGCGACAGCCACTTCTCCTCGTTCCTGACGATCATGCAGAGGGAAAGAGTCGCCATGCAGGATGCGCATGGTCGTCATCCCCGTTAAAAATGTTGCTGAAATTCACTCCAAAGAAGTCAGCTTGCCCTCGATCTTCGCCAATTCGTCCTCGAGGATCTGCAGTTTGGTCTTGCGCTGGCGCGCCTCGGCTTTCGCAGAGGGTGTAGGCGCTTGCCTGGTTTCTGGGAGCTTGCTCTTGACCGCGCTCGCGGGCAACATGGTCTTCATCTGATTCACGACAAGACGGACCGCAGCGAGCATCTTCCTGAGCTCCTGTGCACGCATCTCCTTCTCCGCGCGGATCGCACGGATGTGCTCATACTTCTTCAGACTATCCAGGATGCTCTTCTGGCTGAGCAGGACGTCCTTGCGCAGTTCGCGCGGCTCGTGGATGGCTGCATAGAATGCGTGCCCTTCCTTCATATCTCGGGCTCCAGCAAGCGTTTGTCGATGTCGTCGATCTTGTTCTCGATCTCGGACAGCTCGTTCTGCCAAGCCTCGAACTCGGCGTCTTCCTGCATCTTGAGCTGGTTGATGCGGTTCAGCACGGCCTTGGCCTGTTGCACCTTCTCCTTCGCGAGATTTATGATGTCGGTCAGGTCCTTATACTCATCGAGCTTGACAAACACCGGCATTTCCTTGCGATCATCCATGATGGTCACCTCACTTCCCGAACAGGACCTCGTCCACGTACGTGAGCTTGCGCTGCACGTCCTCCAAAGTGGACCGCCAGTCCTCCAATTCCTTCTCCTGTCCTTGTTTGATGTCGTGGAGTTTCTTGAACGAATCCTCGGCATCGCCGAGCTTTGAACGGATCATGTTCACGCTGTTCAGGATGGTCTGATAATCCTGGACAGAGACGAACAACGGGCCTTCGTCCGTACGCACCGGAGCTTCACGCTCCTCATGTGCGGTGGGTTCCTCGTGCATGGGCTCCGGCGTCTCTGGAGCTTCGGGCATCAATTCCTGGGGAGGCTCGGGAGCTTCCATCGACTGCTCAGGCAAGGGTGGAAGCTCAGGGCCGAGATCAGGCATCGGCGGTGGCGGAAGCTCTGCAGATTCTTTCTTTTTCTTGAATGCGTCAAAGATGCCCATTCGCGGGACCCCCGTGCATTCTTTTTATTAGGACGTTTAAGAACTTTGTTTCGCATTTCCGAGTGGTGAAAGGCCGGTTTTTTCCGGTTGTCGTCGGAAAGCTTCCGGATTTTTCGGGGCAACACATATCAACGCGACATCGCGTCACTCGTGCATGCGATTGATCCCGACAATAATCCTGCTCGTGATGGGGAGCATAGCAGTCAATGCGCAGCAAACCATCCCAATTCAGCTGGATATCATCAATGCGAGCTGCGCGGCAGGCATTCAACTGGAAGCTCCCGCCACGGTAGGTTCCGGAACAAGCTTCGCATTCACACCCAACCTGACGGTTCAGCGGAAGAAATTCACGATCGAGTACGGCGCGACCTGGGACGACGGACGCATCGCCAAGAAACCCCTGAACACGACCAACACGAAGCCAAAGAGCTTCACGCCGCGCACCAACCAGACAAGGACATTGCTCCTCCACGCCCGCCTGATCTCGATCGATTGCGAAGACACGACCTCAGAAGATGATGAAGCAGAGGTCGCTATCGTGGTCGTTTCAAATGACAATGCGCCGAAAGAGATGCAACCCTCTGCTCAGGAGCCAAGGATCGAGCAGAAACAGGGCACGATCGGCGCAGCGACGAAAGCGACGGCCCGCGAGTCGAAGTCGCTCGCATCAAAGCGCTGGTCTGTCTGGCTCATGGTTGGCGTAGTCGGCGTCCTCGGAGCGCTGCTCATCTGGAGACGATAAGCTTATTAAAGGCCCGACTGCCTGAAAACGGCGTGGAGCAACAGCTCATCCAGAAGATCCGTGCACGAGTCATCATCGAGATGCTCGGCGTCCCAAAGGAACACGTCGAGAAGACGCTCCGCGACTACGTCTCGCGATTGAAGGACGATAAGACTGTCCAGATCCACAAGGAAGAGTACGCCTCGGC
Source organism: Candidatus Woesearchaeota archaeon (assembly GCA_016203225.1). Classification (GTDB taxonomy): domain Archaea; phylum Nanobdellota; class Nanobdellia; order Woesearchaeales; family ARS49; genus DSQK01. The sequence goes on along the minus strand of JACQNC010000012.1, from coordinate 71,002 downwards.
AGAGAAACGCGGCGAACTCTACGCGACCTTCGTCGAACTCGACATGACATTCAAGGACGCCTATCACCTGATCGCGTTCTGTTTCGACGCCATGCCCGGAAGCGTCGAGATCCTCGAGCCGCTGGAGCTCAAGATGCCGGCCAAAGACTTCGAAGGCCTGATCAACGACCTCCAGGCGCGCCTGCATGCGGTCGACATGGCGCTCAAGAACCTCAAGGCGACGAACCAAGTCATAGACATGAACGCGGTGAACGTCCTCCACAACCTTATCATCTACGCATGCAAACAAAGCCCAAAGACAGCAGAGGAACTCGCGAAGATCGCAGGCCTTCCCGCCGAAAAGATCCCGCCATTCCTAGAGAAGCTCGTCATGGACAACAGGATTAAGAAGTCAGGGACCACATACGCAGCCTGATGGACGAACTCAAAAAACAGGTGGAGAGCATCCTGTTCTCGGTCGGAAGGAAGATCGAGACCAGCGAGCTCGCGAAACTCGTCAAGATCCCCGAAGATAGAGTCATCCCGCTTCTCCAGGAACTCAAAGGCGAATACGACTCCCGCAACAGCTCCCTGATGATCGTCCAGGACGGCACGGCCTGGAAACTCACGGTGCGCGAAGCGTTCCTGTCGACCGTGAGGAAGATCGTCACGCAGACCGAGCTCCCGAAATCCGTGATGGAGACGCTCGCCGTGATCGCGTACAAGGCGCCCGTGCTCCAGAGCAACATAATCAAGGTCAGGACAAACAAGGCGTATGACCACCTGGCACTGCTCGAGCAGGACGGTTTCTTGACGCGCGTCAAGCACGGACGGACGAAGATGATCAGGCTCGCGCAGAAGTTCTTCGACTACTTCGACATCCCTGAGGACCAACTGAAACAGAAATTCTCAAACGTCCTCGCGCTCGAGAAAGCCATACAGGAGAAAGAGGGCGAGATCGAATCGAAACAAGATGCAATGCTTGAACAGCACGAACAGATGAAGATACGTGACGAGGAGCACAAGAAACATGTCGAAGCCGAACACAAACGCTTGGACGAGGAACTCGCGAAACTGCCCGAGATCGACCTCGTCGATGACGAAGGCGACAGGCACAAGCTCCAGACATATCCAACGACGCCCGCGCCTGAAGGTCCAGCAATGTTGAGTCCGCAGATCGAGGTCATCAAGACAGCCGGTCTCGAGACGTACGGAGAAGAGGAAGTGGAGCCTGCGCCAATGCCTGGCGGGAAGCGCAAGAAAACCAAGAAAGCCGCGCCTAAGACAGAACCAATCCTCGCAGCCCCGGAACAACCCGCTCCTGAATCAGCAGTCATCGAGGAAGCGCGCAAAGAAGCCGCAGCAGAGATCGCCGAAGAGCACGCGGAACCCGAGACCGTAGAAGAACAGTCCGAAGAACGGGCAGTGAAGATCGCCGCTGGAACGGAGAAATCGCGCGAGTTCGGCGGCAAAGGTATCTTCCCCGAAGGCGTGACTGAGGACGTGCAGAAAAAGATCGATGAGCGCGTCGAAGAGCTCGTGCACGGCCACAAACCAGGCCCAGATGAGGAACATGCTGAAGGCTCGATTACGGAAGAACGCGACAATCCCGCTGTGGGAAATCCTGTTGAGGACGAGCAAACAGGGGACGAGGAGACGAGTGGCGATCAGAACGACGAGGGAGAGAAACAATGATGCTCACCGTGCGTTGTCCCCATTGCAAGAACCCTATGAAGTACAACTCCTTGAAGCCCGTTGACCGCGAATCGCGCAAGAAATGTGTCTACTGCCCGAAGAGCTTCTTGGTGCACCAAAACATCATTTCTGGGCGCTAACTCGTCTGTCCAAAAGTGCATTTAAACCCCGTTTTAAGCTCCATAAGCGCATTTTAAGATAGAAAGACTTATAAAGAAATCGCAGTTATTTCATCCTGAAGGGCGTCGGTTTTGGACCCTCTTTTTCATGGCAAACGGAACACAACCCAGTCCGCAGAATCGCATCGTGCCTCGCATAATCGAGGACGAGATGAAGCAGTCCTACTTGGCATACTCGATGAGCGTCATCGTAGGTCGTGCGCTTCCGGACGTCCGCGACGGCCTCAAACCGGTCCACCGGCGCGTGCTGTTTTCCATGCACGAGCTCGGTCTCGCGCACAACAAGGCGTTCCGCAAAAGCGCTAAGATCGTGGGCGAGGTCATGGGCAACTACCACCCCCACGGCGACACAGCCATCTATGACACGATGGTGCGTATGGCGCAGGCTTTCTCTCTGCGCTACCCGTTCGTGAACGGACAAGGCAACTTCGGTTCGGTCGACGGGGATAATGCGGCGGCCATGCGATACACAGAAGCGCGCCTCGCGGCTATCGCGGAGGAGATGCTGGCCGACATCGAAAAGGAGACCGTGAGTATGGTCCCCAACTACGACGGCAGCCGCAAAGAACCGTCCGTGCTTCCGTCAAAAGTCCCAAACCTGCTCGTCAACGGCAGCGCAGGAATCGCGGTCGGAATGGCGACCAACATCCCGCCGCACAACCTGCGCGAAGTCTCTGACGCAATAATGCACCTCATCCAGCACCCAGATGCGGACGTGACCGCGCTACTCCAGTTCGTGCACGGTCCTGATTTCCCGACCGGAGGTATAATCCTGGGTCGTGCGGGCATCAAGGACGCCTACAAGACCGGTCGCGGCAAGCTTACCATCCGCGCAAAAGCCCAGCTCGAAGAGACCAAGACCAGGCAGAAACTCATCATCACAGAGATCCCCTACCAAGTAAACAAGTCCGAGCTCGTCGAGGAGATCGCCGACCTCGTGCGCGACAAGAAGGTCCAAGGCATCTCCGACCTCCGCGACGAGAGCGACCGCGACGGCATGCGCATCGTGATAGAACTAAAGACGGGCGCGAATTCTGATGTCGTCCTGAACCAGCTATACGCCCATTCGCGGATGCAGACAACGTTCGGAATAATCCAGCTCGCGCTCGTAGGCAACCAGCCAAAAGTCCTCAACCTTAAGGAGATAGCCCAGCACTTCATAGACCACCGCCGCGACATCGTCAGGAAACGCACCGCTTTCGATCTCCGCGAGGCAGAGCACAAGAGTCACGTCCTGGCCGGTTTGATCATCGCGCTTGATGACATCGACAACGCAATCGCGCTCATCAAGCAGAGCAAATCCGCGGAAGCCGCGCGCATCGGGCTTGTGGGCAGGTACAAACTCTCCGAGATCCAGGCCCAAGCAATCCTGGACATGAAACTCCAGAAACTCACCAGCCTCGAACAGGACAAGATCCGCGAGGAACAGAAAGAGCTCCTGACGTTGATAACAGACCTCAAGGACATACTGGCGAAAGAACCGCGCATCTTGCACATCATCACGCAGGAGCTCGAGGAACTGAAGAAGAAGTACGGCGACGAGCGTCGCACCCAGATCATCGAAGCGGAGATGAACGCGATCGAGGAAGAGGAGCTCATCAAGCCCGAGGACATGGTCGTCACTGTCACGCATGCCGGCTACGTGAAACGCCTCACAGTCGATACATACAAGGAGCAGCGCCGCGGCGGCAAAGGCATCATCGCCACCGGCACCAAAGAGGAGGACTTCGTGGAGGACCTGTTCATCGCGAACACGCGCTCATCCATACTGTTCTTCACTAACAAGGGCAAAGTGCACTGGATAAAGGTCTATCAATTGCCTGAAGCATCGCGACAGGCAAAAGGCACGGCAATCGTCAACCTGCTGCAGCTCGAAGATGGCGAGAAGGTTCACACCTTCATCCCGATAGCGGAATTCGATCCCAAGAAATGCCTGTTCTTCGTCACGCAGAAAGGCACGGTCAAGAAGACCTCGCTCGAGGAATTCTCCAATCCGCGCAGGGGCGGGATAATCGCGCTCGGCATCGAGCCCGACGATGCGCTCATCAGCGTGCTACTGACGGACAGCAAGCAGGATGTCATCATCGCGACCGAGAACGGCATGGCAATCAGGTTCAAGGAGGACGACGTCCGGTCGATGGGCCGCACGGCGTACGGCGTGATCGGCATCAAGCTCCGCGACGACAAGGTCGTCAGCGCGGTCGTAGCAGACGAGACCAAGATGCTTCTCAGCATCACCGAGAAAGGGTACGGCAAACGCACGCCCGTCTCAGAGTACCGCCTGATCGGCCGCGGCGGCGTCGGCGTCATCAACTTTAACATCACGGACAAGACCGGAAAGGTCGTGGCGGTCAAGAGCGTCGTGCCCGGCGACGGACTGATGCTTATCAGCAAGAACGGAATAATCATCCGCACAAAGACGGACCAGATATCAGAGATCGGCAGGAACACGCAAGGCGTGCGCGTCATGCGTCTCGACGACGGCGACGAGGTCATGAGCGCGGCGCTCATAGTCGAAGAAGAGAACGGGAATGGCCAGTAAGTTCCCCATAATCTCCATCCCTGCCCCTGGCTTCGAGGACGTCTGCGCCAGCGAAGCCGGGAGATTGCTCGGCGTCCACGCGTCAGCGGGCGCAGGGATAGTTTCGTTCTCTGTCGATACCTTGCTGCAGGCGTGCGACTACATCTATCGTGCGCAGACCCCGAGCAGGGTCGCGCTCGAGCTGTTCTCATTCAAGCCAGCGAAGGGCCTCGCAAAGGCCGTAACCGCGCAACTGGCGAAGGTCAGTCTCAAGGATTGGTTGCCTGAAGACGCCACGTTCGTAGTCCGAGCAGACCTCGACATCGAAGGACGACAGGAGCTCGAAGCCGAGCTAGGCGAAACCATATACGAATCCACAAAGGCGAAAGTCGACCTCAAACGGCCCGACGTCACGTTCCTCGTTGTCGTGCGCGGCGCGTATGGCGCGTTCGGCATCGACCTGTCAGGCGATGACCTCGGCAAGCGAGACTACCGCATATTCCTGGGGCCTGACGCATTGAAGGGTCACGTCGCCGCCTCGCTCGTACTGCTTTCAGGTTACGCTCCTGGACAACTTTTCCTTGATCCGTTCTGCCGCAGCGGGGTCATACCGATCGAGGCGACACTTCTCGCGACAAGACGCTCGCCGCACCATTTCGGGAAGGAGAAATTCCTGTTCAGGAGACTCCCTGCGCTCAAGCAGACGGATTGGGACGCATTCTTCGCAAAGATCGACAAGGACGTCAGCGGAGACGCAACGAACATCCTCGCCATGGATCCCTCGTTCAACAACGTCAGCGCGGCAAAGAAGAACGCCAAGATAGCCGGCGTGATCAAACAGCTCACTTTCTCGCGCACGGATCTGGAGTTCCTGGACGCAAAGTTCGGCAAGCACGCTGTCGACACGCTCGTCACGCTGCCGCCGCAACCCGCGCAAGACATGCCGGAGCTCCGCGTCGATTCGATGATGAAGGACGTATTCTACCAAGCGGAGTTCGTGATGAAGAAAAACGGCACGGTCGTCATCATCTGTCGTACTGGCGCTGATACGATCAAGAAGTATGCGCAGGAGTACAAGTTCACGCTCAAGAACGAGCGCAAGGCGCGACAGGGCAAGGCTGAACTCACGGTTCTTACATTCCAACGTTGATTCTTTCCATATAGAAACATATCTTTCTGGTGCCTAAACCACAAAGCTTTTATGCTCACAAATCACGAACAAACACGGTTGGGTGGGTAGCCTGCCGCCGGTGAGCAATCGCTGAGGAACGTCTCCCCACCATCAAAAGGCCGCTCTTCGGAGTTCCCGCGAGGGAAGGCAAACGTCACAGAAACGACACGGCCTGCAAGCGATCGCACGATGAGATCCCGAACGTCCATGGCGACGTGGACGGAGATAACGGGTCGAGGAGCTTGCAGGAACCGATGAAACGGACAGGACCGGCCGGTGCAAGGCCAACACGGCCGCATAGTGGAATGCAGGCGCAGTCCCGCCAGGTAACGCCTGGCACACCGTGAATTCAACCGGTGCGGACTGACAGAAGGGAGCGTACTCCCACCCAACCACCTTTTCCATTTCGTCCCCGCATCCGTTGCAGCCCTATGTAGGTTTGTTGTGGTTGCTTCTTTTCTGTCGAGACCACAACGTCAATCGTGCCGGGGGAGATCGCGCAGGGGTTCGCAGACGACTGCCAGCAGAAGATTTTATATAGCGACGACAGAAAACCAAGCGCATGGCACAACCGCGGGTCAATCTTCCGTCAAGCGGCGCGGGGCTGACGCGCTACTTCGACGACTACCAGAGCAAGATCCGTTTCAAACCAGGCCACGTCATCATCCTCGCGGTCGTCGTCGCCATAATCGTGATCCTGCTGAACATCTACGGCAGAGCCGTGCTCGGATTCTGATGTGTCAGAGCATTTACGTGCGGACTAAGAAATTTGGCAAATGCTCTGAGCACACTCAGAGACCGCGCCAAATGAGCATGACTGAGCGTGGTCTCTGATGATCCCCGGACTGAACCCCCGCGAAATGCAGAAGGCGATGAAACGCCTCGGCATCCAACAGGAAGAGCTCGACGCCATAGAAGTCCTCATCAGGCTCCACGACAAGGAAATCGTGATCACCAACCCGAGCGTCGCGAAGGTGAACATGATGGGTCAGGAGACTTTCCAGATCTCGGGCATCATCCACGAACGCGCCCGGAGCGAGGAACCCGACATAAATCCCGAGGACATCAAGGCAGTCATGGACCAGACCGGCGCTAGCAAGGAGAACGCGCTCAAATCAATCAAGAAGCACAAAGGCGACCTCGCCGCGGCCATACTCGAACTCCAGAACTAGAATTTATATAGAAACAACCACTACTGTTCTATATGCGCGCCTCATCATCGCTTCAGGAAGCCCAGCAGCGTCTCGGCGTCGCGAACCACCTGCTCGGGCGCACGTATCCGGCTGTCAACGATTCACGCATCTTGCTCGCCGTCGCAAAAGAGCTCCAACAAGCGCTTCTCGACACGACCAACGCGCTACTCGAACAAGAACTGGCGGCCAAACGCATCCCTGCGCTCGTGAAAGACCCCGATTCCCGGCTAGAACTCCTGCAAGAAGCGCTCGAACACCACGATTCCGACGCATCATACCATGCCGCCGTGAAGGAATTCAGCGACCTCATCGCGCTCCATCAGAACTCCCCTGTCGAGTTCGCGAAACCCGACCGATTCGTGATATGCGACAAGGACTACAAGGTAACTACAGTCACCGCAGACACGCTCAAACGTTCGCTCGCCACCGCGCGATCCTTCATCCAGGCGGTCGAGCGCATAGTGAGTGAAGACAATGCAAGAATCACTGTTCAACGCCAAAGCTGAACTCAAACGCGCAGACCACCTGATAAGCGTCAGCCTAAAATACACGCGCACGGTCGACGTGATCAAACACATAGTCCAGCGTTTGATAAGCTCCATCGACTTCGGCCTAGAAGTCCTGCTGAAGCACGCAAAGGCCAAGAAACGGCTCGCGGTCGTCCCGACGCTGCCCCGCATCAAGCTCGAACAGGCGCGCGAGCTGTACGGCGACAACGCGGACATCCAACACTTCCTCGACCTGTACGTCTTCCTCAAGAAAGTGGACAAAGCAAGATTCGACCGCAGCCAGGAATTCAGGAGACATGTCACCATGACCGCGCACATAGACACCGGCGAGAAGGTCGAGGTCAACATCGACATCATCACGGACTATTTCGAGAAGGTCACGCAATTCATCGCACTAATCGAAAAGATGGTCACAGAGACACCATGAGGACCCTCGCGATCGCGTCAGGCAAAGGCGGCGTCGGAGTCACAACGCTCACCATCGCGCTCGGAGCGGCGCTCACCGAACTAGGCGTCGACACCGCTGTCGTGGACGCCAACATCACCAATCCCTGCGTGGGGCTGCATCTCGGCACGCCGAACGTCCCTGTCGCGCTGCACGACACGTTCGACGATCCCGCGAAACTCGACAATGCGCTCTACCACCACGTGCCATCCGGATTGAAAGTGGTCTTGGGCCACCTCTCTGTCGTGCACGCGAAGCGCCACAAACACCACGAACTACTGAAGCTCCCGCAGATCCTGAAACGCCTGCCGTGCACGCTCGCGGTCCTCGACTGCGCGACAGGACACCACGCAGAGTCCCTCGCGGCACTGGCTGTCGTAGATGAAGCATTAATAGTCACCACACCAGAGCTACCCTCGGTGATCAACTCGCTCAAACTCATCGCGCGCTGCAAGGAATTCGGGACACCCGTCAAAGGGGTGATCATAAACCGCGCTGGAAGCCACGACCACGAACTCACCGCGGACAACGTCCAGTCCCTGCTCGAGACACCGGTGCTCGCGGTCGTGCCAGAGGATCCCTCGATCTCCGAAGCGCTCGCGATCAAGCACCCCGTCACGTACAGCCATCCAGACAGCCCAGCGAGCCAAGCAGTCAAACAACTCGCGAGCAGCCTCCTATAAACATGCCAGTCACAGTCGAACAACTCAAGACGACGCTCGGCCAGAAAGGCTGGCAGCCGCACCACATCGACCGCGCCATGGCGATGATCCAGGACGCGCCAAACGTCAAGAGCGACGCGCTAAGACTCCTAGACATCTTGGTCTATTGGGGCGCGCTCGGCCTCGCCGTGCTCGGCAACTTCGTGCTCAGCATCGCGCTCATCCCTGTTCTGTTGGTGTTCTCGGACATACCATTATTGTTCGGACTCGGACTGCTCGCGGTCGCGTTCGGGTTCATCATGGACGTCGTGCTGCGAGAGATCGAGCACCTCCGGAGAGCGCACAGGATAGTGCCTGAACTGTTCATACCTGCGCTCGCGCTCATCAACCTCTACATCATAACACGATTCACCAACACCATCGCGCCCCTCATGGGACTTCCAACATCGCATGATCCATGGCTCGCGAGCATCATGTACGTTACGGGTTTCGTGCTGCCTCATTTCTTGCTCAAATGGCTGAAAAAGTGAGCCTTCTCAGAAAGCTTTATAAATAACCCCGAGGGTTCGCATCTCAGAGCCCGAGTCGACAACCTTCGGTTGTCGGTGCGCGCCGAATCCAGCAGGTTCGGCGGACACCGTCAAGCCGCAAGCGGTTTGCCGGCGCGTGAGGGTTGAACGAAGAACTCGTTTGATTCTACAGGCTTACATCCCATGGCAGAAAACCTCCGACACATCGTTCGCATCGCGAACACGGACCTGAAAGGCACCAAGCACACGATGTACGCCCTGAGCGACATCAAGGGCGTAGGCATCATGCTGGCCAACGCAGTCTGCGCAGCCGCGGGCATGGAGCCCACGCGCAAGGTCGGCAGCCTCACGGACGAGGAAGTCAGACGCATGGACGAGATAATAAAGAACCCCGCGAAGTTCGGCATCCCCGAATGGCTCCTCAACAGGCGTAAGGACCCGACAACGGGCAAGGATAGCCACGTCGTGGGCAACGAACTACTTTTCGTGCAGGAGAACGACATCAAACTCATGAAGAAGATCAAGTGCTGGAAGGGCGTGCGTCACATGCTCGGCCAGCCCGTGCGCGGCCAGCGCACGCGCAGCAAGTTCCGCAGGAACAAGGGCAAAGTCATGGGCGTCAAGGTGGCGTCCAAGAAGTCAGGCACGACCTAAATGGGAGACCCTCGCAGATTCACCAGCCACGTCATCGGCCCAGGCCATCCTTGGCAGAAAGAGCGCATCGAGGAAGAGAAAGTGCTCATGAACGAGTACGGCCTCAAGAACAAAGGGGAACTCTGGCGCGCGAGCACAAGGGTCAAAGGCTTCACGGCACAGGCCAAGAAACTAATCGCCGCGACAGGGACACAAGCGGATCGCGAAAAGCAGCAACTCTTCCAACGCCTGCAACGCCTCGGACTCCTCCCCGCAGGCGCAAAACTCGATGACGTCCTCAACCTCACGCTAAAGAGCGTCCTCGACAGACGCCTGCAGACGCTCGTGTACAGGAAAGGATTCGCTCGCAGCGTCAAGCAAGCGCGCCAATTCATTACCCACCAGCACGTCATGGTCGACAACAAGATCGTCACAGCACCCAGCTACCTAGTGCCGGAAGCGGTGACTGTCAGCTTTGTCGGCGCGAGCACCCTCGCGAAGACAGACCATCCGGAGCGCGTACCGATCCAGAAGAAAGCGAGCGCTGCAAGGAAACAGGTCGATGACCGCAGACGCCGAGGACCGGGCGGGCAACGCGGTAAACGCAGGAGCTTCCGATGAGAGACATGCCGATGCGTTGGGGGATCGCGCACATCTACGCATCCTATAACGACACGATCATCCACATAACCGACATCACAGGAACCGAGACGCTCGCAGTGGGAAGCGGCGGCATGGTCGTCAAGTCCGACCGCATGGAAGGCTCTCCGACGGCCGCCATGATGGCCGCAAAGCGCGCAGCCGAGCAAGCCCTCGAAAAGGGGCTCACGGGAGTCCACATCAAGGTCCGCGGCCCCGGAGGCCACAACGGTCCCAACACGCCCGGTCCAGGAGCCCAAGCGGCCATCCGCGCGATGAGCAGAATGGGCCTACGCATCGGAATCATCGAGGACGTCACACCCATCCCGCACGGCGGGTGCCGAAAGAAAGGCGGAAAACGGGGACGCAGAGTCTGACCATGGACATATCATACCAGAACGAGGACAAGAAGACCGGCCGCATCACGATGCTGCTCAAGGATTCCAACGCAGCATTCGCCAACGCGCTGCGCAGGGCCATCGTCGAACTCGTGCCCACAATGGCCATCGACGACGTAGAACTCGTCAAGAACAGCTCCGCGCTGTACGACGAGATGATAGCGCACCGGCTCGGATTGCTCACGCTCAAGACCGACCTCAAAGGGTACACGCCCCGCGACGAATGCACATGCCAAGGCGCAGGCTGCGCCAAGTGCACCGTGCAGCTCACGCTAAAAGCCAAAGGCCCATGCATCGTGCTCGCGGACGAGCTCAAGAGCAAAGACCCGAAGGTCAAGCCCGTTTTCCCCGAGACACCGATAGTGCAACTGCTCAAAGGGCAGGAACTCGAACTTGAATGCACAGCCGTGCTAGGCAGAGGCAAGGACCACATCAAGTGGAGCCCCGGCCTCGCGTGGTACGGAAGCGAGCCAACCATCACGATCAACCAGGAGAAGGTCAATAAGGACCTGTACCCGCCGCAGATCTTCGACAAGTCCGGCAAAGCGGACAAGAAGCTCATAACCGGACAGCTTGTCGACGCCGTCGACGGCGTGTCAGACGCGATCAAGGTCGAGTACAGCGCGACCGATTTCCTGTTCAACGTCGAGCCTTGGGGTCAACTGAACGCGAGAGAGATAGTCACTACTGCGCTCGAGATCCTGGGCAAGACATTCACCGAGTTCGAGACGAAACTCGGTGAAGCGAAGTAATCCGTGAGCGACCGATGCCGGTCCTCGTCGTTGCGACGATGGGACCGTCACAGCCGCACAGATAATCGATGCGACTCGACAGAATCGTATCTCACACTCAACGCGGCTGTGCCGGAGTGGTCAAACGGGCACGGTTGAGGGCCGTGTAGCTTAGGCTTACGCAGGTTCGAATCCTGCCAGCCGCATACATCAAGCAGACAATCACCATGTCCAAGAAAACAGGACCCAGCAACGAGCACCTGGTGCAACTAATCCAGGAGCTGCGGAAAGTCAGCACTACACAGAAGGCTGAGCTCTGGGACCGGATCGCGGACGACCTCTGCATGAGCACGCGCCAACGGAGAGTCGTCAACATCAGCAGGATCAACCGCAGCACGAACCCGAACGAGACAGTCATCGTGCCAGGCAAGGTCCTCGGCTCGGGCGCGGTCGACCACAGCATCACTGTCGCGGCATGGACGTTCTCGGCGAGCGCGAAGCAGCGCATCCACGACGCCAAAGGCAAGACGCTCAGCATCAACGAACTCATGAAGCAGAACCCGCAAGGCAAGAACATCAGGATCCTAGGCTAACATGGCAGAAACGAAGAAACAAGGACAGAGCATCGTCATCGACGCGACGAGCACAATCATAGGCAGATTGGCCAGCCACGCGGCGAAATCAGCGCTCAACGGCAGCACAGTATCTGTCATCAATTGCGAGAAAGCCATAATGACGGGCCGAAAAAACTGGATTTTTCCCACGTACGCGACGATCCGGAACGAGCGCGGGCAGATCAGGCACGGCCCGTACTACCATCGCAGATCAGACATGTTCGTGCGCCGCATAATCCGCGGCATGCTGCCTTGGAACAAGCAGCGCGGCCAGGAGGCATTCCGGCGCGTCATGTGCTATGTAGGCGTGCCGCCGCAGCTCAAGGACGCGAAGGCAGAGACGCTTCCGAAGGCGCACGTGACAAAGCTCAGCACGCCGAACTTCATCACAATAGCAGAATTATGCAAGCACCTGGGGGCCAAACTATGAAAGTCATCCTCGCGACAGGCAAGCGCAAGAGTGCCGTCGCACGCGCGACACTGACCCACGGCGCAGGAGTGGTAAGGATAAACCACGCATTGCTCGAGACCGTGCGGCCGGCGTTCCACCAGCTCAAGATCCGCGAACCCCTGATCATCGCGCAGGATGTCGCGAGCCGCGTCAACATCGACGTGCTCGTCGCCGGCGGCGGCCAGAACAGCCAGTCCGAGGCGGCCCGCCTCGCGATCGCGAAGGCGCTCGCGCAATTCGACAAGAAACTGCACAAGGAATTCCTCTCCTACGACCGACAACTGTTAGTCGCGGACGTCCGCGCGAAGGAGACTCACAAGCCCAACTGCCACGGCAAGGCTCGTGCGAAACGACAGAAGTCCTACAGATGAGGCGAACACGATGATCATCCCTGTCAGATGCTGGAGCTGCGGAAAACCGATAGGCCACCTGTGGAAGGAATACCAGGACCGCATAGCGAAGGGCGAGGACCGCAAGAAAGTCCTCGATGACCTAGGCATCGACAGGTACTGCTGCCGAAGCATGATGCTCGGCCACGTCGACCTCATAGAGACGATAGGCCAGTTCCGCAAGGCTTGATTCTCGGCCGAAAAGGTTTTTAAACAGTCCTTTGCGCGACAGCATCATGGACTGGAACGCGCTCGAACAGAAGTGGATCAAGGCCTGGAACGAGGAGAAGCTCTTCGAGAGCACGCCTGATGGCCGCAAGAAATTCTTCGTCACGTTCCCGTACCCTTACATGAACGGGTATTCCCATCTCGGGCACTTCTATACCCTGATGCGCGTCGAGGCGTTCGCGCGCTACAAGCGGTTGCGCGGATTCAACGTGCTCTTCCCGCAAGGCTGGCACTGCACCGGGTCGCCTATCGAGGCGGCAGCGCAACGCATCAGGGAGAAGGAAGAGAAGCAATGGAAGATAATGCGCGACATGGGATTTCCTGATAAAGAGATCGAGAAGTTCGGGAAGCCCGAACACTGGGTGGAGTATTTCCCTGTCGAGTACCGGAAGGATTACGAACGCATGGGGCTCGCGATCGACTTCAGGAGAAGCTTCATCACGACATCGCTCAACCCGCGTTATGACAAGTTCATCCAGTGGCAGTTCCGCAAACTGAAGGAGAAAGGCTATGTCGCGAAGGGACGACACGCGGTCGTGTGGTGCCCCAAGGAGAACACCCCTGTCGGCGACCATGCTCGCGTCGAAGGCGAAGGCGAGACGCCGCAGGAATTCGTGTTGTTGAAGTTCAGATTCGATGACGCATTCCTGATCGCAGCGACGCTGCGTCCAGAGACAGTGTTCGGCCAGACCAACCTCTGGGTCGGGCCCGACATCACGTACGTAAAAGCGGACGTCGACGGCGAGACCTGGATAATCTCCGAGCCGGCTGTCAAGAAACTGCAGGAACAGGACCATGCCGTGCGCGTGGTGGGTAAACTGCTCGGTAAGGATCTGCTGGGAAAGAAAGCCGTCGCGCCGATGATCGACCGCGATATCCCGATCCTGCCCGCGAGCTTCTGCAATCCCGACAAAGGGACCGGCATCGTGACATCAGTGCCATCCGATGCGCCCGACGACTACATCGGGTTACGCGACCTCCAGCGCGACAAGGTGTTGCAGCAGAGGCACGGGTTGGACGCGGCGATGGTGGACGCCGTCAAACCAATCCCGATCATCGTCACCAAGGAATATGGAGACCAAGCTGCGGTAAAAGTCGTCGAGGACATGAAGATCAAGAGCCAGCACGACCGCGCCAAGCTCGATGAGGCGAAGCATCTCGTTTACAAGGCAGGATTCTACGCAGGCACGATGGGCGTCGCGGCCGGAAAGCATGCAGGCAAGCCGGTCAAGGACGTCAAGGATGTCATCCGCGACGAGCTCGTCAAGAAGAAACAAGCGACACTGTTCTACGAACTCACCGGAAAAGTGGTGTGCAGGTGCCTGACACAATCCGTAGTGAAGATCGTCGACAACCAATGGTTCGTCACGTATGGCGACAAGAAGTGGAAGAAGATCACGCACCAGGCGCTCAACAAGCTCACGCTGTATCCGGAGAAAGCGCGGCAGCAGTTCGACTATGTATTGGATTGGCTGAACGATTGGGCATGTACGCGCGAATACGGGCTCGGCACCAAACTGCCCTGGGACCAGAACTGGGTGATTGAGAGTCTGTCAGATAGCACGCTCTACATGGCATTCTACACGATTTCGCATCTGCTCGAACACGTGCCGGTCGACCACATCAATGATGCATTGTTCGATTTCGTGTTCCTAGGCCTCGGGAACGTGCCATCGGTTCCGCACGCGTCAGAGATGCGCAAGGAATTCCTGTACTGGTATCCGGTAGACTTCCGCAACTCCGGAAAGGACCTCATCCAGAACCATCTCGCGTTCTATATCTTCACGCACACCGCGATCTTCCACAAATCGCACTGGCCCGCAGGCATCGGCGTGAACGGCTGGGTCACAGTCGACGGCGAGAAGATGTCGAAATCGAAAGGGAACTTCCTGTTGCTACGCGACCTGCCGCCCAAGTTCGGCGTGGACCCATCCCGCTTGACGATCCTGTCTGGCGGAGAGAGCCTGGATGATCCGAACTGGGACTCCGAACTCGCGCGCACAGTGAGTAACAAACTCGAATCGATGCACGAGTTTTGCGTCGAGCATCACGACAAAGGACGTGCTGACGTGAAAGCCATCGACAAGTGGTTCGTGGCAAAGCTAGGGCAGCTCGCGAAAGAATGCACCGACGCGATGGAACTGACCCTATTCAGGACCGCGATCCAGAAAGGGCTATTCGAACTGCAAAGCGTGCTCAAATGGTACCTGAAACGGTGCGGCATCCCAAACAAGAAAGCGATCAACCAGTACATCACGACACAGATCCTGCTCTTGGCGCCATTCACGCCGTTCATCTGCGAAGAGACGTGGAAAGCAATCGGCAAGGAAGGATTCGTCACGAACGCGGCCTGGCCTCGGGGCAAGGAAGCGAAACCCGAGGACTTGGCGTCGGAAGACGTCGTCCGGCTCGTGCTGGACGATGTGCGACAGGTGCTGAACATCGTGAAGAAAGAGAAGCCCGCGCGCATCACGTTGATCGTCGCCGATACGTGGAAGCACGACCTGTTCAAGCTTTTGTCGCAGCACAAGACCATCAAGAACCCGGGCGAATTGATCAGGACAGTCATGGCCACGGCTCTGCGGCAGCATGGAGAGGAAGTGACGAAGATCCTGCCGAAAGTAATGAACAAGCTGCCTGATGCTTTATTGACTGCCGAAATAGAGCATGCCGCGCTGAAAGACGCGCTTGACTTCTTCGAGAAAGAGTTCAATTGTCCTGTCGTTGTGCAGAAAGAATCAGAATCACAGGAGCCGAAAGCCAAACAAGCGCTGCCAGGCAAGCCGGCGATAGTGGTGGCATAATGTCTGCAATCGAAATCGAGACGCTTGCGAGCAAGGCCTTCGACGAGGTCGTGGAATGCGTCGTAACCATCATCGCGGTCACCGCTCCCAGCTACGCGAGCGAAGAATTCCGCGACCGGAAAGCGATTGAGCAGAAAATCTCGCTCATAGGCAAAGAGTTCGGAATCATCAAAGCGAGCGCACAGATGAAAGACGAATCCATCCCAGTGTCCGTCATCATCGCGGATATCTATCCCGAACTCAATCAAGAGACCACGCTCAGCATCACGCAACTTTTGACTGATCTGGTTGTCTATGCTGAGCGTCACCATCGTCTCCTGCTGCACGCGCGGCAGGCCACTCTCGGAATGCTTGATTCCAAGGCATTGCAGAAGGATGTCAACGAGCTTATCAGCAGTTACAACAGCCTTTTAGGGAATATCCTCGCATTTCGTAAGTCCTATCCGCGCGTAATTCCTGCGCAGGTGTTCGCGCCCATCGCAAAACAGTCCGCGCTCATTGAAGAAATAAGTGCGTTGAAGGACAAGATTCTGCGCGGCGAGTCGAACTAAGAGAAGCGGGCAAGCGCACCCGAGAATGGTACACTGAGAGTACACACGTTGAACCTCACGCATTCCTCGGTTCCGAGCCCCCGCAAGCATTGAGCGCGATGGTGAGCGTTGCTCGGTTCCCCGCCTGGCGCGATTCCCACAACGTCAATCCTGCAGGACAGAACGTCAACGTCCTGCGCAAGACATGTGGACTTGTCAATGCCTCTTCCCAGGCTTCGGTCCCGTGTGAAGCACGTTCACGGCGACAGGAGAGTGCTAACCTCCCGACCTAGCCTGCCCGGACATCCGCTCATTTTGAGCTTTTTAAAGGTTTGCCTGCTTCTCAAAACGCTAAATCAATATTAACAACTGCCGACTCCATTCACGCATGTCCGTTTTGCAGTTCGCGGAACGGGGATTCTTGGCCCGCGCAGAGGATCAGTGCGTCCTGATAGGCGAAGGTCCGGTCGACCAGCCGATAACCGGCATCGTGCGTTTGGACAGGATTCCCGACGCCGCTTCATTCGGAGTCATCCGCGTCGAGAAACTACCATGCGGCCTATCGATACAGCTGCCAGACAGCACAGTCGTGTACGCGCAGCAGTCCTTCTCAGCGCGCGAAGCGAAATCGCAGCGCTGCGACGTGCTCATCCTCGCGCCCGGTGTGTCCGACGAGAAGGCGGTCAAGGTCGCGAAACCAAAGCTAGCCATCCTGCAGAACTCAACTCTCGATAGGTCGCGGGAGATCCAGAGAAAGACAGGGATACAGACCATCGTCGCAAATGCAGGGACGGTCATCAATCTCGCGGCGTACAGCGCGCGTTCAGGACAGACGCGATTGGTCTAGAGCAAGAATCGCACGAGCCAAACCACGAGCAAGCCCACAACGCATCCCGCGCTGATGAACGGCATTGCGGGATAGAACCTGTCCTGCTTGCCGAACACGAGCAAGCCGAACAACGCAAGCGCAGCGAACGGAGGGATAAGCAACGCAAGCCAGCCCTGGCCCGCGAGCGCATATTCCTTCAATACGCTCGCCGCGAAAAGGAGAGGGAACCCGATGTCGCCGCCGCCAAGCACGGCCGTGCGCACGCCTGACGTTCCGCCTTTCGCAGGAACCATAGGTTTGCCCAGCGAATACGGGATGAACAGTCCTGCGAACACCCCGCTCGCGCTCTGGAACTTCGCGAGCTTCACCATGTGCTGGCTTTTCCACACCGCGTACGCATCGTACAGCGAGATCAGGACAAGGATGACGAGCATGGCCCAGATGTTCACCACGCTGAAGAATATCGCCGCCAAACCGCCGTACAGGAACAGCTCGGTGAGGTTCTGCACGATGACGTTCGGCCGCCAGATCTTCCACACGCCGAACGCGACCGCCAGACCGAGCGAGGTCCAGGACGCGTAAGGAGTCCCCTTCAGGAACGCGTATGCGGCGAAGTGCAGACACAACGCGACCGCGAAGAAGAACCACAGCTTCCACAGGATGGCCTTGCCCCACTTGATGATGAGCAACAACAGGAGTGTGCCTACGATTATCGCGCCTACGATGTACAGCGGCGAGACTGACTCCTCGATATCAGGGCGCGCGACCTCCTGGCCGGCGACCTCCGGAAGGTCGGTCACGGTGAAGTTGCCCGTCGCAAGCGTGGTCGGATAGTCGATGTACTGGTTCACGACGTACAAGCCCGCGTATTGCGCTGCCAAGAACAGCACGATGAGCCAGAGCACTATCCGCGGGTTGTGCTTCATGATTTCCTGACCAGAACAAAACTATTTAAACCTACCTTTTCGGTGCAACAGCATGAAAGTCTTCACGAGCATCGAGCTTTCTGTCTTCGCAAAGCCCGAAGAGGATGTCGAGAAGCTCAAACAAGGATTGCTCGCGCTCGTACCATTCGATCCCGCGGAAGAGAATGTCGAATTACGTGACAAGAAAGCGACAGGGTTCAATGACCGCACCATCCATGTCTTCGACATCACGCTGACGAAAGACCGCCACGTCAACGCATTCGTGGAATCGTTCCTGGCGAAGCTGAATGCGCAGCAACGCGGCCAGCTCGTGGACGAAACCGAGAGCAGACTCGACAACGAGCTCGTCTTCTTCGTGCGCATCGACAAGGACTTGTGGGCGAACGACCGGATAGTGCAGCTCACAGATTCAGGCGCGTGCTATCATCTGAAGTTCTCGGTAGCCTCATTCCCGCGCAGGCGCGAGATCGCACAGGATATCGTAACAAAAGTATTTAAACCGGCCTAGGAAGGATCGCTCCATGACAAAGGAGGAGTTCAGCGTAACGCCGTACGAGGTCACAGGACAGGTCGACTACGACAAGCTCATCCTGCAGTTCGGCGTGAAACGCATCGACACGGCGTCGCTTGCACGTTTGAAGAAGCACACCGGCGACCACTTCATGCTGCGCCGACAGCATTTTTTCGCCCATACGAACCTCGACAAGGTCCTCGACGCGCTGGACAAGAAAGAGAAGGTCTACATCTACACCGGCCGCGCGCCATCGGGCCCGATCCACATAGGGCATCTGTTCGTCTGGACATTCACCAAATGGCTTCAGGACAGGCTCAACGCGACGCTCATCTTCCAGATCCCCGACGAGGAGAAGGTCCTGTTCAAGGACGACCTCACGTTCGAGGACAGCGCGAAATGGACGCGTGAGAACCTGATCGATATAATCGCGCTCGGGTTCGACCTGAAAAAGACGAGATTCCTGATCGACACCAAGCACGCGAACGTGATGTACAAGCTCGCATGCCAAGTCGCGAAAAAAACGACAGCAAGCACGGTGCGCGCGTTGTTCGGGCTCAAGAACGAAGACAACGTCGGCAAATACTTCTACACCACGATGCAATCCGTGCCCGCGTTCCTGCCGACGGTCTTCGAAGGCAAACAGACGCAATGTCTCATCCCTTGCGCCGTCGACCAGGACGTGCACTTCAGGCTCACGCGAGACGTGGCGGAGAAGCTAGGCTATCCCAAGCCTGCCACTATACTGTCGAAATTCGTGCCCAGCCTCTCGCGCGACAGCAAGATGTCAAGCTCCGGCGAACAGGCGATCTGGACGACCGACGCGCCGAAAGAGGTCGAGCGCAAGATCCGCAAGTACGCGTTCTCCGGCGGCAAGGACACGGTCGAGGAGCACCGCAAGCTCGGCGGCAACCCCGATATAGACGTGAGCTTCCAGTGGCTCAGCATGCTATTCGAACCCGACGACCACAAACTCGCATCGATCCACGATGACTACAAGTCAGGCAAACTCCTGTCAGGAGAATTGAAGCAGATCCTGATCGACAAGATCAACGCGTTCCTCGCAGAACACCAGAAACGACGTCTCGACGCGGAGAAAGTAGTCGACAGCGTCATCGCACAACATTTTTAAACACAATGAGACACGCATAAACCAGAGGTGATTCCGTGGCATTCAAACCAGCGCCAATCAGCACCAGTTTCCTGGTCGCATCGCTCGTCGGCATAATTTTCTCAATCTTCTACATCCCGCAGTACAGCCTCAGCTGGGCGTACGCGTTCGGACTAGTGTTCATCTGCATGCTTATAGCGAGCTTCATCAGCATGACGCGCGCGACACCTGATGAGCAATTGCTCCCTCGCTTGCGCGGGAAGAAGATTAAGTAACGATTCTTTATCTCAAGCTTCAAACGAACAATCTTCCAGATCGATGGAGAAGGTGAGCTTAACGTGCAGTGTGAGAAACAATTATAAAGTTGTGCGGCTAAATTAAAGAAAGAATGAAGCGGGAAAAGTCAGAGGCGCTGGCAAAAGCAGTCTATTCTAAAGGTGTTCTTTATGAATGGAAACGGCTCGTGAAGGATCCGTTTCATAGGCTAGAGTTTGAAACAACGCTACATTTCTTGACAAAACATCTTCCAAGAAAAGGACTAATCTTAGACGCAGGCGGTGGTCCTGGAAGATATTCCATCGAGCTAGCAAAAAGAGGATATGATGTGGTGCTTTTCGACATTACGGCTGAAAATTTGGCATTCGCACAGAAAGAAATTGAGAGACAAGGAGTAAGCAAGAAGGTAAAATATATCGTGCAAGGATCAATCGTAGACCTTTCGAATTTTAAGAGCAATACTTTTGATGCCGTGCTTTGCTTAGGTGGTGCACTATCTCACGTATCAACTCCGCAGAACAGGGCTCGCGCGGTATCTGAACTCATTCGCGTTGCACGTAAAGGAGCACCAATCGCTGTCAGCGTTATGGGGAGACTTGGCGTCCTAATGAATGCAATCAGATACTGGCCAGAAGAATTGCGCGTCACCTCCAATACTGAACGTATCCTTAGAAAGGGTGATGATCACATGTGGCATCACAAGTACTATGCCCACTTCTTTTATGCAAAAGAGCTTAAAGAGCTTTTCGCACGGAAAAAACTAAAACTTCTGGATCTCACCGGTTTAGAAGGATTGAGCACACCATACAAAGAAGAAGCCAACACGCTATTCAAAAAAGACAAAGCTGGTTGGAAGAATTGGATTAAGGTCCATTACCAAGTGTGCACGCATCCTGCAGTGGTGGACACGAGCGCCCACATGCTTATTATCACAAGAAAAATTTAGCAATAACCCCTGATTTGTGCTAAAGTCCGAAAAACTGGCTTTTTAAAGACGTTCTGAGACAGTAGCGGAAAGCAGAGTTTTTACTTGGATTTTGAAAGTATTTTCCTTATCTTTTTTATAGCTTCTCGTTTGGTTCTTTGTTGTTGACGTTTGCCTACTTTTCCTTTCTCGATAGAGTTTATGCGTTCTAATAGCCAGAGAAGGTCTGAGCACGTAAGCAGCTGAGCGACCACGTTGATTTTTTTTCTTGCGATGGTCGTTTGGGGGTAGCCATATGTTTTGAGGAATAGTGCTTTTTGCTGATTTGACAGGTTGTACGCGCGAATAAAGATGATGAGATCCCGTTCTCCTAACACGAATCCTGCAAATTCCCAGTCTATCAAGCGGATGCCTTTTTTTTCGATGAATACATTTTCTCGCCACGGGTCTCCATGAACGAGAGGGAAGGTCTTTCGCGATCTGAAAAGGTCATTATTTTCTTTGCATAAGACTAGTGTGGTCTGAAAACGATCTTCAATTTGCTTTCTAAGATCTTGATTTATTGGCATCTGAATTTTCTTTAGCTTATTACATGACTGATTGGCCCAATGACCTAATGAGTAGATTCGTTTTCTTTCATTAGGTTCTATTTGTGAAGACTTTATTGAGTGCAATTGCTTGAACCATTTTGCCATTTTGATAATGAAGTCATTCGATAATTGTATGGGTGGGTGCTTCCCTTTAAGGAACTCTTGCACCATATATGTTTTCGGGATTATCTTACCTGACTTGTCAAAGAGATAGACTTTTGGCGCTAATTTCTCGGTTGCCAAAAGAAGGTTTTTGTGTTCTCTTTCTGAATATCCTTTGTTGTTCTCTATTTTAACTACGTATCTGGCACGCGGGGTCGTTACCAAGTAGCATTCATTTAAGCCGCCCGCTGCCAAGAATCGGTATTTTGTCAGCTTTTGATCTAGTTTTTTACAAATGGCCAGTATTTGTTGTTTGTTTATTCTCATGGGGAGGACGGAAAATTATTTTTGATTGTAAAAGTTAGTCATGTATGGTGGCAGTACTTTCTCGGACACCATGCGCTCGGTTTTTTCGATGACCGTTTGAAAACTCATCGCTTTGAGGAAGTGCTTTTCTAGTGTTTTAATGGCTTCTTTTATCGAGTTGCCTCCTGCGGTGAGACTGAATAGTTCGCCTTGCTCAACGAGTTTTCGCGCTTCTTTGATGTCTTTGTCTACTTTGAAAAGAAGAACTGGAACTTTATTGTGTGTAAGTGCCGCTGCTGTTGTTCTGTGTGTTCCATCAAGCAAGAAATACTGTGCCCTTGGATGACTCTCAAGAAAAGCGGTCAGTAAACCGTTATATTTCTCAGCCCTCTTTCCATGAGCCTTTGTAAAAGGAATTCCCGTGGAAATATGGATAACTGGAACAGGAGGCACAATTCTAC
Source organism: Candidatus Woesearchaeota archaeon (assembly GCA_016203225.1). Taxonomy (GTDB): domain Archaea; phylum Nanobdellota; class Nanobdellia; order Woesearchaeales; family ARS49; genus DSQK01. The sequence goes on along the minus strand of JACQNC010000012.1, from coordinate 48,664 downwards.
CACGACCATTCTGGAAAATTCTAAAATAAATCTTTAAACATTGTTCATGATGTGGCGGGTAATCGCTAAGCGTGATTATTTGATCAGCGCTCAAATGGATTTCTTTCATATTGCCCGGTTTAATGGAACTTTTATTTATATACCCTTCTACAGTCAGATTATCTTAGCTTTACTTCATTCGCCTAATCGGTGGGTGTTGAGTTTGCTCTTTTGATGCGTTGTTTGATTGTTTTGTTGATGCATTATTTTTTTCAGATTATGCATGTGGCTACATAGTGTTATCCGCTCAGGTACATAACTGGGTGTCGGAACCGAAAACCTTATAAATGATGGCTTATTAGACATCATTTGATGGCTTTTAAGACACCAATTACCGGGATGGAAATCAGGGTCGTAAAATTCTTGTTAGAGAACATCTCTGAACAGTTTGCTATTCGGGAGATCGCAAGAAAGGCAAAAATCGACTATAAACGCACGCACATCACCGTCCAGAAGCTTGTTCAAAAGAACATTCTTGCGAAGAAAAGACAAGCAAATGTTGACTTGTGCTCGCTGAACCTCAAAGGTGACCTGACTGCGTTGTATTACGTTGAGCTGTTGCGCTCGAAAGACTTTCTTGACAAACACGGAGAGCTACAATCCTTTTTCCAGAATGTTGCGGAAAAGGTCAAAACGCCTTTTTACAGCGTGGTCATATTCGGCAGTTTTGCGAAAGGCGCCGAAACAAAGACTTCAGACCTTGACATACTCATCATTGTTCCTTCAAGAGATGCGGGTGAAGAGATTGTTAGAGTAATCAATGCAGAAGCGTTGCTGCTCAAACGGAAAGTACAGTCAATCGTTTTAGACGAAAAAGAGTTCGTGCAAAGCTTGTCCGAAAAGAAACTGAACGTCGTCGTCGAAGCTTTTAAGAATCATGTCATCATTGCCGGTGTTGAAGGGTTTTATCACGGGGTACGCCAGACACTATGATTTCGGACAAGGATATTCGTGAGGCGGAACAAAATCTCAAGCGTTATTTTGAAGACGACTTGCTGAAGAAGAATCCGGCACACGCACAGTTCGTCAAGTTCTACGTGAATAACGCAAAAATGTCCTTGCAGCTTTCCAGTTTTTTGCTGAAGTTGTCGACGGACGCTGAAACAAAGAAATCTGCCGGTTTTCCTGAAGACTTCGAATGCTTACTGTGGGTGATCGTCACATCGTACTACAGCATGTTTTACGTTGCGAATGCCGCAATGGCAAAACTCGGGCTGAAAGTCGGTGAAAAGATCGCTCACAAAATCACCCAGGACGTTCTACTGGTTTATTTTATCAAAAATAACCGGTTAGCCAAATCTTTGTTGGAGGACTACAAGACAACAAAGAGCGAAGTTCTCGGATTGATGAACGTTGGCGAAGAAGAGCTTATGAAAGAATTCCAAGTCAAAGCCAAAGAGCTCGTCGCAACGTTCGGGCATCAGCGGGAAAGGCGCGGAGAATTCCAATACGACATCACCAAAACCGCAAAAGAGCATGTTGCGCGATTAAGCTTGGAACGAGCCAAGAATTTCATCCAAGAAATGACCAAAGTCATAGAAAAGCCATAGTTATATTCCATATAGAAAAATAATAATGGTGAAGCTCACAAATACTGAAAAGTCGAAGTACCTTTAAAAACACGTTCCACTTTCATCCCGACAAGGCGCGAATGATGCTTGGCTCAATCCCGACACAATCCTGTTTGAGCCGCGCTGGCTTGCAAAAAGCCGTGCGCAATCTTTCGCACCACAAGAACGCGCAGGAACGCCTGTCTCGTGCAGAATCTAACGTTTCAAGCACGTAGTCACTAAGGAGTGATTACTATGCCGAAACATTTATAAAGGACAGCAGAAACCTATCGACAGCAGCGGAGATAAGAAGACCGCTGCAAGATATCGAGGGGCAAAAATGGCAAAACCAATCAGCTTGGATGAGACTGTCCGCGCAGTGTTCGGCAAAGACACTTTGACTGACCTTGAGGATTCTGAAACGGAGCAAACGTTTAACGTGGGAGAGGGTATCCTGATATCATATTTCCCGGCAAGCAATGTCGCGACGGTTGAGGTGTACCTCAACGTTGATGGCACGATAGCAGAGGTACGCGATACTCTGTGCGTTGGAGCAAAGCGCATCGAATTCATCGAAAAGCGCGGATACGCGAAAACAGAGGAATACGGCCTGAGCGTGTGTCCTGATGGGCTTGGCGCCAGATTCGAGAGTATCTCCGTCAAGGACCAAACCGACCTCGACAAGCTTTGCACGATCGTGAAGGAAGCGAGAGACATGGTGCAGGTATGACCATTGTTACACCGAGTGGCAAGGTTTATGGCGGATTTACTCCGTTTTCTGCGGAGGAAACGCAGCATGTTATCGGGGGCAAACCCGTTGTGCAGGTATTTGCACTTGACGAGATAGTGTTCATATTGGACCAAGGCAGACGAGCTCTTGCATCAATTACCGGGCGCGCAAAACGATCTGTCGATGAGACCTGCTCTTTGTCTGCGGAAGATAGAGCATTTTATGTTTCACCTCAAGCAAATGTGGAATTTCTAAGAGAGAAGATTCTGCGTTTTGAAGCTGGAACAGCTCTAGCGCATGACGCCATCACTATTCTGGGCGAAATATTCAGTACTTATGTCTGTAGCAGAGATAAATCCGAGAGCGATGCCGCGGATAAGGCCTACGCACTGAAGAAACGCCTGCGAGTGATCTGACGTTCCTCGTTCGACAATAAAGCTTAAAACCCCTCTAAATCGCGCTCTCCCCATGAGACTCGGCGTTCTGTGCTCAGGAGGGAAGGACTCCACGCTCGCGTTGCTGAAGGCGAAGGGTTATTTGTTCTTAGGTTGTTTCCCGAAAGCTTTGCGGACTATGGTTCCAAACTGATCTTCTGTGGTGGCTGATTTAATCCCCTGAGCTAGTTGGATAACTCGCATAACATCTTCTAAATCAGCATGGCTCGCTTTTTGGCCTGCAAGATATCCTCGAATGACATAACCAACATGTTCTATACTTGAGTATAATACTGATTCATGAATCTTCATACCATCATCTCTGAGCGTGAGTATCTCATCAATCGAAACCGCACGCGCTACTTGAAAAGCATCATAAATTAAGGGCATAAAACATTTCAGCTCTTTAGGCGAAACCGAAGGGAGTCTATACTGCGCAGAGCTACTACTACCTTCTCTTGAAAACACTTCTCTTGAAAATTCTCTTAAATCTTCATACTCGGTATCTCTGGCTATACTATCGTGTACAGATATAGGGTATTGCCTTATCTTCATTTCGCGTTGCTTTTGGTCCATAGTTTCACCAAGGCGTTATTGCCTCGAAATAGTAATAACGCGCGAAGTTGATTAAATTATGGTGTAAAAAGTATTACTACAATAGAAAACCTTAAAAACCCATGAGTCATTGTGAAGGCCATGGCAATCGAGTACGCTCTCGAGAAGGCAGGATTGCGCAGGCAGGAAGCAGAGGCGTATCTGGCCGCGCTGAAGCTTGGTGTGGCAAAAGCCAGCGAAATAGCCAAAAAAGCAGGCGTTGCCCGGGAAGCCGCCTATTACATTCTCAAGTCACTCCAAGAGAAGGGATTCATCAGCGAAGTCATCAAGTCAGGTGTCAAGCATTACAGCGCAGTCCAACCCAAAAGAATTCTACAGATTATCGAAGAAGAAAAGCAACGCAAAGCTGAAGCAATCCACGAAGCCCTACCCGAACTGGAGGCATTGCAAAAGATCGCGATTACACGACCGACAATCGAGGTCTATGAGGGCATTCAAGGCTTCAAGACAATCGCATCATTGCTTGTTGAGAAACCGAATATCATCATTTCGGCATATGTTCCTGAGAGCATTTTGCATTTCCTTCCCACGTTTCACGCGCAATTTCGACGAAGGAGAAAAGAACAAAAGATTGTCCTCAAAGCTATAACCCAAAGAACCCCATTTATGATTGAGACAAAGAAATCAGACAAGGAAGAAGCACGGGAATTACGATTCAATGATCAGGTAACGAAAAATATTGACGATGCTTTGTTCATCCTTCCTAATGCCATTGTCATCATCAAGGCGAATGCAAAGGAACAACTTGGAATTTACATTAAGGAAAGAAGTGCTGCAAAACTTCAGCAGCAACTATTCGACGCTATGTGGGTGGCAAGTCAGTAACCATTAACAAGAGCGTTCAGAGGCTGTCCGACAATTCGGAAGCGACAGAAATAAAGACATTTTAAGGTGGTTCTCAAAATTGAGAGGTAAACTATCATTGCCTCATGTGAGAATGAACGATTGAGACAAGACAATGAAGCGATAACACTATTTTATGGACGACTGCAGGTCGAGTTTTTCAAATAATTACCAGACCGCCTCCGACCGTTCTAAAACACTCGTTCTAAGAACAAGTAATTCTTTATTTTCTTCTTGAGCGTGAACCTGTTTTTTTCAAGAATCCGGAGGGAAGCAATATTCTCCTTTGCTACCTCTGCAACAACCTTTTTGAGATGCAATAAGTTCAGAAATTCTTTAAGAAAAGAGCGCACGGCTAACGTGCCGTAACCCAGACCGGCGCGTTTTTCAGAAATCCAGCAGCCAATCTCAGCTGACTTCGTTTTGTAGTTGATGTTCCCCACGCCCACCGTTCCAATAAGTTTCTTCCGTTCATCGAGTACTGCATAAACAACAAAAGACGGTTTTTTGCGCGCATACATGCGTATGCGTTCTTTTAACCATGTGCGAACAACTTTCGACGTGATTTTGTCGTGACTCTCATTCATTCCCGTATCTTGCAGATTGTTCTCTCGAAGAAACAATGCCCGTAACCGCACCCCATCATTCAGAAATAATCGTCTTAACTCGACATCGCGCATCATTTGCAACTAGTACTGGGCATTTAAAATGGTTGCGCATTATCCCTGCTTTGTCTCACAGTCAGGAAAACTGCCTTTTTAAAGCCCTTCTCGGATTGTAGCAGATGGCAGGGGAATTCTGCTGGTTTGATAATCAAAAAATATTAAAAGGCATACGTTAACGGACAGCATATGATTTTAAAATGGCTTTTTGGCAGTAAAGCAAAGCATCCCGAGATTGGCAAACTGATTCAGTTCATACGCGCGTCTGATAGACATTATGATGCTGAGGCCCGAATTGCAAATGCCATTCTTCATTATCCTTTCAAAGTTGCATTGCTTAAGAATCTTTCAGCTCTGAGCGATGCCGAACTAAAAGTAAAACTAAACGAAGCATATGCTTACGCGCAAGGGGATAATTTCCGAACGGATTTAGATAGAACACTTGAGTTCTTGACTTTGTATTCAAAAGAGCATCCAGCAGACGAGATAACCACTGAGCTTGTTCTATTTTATGAAAAATTACAGAAGTGGCATAATAATTTACTTAAACAAATTGTGTGGGATTCCGCACATCAAGATCCAGCCATCGCGAGAAGAGACATCTCAGAGTTTAAATCACTCGTTAACGAAGAAGGTAAACTGCTATTCACACCTTCTGATAGATTACCCGGCAATAAACTCGACATTCCTCAATATTTGCGCAAAATTAACTCGCTCAAAATACCCGGGAGCATCCAAACTCCTTCAACAACTATTAATCGTATCGCTTCCGTCATTGGGTTTCCGTTTGGCATTCGAGCAACTGCACAGAAGTATTTGAGGGTGAGCGGAAGAATGCTGATAGGGGGATCAGGTTCCGAAGGAACATCCGAGAACAATCCTTCAGCCGTTCATTTTTACGTTGTTGACGAACGTGCATTGAGCAGTTTTGCGAGTGTGATTGATCAAACACTTTATTGGACAGTAGTGAGCGCTGTTGTGCAATACTCACAACAACACGCACCATTAAACCAATCGCATTTCGAAGAATTTGGTTTTTTTCAACAGGACGACCTTCCTGTTTTGTATATCTTCTACGCGCCGTATTATCGAAGAGCTCCTTATGAAGATATTTACGCGAAATTCGAAGGTCATGATATTTTCCCTGAGGCGGTTGGCTCCGATGAGACGCACATCAATCCTAAGGGCGTGTTTATGGTAACGCCTGAAGATTACAGAACTGCAGACGCATCTGCGCGCAAAAAAGTGAGGGCAAATTTTGAAAAACTAAAAACCGAAGATCAGTATTTACGTGAGTATATCTTTAAGGCAGGAGTTGCTGAAACATTACGGTATCTTAGCTATCTATGGGTTTTGCAAGTCAAATTGGGTGATGCCGTTCCAATACAATATCGTTTTGCAAAACCGACGGAAGAAACAATCAAAAAATGTGCCGGTGATGAAATAGCGCTCAGGAAAAATTTTCCTGGCGCTTCACGCATTCAAGACGCGTTTAATTTTTTTAGAGATACTGTTTATGAGCTGCTTGCGATACGCCTCCTTGATTATTGTAAAAATATGTAGTAACTGAATGAGAAAATCTAGGAGTTATTGGCCCGCAACAAATTCTGACTTGAGTTGCATAAGCGAGGTGATCGTTGTTATTTTGTTTATGCCTTTTCTTGATATGACATTTTTGACGAGTTGGTAATATGTTTCTTGGTCTTTTGTCCTCACTTTGACAAGGAGCTCCCATCCGCCAGTTACGATGTCAACGCTTTCTATTTCTTTAAGTTTGGAGATTTCTTTGCCGATTTTCTCAGGGTCGCCATATTCTTCTGGCGCGAGGTTTATTAAAAGAAACGCAACAAATCCCTCGTCTATTTTCTTGTAGCTGAATATCGCCTTATACGCCTTGATTGCGCCTTCTTCTTCAAGTTTTTTGATATTGTACTGAAGCGTGGTGGAGGGCTCTTGCAATTTTTTTGCCATTCTTGCTATTTGGGGCGTGCAATAACCCTCTTTCAGTAGACCGATCAGCTTTGGCCTGGTATCTTTCATAAGAGTTGAATAATATTCAACTATTTAAGTATTTATCGGTTTATAATTGAATATTATTCAATAATATATATAAAGATGGCTTCCGCTCTATAGGTCATAGCCACGCGGGCTTAAAACGCGGAGACAACGAAAATGGAAACAGAAACGAAGGATAGAGCGCAAACACGCGCTGATGGACGGTATTGAGCGGCTGAAAACCGCAGGAGGTGCGGCATGCCTCTCAGTGATATAGCCAGCGATGATTTTTGGCGTAGGGAACGCGAAAAGGAAATCATCGCCAACATCCAACGCGAGCCCGAGAGATTCGGCGTCCACATGGGCACTGGTCAGATATTCTTTAGCAGCGGATCGGACCTTGTGGGAGTGTTGGAACGGCAGGACATCCCGTGGCGGAAGCACTGGGAGCAGCAGGAGAATCTCAGGAATGCTATTGCTTCGTCTGGACAGGCGCAGATAGGCGCATACAAAATAATCTCCGCCTTCAGTGATATCATTGAGACCTCGCGAATACTGGGGTTCCTATGACAATCCGCATCGACGGTATTGATATTCCCTTCCGAACGATGGAATCAGTTGTCGTGCCGCGTGAGCCACTACGGGTCTACGTAGCAGGTCCCGGTTGGGAAAGCGAACCGCTCCGTTCAAGACTTGCGAAAATGCAATCAATGAGCGTTCCTATCATTGAAACTGTCAATATGGATGGCGTCGGTGTTACCCCCGGACGATTACCTGCGCTTATCACGGACGAATTAAGGAGACAACGCCACACACTGATGGGGCTTTTTGCGCCGACGACCCTCTGCCAGCAGAGCAAACATGGCTATGTGCGATGGGTGGAGTCGGATTTCGAACGCTTCACGGATACCGTGCGTTGCTTCGGGCAATCGACATACCTTGTGGTGCCACAGGAGCACATGGAAGTAATTGCCGAGGATGGCAACCTTTTCGTTCTTCAGAACTCATACACTTTCTTTATCTCTTCAATCACGCCGGGAGCGCCGCCGCCGTGCCACGAGAACCGGGGACGCACGCGCAATGGATAGATGCGTTCGTTCACGTCGTCCATCGCCAAAGCCGCGCCTGAGACGCGCGGCAGATTGTCCAGTTCTTTGTCAAGACCTGTGCGGAGATAGCTCTGCAGCAGCGAGCCGAGCGCATCGGTATCGATCTTCGCGGTCAGCCGGTGCGCCAGGATTATGTCGCTTTGCGTCATGGCATCAGTGTGGATCTTTCCCGGCTGCTGCGTCGCCAAAACCAACGCGATTCCTGGTTGGCGACCTTCGCGCAACAACGTTATCAACGCAGACGTAGCGGACGTCCGGCCTTCCGAAGGCAGGAATTCGTGCGCTTCATCCAACAACAACCACACGATGGGCATTTCCGTGTCGACGTGGCCTTCCTCGCGCAGGTAGTGTACTGCAGAGGAGATGCTGTGGAATTCCTCCTCCTTGCGCGCGATCATGCGCTCGATGAACAATTTCTGGGCGACCAGTCCGATGGCGAGGTTCTTTATGCGCCAGCCGTCAGGCATGACAGCGTAAGCGCTCATGTCGAGCACCGTGATCTGGCCTGGCGCGGCGAGCTCCTTCATCAACGTCGCGTCCTTGCTGAACAAACCCCAGGCCTTCGCGGCCAAAAACCTGTTCTCGGCGGCGTTGCGGACGTGCGGGTCCTCTTTCGTGTCTTTCCGGATGGCCTCGAGCACGTCGTCCATATCATACTCATCATGCTCGGTCTTGAGCGTGAGGATCAAACGTTCGATGAAGACCGCCAACGGTTCGTTCGGGTTCAGGTCGAAGCTAAGGAACCAGTCCTCGGGCGCGAGCTCGGCAGGACGGATCGCGAACTTCCTGTCGGTCGGGATGCCTTGCGCTTTCGCTCTGTCGAAGTAACCGGTCGGCGTGTAGATGACTATATCGAGTCCGTGCCCCTCGAGACCCCACTCTTTGAGCAGCGCTTCGTCCTTGTGGTTCGGGTACTTCATCGTCCAATAGATGCCCATCGTGTCCAGCAGGATGACGCTGAGTTTCCTGCGGGTCTCTATCGGCAGCGTCGCGATTCCCTCCGCGACCACTCCTAGCGAATACGACTTTCCCGAGCCTCGTTTTCCGGCGACGAACATCACGTGCGCCTTGTTCAGGTCCAGATAGACCGGCTGCGAGAGCGCAGTCACTTGGCCCATCTTCACGTAGTGCTTGCCGAGCAAGACCGTGCCTTGTAATCCGAACTTCTCGCGGTCTTTCTCGTCCCGTCCCAGAATGATTTCGTATGCCATAGCCCTCTTTTGCTGTTTCTGCATTTCTGGAGTATAAAAGCGTGATGCTGCAGAGCGCTATCTCGGGCAGGAATGAAAAACAAGAAATAAGAAAGAAAAATTACAACTCGGCGCTCGTGATGATGTTCACGCGCGCATCGACCGGCTTGACCTTCGAGTCCATGCCGATAAGGTGCTTGACGTTGGCCTTCTCCGCGGCCAACACGACGTTCTGGTCGATGCTCTCGTCAAGAACGACCGCGTAGATGCCGGAGGTCACGCTCGAGAGCGTGCTCGGCAGCTCCGCCAGCGGCACCTTGCCAAGAACGGTGAGCTTCTCGTCCAGCAGACACGCGCCGCGTGTCCCGATGAGGTCGGTGAGCACGGATTCGAACTTCTCGCGCTCTTCCGAGCTCGGAGCCTTCTTGGCAGACGCGACCGGAGGTCGCGGGGCCATGCGAGGCGCTTCGCGCATTGGAGGCGCGTCACGCCGCTGCATCTGTCCCGGAACAGGTCTCCTGTCCTGCGGGCGCACCGACGCGATCATCGGCTTGCGGATGCTCTCGCTGGTGTTCATGGCAGCAAGCTCGAGCTTCGCCTGCTCGGCCGTGATGCGGCTTCGCAGCGCCTTGTGGATCTCCTTCTTCGTCAGCTCCTCGACCTCCTTGCCGTCAGGCGCCTTCGTTACGAAGTCGACCTCGGCAACGGCGAGCACTTCCTTCAAGATAAGGTTGCCGCCGCGGTCGCCGTCGACGAACACGACGATGTCCTTCTTCTTGGACAACTCGCTGATCGTGGGCGGAACCTGCGTGCCGTTCATCGCGATGACGTTCTTGAACCCGTTCTTGAGCAGGCACACGACGTCAGCTCGGCCCTCGACGACGATGACCTCCTCCGAGTCCTCGATACCCGGTCCTGCAGGTAGGCGGTCGCGTCCGTACTCTGTGACTTCCATCACGCGCACGGAGTTGATTACCTCCTCCATCAGTTCCTGGCTGTCAGGACTGCCCGTGTCCATCATGTTGCGCAGCAATTCCTTGGCGCGCTCGATGACGAACTGGCGCTTGCTGATACGCACGTCCTCGATGTTTATGACCTTGACCTTGGCGTTGCACGGCCCGATGCGTTGGATGATCTCCAACGCCGCAGCGATAACGCTGGTCTCTGCCTTGTCCAACGAGCTAGGGATGATGATGGCGCCTGAGCTCTTGCCGCCCCGCGGCTCGAGATTGACTTCGATACGGCCGATCCTGCCCGAACGCTGCAATTCGCGCAATTCCAGGTCATCGCCGAGAAGGCCTTCTGTCTGGCCGAACACTGCGCCGATGACATCAGGACGGTCGACTATGCCGTCTATCTCGATGGTTGAATTGATGATGTATTTCGATGCGACTGGACTGATCTTTCCCATGGTATGCCTCCACTGTGCAGAAAGAGTTCTGGCTGTTCACCGATCTCCAAACCAGGATGTTGTCGTGAACGTGATGACCAAAACCTTCCCTCCCAGAACAAGTGGGTCCAACAGCCTTTGAAAAGGCACGATGAGGCCGATGTGTTTATGGCCGGTGGTTGTCCATAAGAGACAAACGTGAGTTGGATGAACTTGTTCCGCAGTGCGGATTGATGATTGCGATAGTGATTCTGCGCGTGAGCGCTTGGTGCCAGCGACACTAACTCACACGGTCATTGCCCGACGTTGTCGGTTGCTTCCGTGAGCTCCTTGGTGGCAGGCTGATGATTGAGTCCAGTTCCCCTTCGTCGTTTCCTCAGAAGGTTCACGAATACAACCCCTAGCCAAAACGTATAGTCTGGAGTATATAAATTTTATGCCAGTCCAGAAGGGGTATTTATAAATAAACCAAGCATACCTTTAAAAAGCTTATTTCTGACAGAAAGTCCATGCCACGCATGGCCACGACAGGCAGGGAAGAATGGAAGACGTTCGCGTCCGTGTTCGACAGGTTCACCGAGAAACAGGTCCAGTCGCTCATCACCAAAGGAGTCATCGACGGCCTAATCGGACACCTGAGCATGGGCAAGGAAGCGACAGTCTTTCTCGCGAAAGCAAAGGACGAGACAGTCATAATCAAGGTCTATCGATTGTCCACGTGCGATTTCAACAGGATGTATGAGTCAATCCGCACCGACCCGCGGTTCCCGAAACTCAACCGGCAGCGACGGAAAGTCGTGTTCGCGTGGGCCCAGCGCGAATTCAGGAACCTCCTGAAGGCGCGCGAGGCAGGCGTGCGCGTTCCAACACCGATCACGCATCTGTTCAACGTGCTCGTGATGGAACTCGTGGGAGACGAGACCGCGGCGCAGAAAGTCAAGGATGCCTTGCCAAAGAGACCTGCCGAGTTCATCGAGGATCTTATCGCGCAGATGCGCAAGCTGTACAAGGCAGGACTAGTCCACGGCGACCTGAGCCCTTTCAACATCCTAAACAGCAACGAGAAACCGGTCATCATCGACATGAGCCAGACGACCACGCTCGAGGACCCGAACGCGAAGGAATACCTGACGCGCGACATCAAGAATGTCGTCTCGTTCGCGAACAAGCTCGGCGTCGAGCTCACCGTAGATGAATTAGGGCAAAAAGTCAAGGCTTAAATATGGCAACCAAACCCCGCAAACCGATGGCAGAGGAGTTTGCCTACAGCCTGCGTATCCCGAAAGACCGCATCGCGGTCCTCATCGGGACCAAGGGAGAAGGCAAGCGCCAGCTCGAGAGCGCGTGCGGCACCGGGATCGATGTCGACTCCACAGAGGGAGTAGTAACGATCGAAGGCAAGGACGCGCTCAACCTGTACGTGTGCAGGGAGATCGTGCTGGCCATCGGGCGAGGGTTCAGCCCTGAACTCGCGAAGCTCCTGCTCAAACCCGACTACGGGATAGAGATCCTGAATGTCAAGGATTTCGCCAAGACCGACAATGACGCGATCCGACTCAAGGGCCGCGTGATCGGTGAGGACGGCAAATCGCGCAGGACGATCGAAGAGCTGACCGGAATCCACCTAAGCGTGTACGGCAAGACCGTCGGACTCATCGGCGAGCTCGAGGAATTGCCCGTGGCGCGCAAGGCCATAGAAAGCCTTTTGGCGGGACAGCCGCACGCGAGCGTGTACAAATGGCTCGAGCAACGCCGCAAGGAGCTCAGGAAAAAAGAGATTTTGGGTGACACATGGCAGAAAAACCAATCGCGCTGAAGCTCGCGGAGAAACAGCGCGAGGTATCTGTCGCGGAATTCTTCGAACGCAACAGGCACCTGCTCGGGTTCGACAACAAGCGCAAAGCGCTCCTCACGGTGGTGAAGGAGGCTGTCGACAACTCGCTCGATGCCTGCGAAGAGGCGCGAATCCTGCCCGAGATCTCGATCGAGATCATCGAAATGGGCCCCGACAGGTTCCGCATCATCGTCGAGGACAACGGGCCCGGCATCGTGCGCAAGAATATCCCGAACGTCTTCGCGCGGCTCCTGTACGGTTCCAAATTCCACTCGATGAAGCAGTCCCGCGGCCAGCAAGGCATCGGCATCTCGGCGGCCGTGCTCTACGCGCAGCTGACGACCGGGCGCCCGGCGCGGATCAAGAGCCGCATCGACCCGAACCATCCCGCTCATTACTTCGAACTGCATCTCAACACGCAAAGGAACGAGCCCGAGATACTCAAGGACGAGGAGGTCCAATGGAAGAAGGAACACGGCACGCGCATCGAGCTCGATATCGAAGCCACCTACCAGAAAGGCGACCAGAGCGTAGACGCGTACGTAAAGGGCACCGCGATAGTGAACCCGCACGCAACCCTCATCTACACGACACCGAAGGCGGAGCAGCTCATCTTCGCGCGCGCCATAGAAAAACTCCCCAAGGAGCCGCAGGAGATCAAGCCGCACCCGTACGGCGTCGAACTCGGCATCATGCTCAAGATGATCAAGGCCACCGAGAGCCGCACGATGCAGAGCTTCCTCACTAACGAGTTCTCGCGCGTCGGGCCGCAGACTGCGAAGGAGATATGCGAGAAGGCGGGCTTCGCCTGCAACGAGAAACCGGGCAATCTGCAGTTGCCGCACGTCGAGAAGCTCATGCAGGCGATCAAGGACACCAAGATAATCGCGCCGCCCACGGACTGCATCGTGCCCATCGGTGAACAACTGCTCGAGAAAGGCCTCAAGAAGGAGGTCGCGGCGGAGTTCTACGCGACCGTGACTCGCTCGCCTGAAGTCTATCGCGGCATCCCATTCGTCATCGAGGTCGGACTCGCTTATGGAGGCCAACAGCCAGGAGACGAGCCCGCACGCCTCATGCGGTTCGCCAACCGCGTGCCTCTGCTCTACCAACAGTCAGCGTGCGCTGCGACAAAGAGCGTCATCCAGACCAACTGGAAACCGTATGGTCTGTCACAGAGCTCAGGCTCGTTGCCCGTGGGACCGTTGACTGTCGCGGTGCACCTCGCGAGCGTCTGGCCGCCGTTCACGTCAGAGGCGAAAGAGGCAATCGCGCACTATCCAGAGATCGTCAAGGAGATGAAGCTTGCGCTGCAGGAATGCGGCAGGCAACTCGGTTCCTATGTCAACAAGAAACGCCGCGTGGGCCTAGAGCGCGAACGCGTCACCATCTTCGAGAAATACATCCCGGAGGTCGCGGACAGCATCGCGTCGCTCGCGGGAATAACCAAGAGCAGGATCCAGGCAGCGCTCGCGGAGATGCTGGCCAAGAACAAGGAATTCATCGCGTCTAATACCGCGAAAATCGAGGCAGATGAGAGCGACGAGCCCGAGAACAAGATCAAGATGACGGTCAAGGAGGAAGAATGACCGAGCCGAAGAAGAGACTCGTCGAGCTCGGCCAAGAGTTGGCGAAGGACATCGAGAAAGGCAAGCAGCCGAAACTCGACGTCCCTGTCCGCGCGCTCTCGAACGTCCAGTACAACGAGAGGACCAAGACGCTCGAGCTCGGCAAGAAATCCGCAGAACGCATATTCTTCAACGTCGGCCACGTCAAGAAGTTCGTCCAGACGCTTGAGGTCGCGAAGGTATCCAAACAACTGCTCGACCTCGGCAAGCATGCCTCGTTGCGAGACGTGTTCTACATGGCCAAGCGCACGATCCCTGGCTCGAACATCAACATCGTAGATGAGCAGACCGAGAGCGACAAGGCGATCGAGGACCTCGAGCTCATCACCGAGTTCTCGCGTGAACAGCTGAACATCAACGCCAACAAGAACGGCTCTGTCGCGGGCCAGGTAATCATCGAGGACAAAGGGGACGCGATCGACTGGTCGAAGCTCGGCTCGGGCGGCTGGTCTATCCCCTCCAACGTCGAGGAGATCAAGTTCAAGAAAGTCAGCGCAGACTATGTCATCTACATGGAGAAAGCCGCCGTGTGGGAGCGCCTGCACGAGGACAAGTACTGGGACAAGCACAAGTGCATAATCCTGACCTCGCAAGGACAGACCACCCGAGGCATCCGAAGACTGCTGCAACGACTGAATCAGGAGCACAAACTGCCGGTGTACGTCCTGTGCGACTTCGACGCGTACGGATTCTACATCTACTCCGTGCTGAAATTCGGCTCCATCAACCTGGCGCACATCTCGGAATCCCAGGCGATACCGTCAGCGAAATTCCTCGGCATAACCGCAGACGACATCGAGAAGTACGGGCTCTCCAAACACCTGATCAAGATGAAGGACGTCGACATCGCGCGGCTGAAACAGATAAGCGAGTACGACTGGTTCAAGAACAACAAGGCATGGCAGCGCCAGTTCAAGCTCATGAAACAGTACGGCGCCAAGGCCGAAATCCAGGCATTGAGCGCGCGCGGCATCACGTTCATCTCAGAGAAATACCTACCCGAGAAGATCAAGGCAAAGGATTGGTTGGACTGACGGGCCTGGAGGGATTTGAACCCTCGTTCTCTTGCTTAGAAGGCAAGCGCTTGATCCAGGCTAAGCTACAGGCCCAGGAGGGACTCCTCTTTTAAACGCTTTTAAAACTTTCCAGTGGACACTTGGCCAAACATCAGCTATGGGCAAAAACAAGTACACTGCCTTCATTCACTAAAGTAGACTAGCGTTCAGTGATGCTTTCTCAAGCGGAGGCTGGGACTCGAACCCAGGAAAACTCGCTCTGCAGGCGAGCCCGTTAGCCGCTTCGGTACCTCCGCGGTATCACTGGTTCGCTTCGTGAGACTATAAAAACCTTTCAGAATCAGCGCTTGCGTTTCTTCGGTTTCTTCGCGTGCCTGGCGGGCGCAGCAAAGGCTTTCTCGGGCTTGCCGAACAGGATGAGTAGCAGTTTGTAGACCGCGACTACGCAGATGACTAATGCGAACACCCCGATCAGCACGCGGTCATCGTGCATGCCAAAGTCCAATCCCCAGGATCGGATGACCTGCGGCGGAACGAATGTCAGGATGCTTCCCGCGATGCCCGCGACAAATGCTGTTATGACACTTACGACAGCCTTGTTCATGCCGCACCTTTCAACTGATGCGCAAGCACGTAGGGGATGCCTATCACGAAGATCCGTACGAACGCGTCAAGGACGGTCGCGCCGGTGATGACGCTGATGATGCCGAACACGAGCCCTGCTGCGAAGCCAGGGAAGTGACCTTTCTTGCAGAACCAGGTCGCGCCATATATCAACACGAACAGGATGGCCAACGAGAGAAACGCCGCGCCCATCGTCATGACCTTGGTCGTGTCCTCATCAAGCCCGCCGCCGAGCTTCACCAAAGCCATAAGCCAACCCCAATAAAGAGGAAGCGCGGCCAAAGACACGAGAATCGCGAACGGCAGTCTTCCGCCCTTCTGCTTCACAACAAAGGATTGCGCGAGCAAGTACGCTATCGCCAACGCGATGACGTGCACAACGACATACCAGACGGCCTCATCGATAGTGAACATACTCCTATCCAGAGTCGGCGACGCGACAGAGTAATAGAAATAGAACGCGACCGGCCCCAGGACGCTAGTCACGATGCCTGGCGTCTTTCCGCGCCCGATCACGAGCGCGATCAGGAACACCGTCGCGAAGATGATGGTGAACTTCACCGCGACATAGTTCAAGTGGACGGCAGTATCCGTGACGACGTGGTAAAGCATGTCCAGTGCATTCATCGCCAACGTGACGATGATGCCGAAGATGAACGCAGTCCAGATCCTGCTCATTCAACCACTACCGTGCCCTTCATGCTCGGATGGATTCCGCAGAGGTAATCGAACGTGCCAGCGGTGTCGAACGTGTGGCTCCATGTGTCTCCATTGAACAGTTCAGGGCTCTCGGTGCCATCGATGGCGATCGTATGAGAGGCGCTGTCCTGGTTCTTCCAGACCACAGTCTGACCCGTGCGCACCGTTACTTCGGCAGGACTGAACTTGAAACTGTTTATCGTGACGACCTGGTCGGCTGTCCCGAGAGTCTCGCCGGACTTCTCCTCGACGGGCGCGGTCTGGCCGCAGGCGACGAGCAGCAAGGACAGGATCGCAAGAATCGGGATGATTGCTTTCATAGAGCACCTCGTGCCTGAGCGGTCTCGTCAGTCGTATAAAAAGATAGTGGTGGAGCACAAGATATATAAACGCTCAGACGGCAAAATCAATCATGCACAAACTCCTCATCCAACGCGAGAAAAAGGAATACGTGAAGGAACTCGACCGGGAAGTCACGATCACCAAGCGTCACGAGTACTTCGTCTCTGATATCGCAAAGGACTTCGGCACGATGCACGGCACGATCAAGGCCAAGGACCTGAAAGCCAAGGACGGATCGATCGTGAAGAGTTCCCAAGGCACGGAATTCATAGTGCTTTCGCCCACCTTTCCTGACATGTTCAAACGCATACGCAAACAAGCACAGACAGTGATGGCGAAGGACCTCGGATTGATCCTCGCCGAGACAGGCGTCGGCGCGGATTCGCTCGCAGTAGACGCAGGCGCGGGCTCAGGCGCGATGGCATGCTTCCTGGCGCGCCACGTGAAGAAGGTCGTGACGTACGAGATCCGCGACGACTTCCTCGAGAACGTCAAGGCCAACATCAAGCTTCTCGGGTTAACGAACGTCACGCTCAAGCACGGCGATATAACAAAAAACGTCGCCGAGAAGAACGTCGATCTTTTCACGCTCGACCTGCCAGAGCCGTGGCACACGATCCCCGTCGTCGCGAAGGCGCTCAAGGTCGGCGGCTGGCTCGCGGGATACTGCCCTCACGTCTCGCAAGTCATGCAGTTGGCCGACGCCATCAGGAAAGACAAACGCCTGCAGCTCATCAAGTGCGTCGAGCTCATCCAGCGCGACTGGGTCGTGGACGCGCAACGCTCGCGACCGGACAACCGCGGCGTCGGGCACACGGCATTCCTCGTGTTCGCACGCAAGTTCCAGTCATAACAAGAGAAATCTTTTCACGCGTAATACCGCTTCCCCGACCCCTTCTGTTCCCTGTCGAGCCGCGAATCCTGCTTGTTCAACCGCGGACGGTTGCTCTCGTCATCGCGCCGGAACGTCAGGTTGATGCCCTTCAGGAACTCGTTCATGCCGTCCTCCATCGCGAACGGGCCCTGCGCGGCGCCGTGCAACGCAGGCGTGCCTGTGAACACCATTATCCTGTCGGAGAGGTAGTCCATGAACAGGAGATCGTGGTCGATGACGAGCACGGGCTTTCCTCTGAGTTCCGTGAGTTCCTTGATGGCCTTCGAGACGATCATGCGCTGCTCGACATCGAGGTAAGCCGACGGTTCGTCCAAAAGATAGATGTCCGCGTCCTTCGCGAGCGTCGCCGCGATCGCTACGCGTTGCAGTTCGCCGCCTGAGAGTTGGTTGAGCTGCTTTGTCAAGAGGGGCGCGAGATCCAGAGGCTTGATGAGCTGCGCTTCGTACTGGCGCGCGTCCTGGAGCAAGGTCATGACGAGTTCAGTGGATTCCGAATCGAGATACTGTGGCTTGTACGCGACGACCACCTTCTCATCTATCTCGCCGGTGTCGGGTTTGTCGACGTGCGCGAGTATCTTCGCGAAGGTGGTCTTGCCGATGCCGTTCTCGCCCAGGATGCCGACGACCTCGTTCCGTCTGACGAAACCCTCCTTCGCCTCCAGCCTGAACTTGCTGAACTGTTTCCTTATCCCTTTCCAGGACGCGACCGCGGGCTCCTTGCTTTCCTTGGCCGGCGGCCGTGTGAAGAACTTGATCTGGTGCTCGCGGAACCGCATGTTCTCGGCCTTCAGCATGCCTGCCAAGTACTGGTTGATGCCGTTCCTCGTGGCCTGCGGCTGGCTCACGATGCCGTACGCGCCCTCCTTGCCGAACACGATGTGGATGAGGTCGGTCATCGCGTCGAGGATGATGAGGTCGTGCTCGACCACCAACACCGCCGTGTCAGGCGTCGCCAAGTCCCTGATGACGTTGACGACATTTAGACGCTGCTTGATGTCGAGGTAGGACGTCGGCTCGTCGAATACGTAGAGGTTCGCCTTTTTCAGCACTGTCGCGGCGATAGCGACGCGCTGCAGCTCGCCGCCCGAGAGCGTCGAGGCATCGTTGTCGAGCACGTTGCGCAGGTCGAGCAGGTCGACAATCTTGTCGAGCTCCTTCTTTTCATCGACTTTCTGCAAAAGCGACTTGACAGTCCCTTTCGCCGATTTCGCAATGAGATCAACCTGTTGAGGCTTGAACGAGATCTTTATGTTGTTGTCGCGCACGCTCTCGAAGAAGCGCTGCGCTTCAGAGCCTTTGAAGAACTTCAAGACATCCTCGAACGCGGCTTCCTTGTCCGTGCCTAGGTTAGGCTTGATCATTCCGCCGAGGATCTTGATGGCGGTTGATTTGCCTATACCGTTCTGGCCCAGGATGCCGACGACCTTGCCGAAAACCGGCGTCGGAAGGCTGTACAGCTTGAACCCGTTGACCCCATATTGGTGGATGGGCGTCTTGCAAAGGTCCTCGGGCAGGTTCGTGATGAAGAAGACGTCGAACGGGCACTTGACGACGCAGATCTGGCAGCCGATGCACAGGTGCGGGTCTACCTTGACCTTGCCGCTCATTTCGTCTTTCGTGATGCAGTCCTTTCCTTCTCTATTGACCGGGCATAGCCTTATGCAGAGATAGTTGCCGCAGCCGATCGGGTTGCAGCGTTCCTTCCTGACGACAGCGATGCGGGGCATGACCCGTTTTCCATCCTAAATCTTTATAAAGCTATTGCGGGGCTGGAACCGTATGAAGTGCGACGTCTGCGGTGACGCGGTCAAGGAAACCTTCCTCAAGAAACCCATCGGGGCTTACGTCAAGGACGCGAAAGGCAAACGGCACTTGGTTTGTTTCTCATGCCAGAAGAAGATGCTGACGAAAGAACGGATCCTCGCTGCCATAAAATAGGTCAGTTGCAGTCCCAGGCGTGATCTCCCCCGGCAGGTTTGTCGCGTCGTTTCCGTTGTTAACGCTACGACAACAGTGGCAACAGCAACAGCCGGGGACGGCAGTAAGCTTTAAAAGCAGTGCAGAGCGCCAAACGCTCACTGCCTCCGTAGCTCAGTAGCCAGAGCGGCGGTTTCGTACAACGGGCTGCGCCCGAGATCTCGAACGCAGCTGTCCGAAATAACCGCAGGTCGAGGGTGCAACTCCCTCCGGAGGCTTTGAACCTTAAGTAGGAAGCCCTCGATTTTCATGAGTGGAAACGTCGCGCTTAAGGTTCAAATCCTTCCTAGCCGTTCCAGCAGTTTCTCGACGTTGCGTTCGATCCGGGCTTCCGGGAGGTGTTTCAGGTACCAGACGCCTAGGACTGCGACTACGCCTGCCGAGAGAGTGTCCGTGATCAAATCGAGATTCGTGTCCGCGTTATCAGGCTGGTTGTCCGTGCCGAGCAGCTGGTCGCTCGCGAACTCCGCCATCTCCCAGATCGCGCCCACGGCTATGGCCGTGAAGAACGTGAACACGCCCATCATCCGGATGGTGACGTGGATCCGCCCCGACTCGTACAGCGCGAACGTGCCGAGGAATCCGAGCAGCGCGATGATCGCTGACCCCAGGAAATGGGTCAAGGTGTCCCACCACGTGAACGTCGTGTAGAAACCGAGCGCGCCGCCGCCGATGTGCAAAGTCATCACGAGCACCAACAACAACTCCATAGTCCAGGGCAGATGCTCGTGCCAGTTGCGTTTGATGATCGAAGGGATGAACGAGATGATGATAGCCACGATCGCGAGCAACGCGTGCAGGTATTCGTGCTGCGTACCGGCTATCACGGCCAAGGAGAGCAGCACGAGAGTCAGCATCCAGCTTATGGCGTGGCGGATCATCGATACCTCAATGCGTCCACAGGATTTAAGCGTGACGCCTGCATCGCAGGGAACGTGCCCGCGACGCTTCCCACGATGAACGAGAACGCCAACGCGCCGAGGAGCAAGTACCACGGGAAGGACGCCTGCACCAAACCAGTGCCGAGCGTCTGTCCTGCGATGACCTCCACGGTCTTGCTCAACCCCATCCCGAGCACGATGCCGATAAGCCCGCCCGCAACCCCCAGAATCCCGGACTCGATGAGGAATATGAAGAAGATGTCCCTGTTCTTGGCACCGATGGACTTCATTATGCCTATCTCGTTCGTGCGCTCCAGCACCGAAGTGTACATGGTGTTGGTTATCCCTATCCCCCCCACGAGCAGAGAGATCGCGGCGATCCCGGCCAGCACAGCAGTCACGATGTCGAGCACCGTGCCGAGCGTTTCAAGCAATTGTCCCGACGTCTGCACCGTGAAGTCCTCGCGGTTCTCCTCGACATCGCGGAACCTACGCAGCTCGCGCATGATGCGGTCGCCCACGACCTCAGGATCCTGACCTGGCAGGCTTTGCACCACGATCGCGTTCACCTCATCAGGCAGGCCATAAAGCCCGCGCATGGCATCCTCCGGCGCAAGGATGGTGTTGTCCACCTGTGGCTGCCCCGATTTCGCGAGCACACCCACGATCTCGAACGGCTCATCATTGATCCGCAACCGGTCGCCTGCGCGCAACGCCCGTCCGAACACAGCTCCCTCCGCATAATTGCTCCCCAGCACGACCTTCGCGCGGTCATTCTGCTGTATCAGTCTCCCCGTGGCAGTCCGCAACCTGAATATCTCCTCGATGAGCCTACGGCTCTCCCCGTCAGATGGCATGCTCGCGATAAACGTGAAATCGATGATGTCATTGAACTCCACTTTCGCGGATTTCAGCAAGCGCTGCGCAGCAACATCCACGCCGGAAACGCGCTCCACCCGGTCAAAATCATCGAGCGTGAGCGTCGCGACGCTGCCCTGCCCCGGAGGCCCTATCGTCAAAGACTTAGCCTGGATGATTATCCGGTCCGTCCCTAGAGCGGCGAACTGCGCACCGACCGCGTTCTTCAAGCCCTGCCCGAGACTTATGAGCGACACGATGGCCGCGATGCCGATGAAGATGCCCAGCATCGTCAGCCACGAACGCAATCTCCGCTTCTTGAAAGTCGTCACCGCCAGCGAGGCATAGAACCCGATCATTCGTACCTCAACGCATCAACCGGCTGGAGCCGCGCAGCCTGGTACGCAGGAAGCACACCAGACAGCACTCCCACGAAGAACGCGAATGCCAGCGCGCCGACGATCAGATAGATCGGGAAGAACGCCCGGATGAGCGGGCTGCCGAACACCTGGGAAGCGACGAGCTCCACGCCCTTGCTCAACCCCATGCCGAGAACTATGCCCACCACACCGCCAGCCATGCCGAGCAATCCCGACTCGAACAGGAACAACGAAAGGATATCCCTGTTCCGCGCACCGACCGCCTTCATAACGCCGATCTCCTGTGTCCTCTCGAGCACAGCGGTGTACATCGTGTTCATTATGCCGATCCCGCCCACGAGCAGCGATATGGCCGCGATCCCGATCAGCACGGCCTGGATGATGTTGAAGATCGCGGTGAACGTCGCCAAAAGCTCCTCAGGCGACTGGACCTCGAAGTCCTCCTTGCCCTCATCGACATCGTGCGCCTTCCGCAATTCGCGCTCCATCCGTTCCTGGACGACAGCGATGTCCGCGCCTCGCTGCAGCCGGACGCCGATGAAGTTCGTTTCCTCGTCATCGAGCCCGAACGCATCACGCATCATATCCTCGTCGATGAACACGCCACCATCCGTGCTCGGGTCGCCGATGCGCGTCAGAATACCTACGACCTCGAACGTGCCATCGTTGACCTTCACGGAATCACCGAGCTTCAGCCTATCATCAAGAATCTCCGTGCGGGCGAAATCGTTGCCGATCACGACTTTGTCGCCATCGCCGCCATCGAACCATTTGCCGCTCTCGATCTCCCAGGTCCCTATCTCGATGGAGAGCGCGCGTTCCTGGGCGTCTTCGGGGATGCCGGTCACGTACACAGGGACGTTCTCGTCCTCAAGCGAGATCAACCCCGCCTTGAAAACGTAAGTCGTCGCCTCGTCGACGCCCGGGATGCGCGCGAGCCGGTCCTTGTCGCTCACGGTGAGCCGCGCGGCGTCCGACTCGAACCCGCCGAACGTCCCTTTCGGCAGCACGAATATCTTGTCGGCCCCTATCTTGGAGAACTGCTCATCGATCGCGACCTTCAGCCCTTCGCTCAGGCTGATGAGCGCAACGACGGCCGCGATGCCGATGAAGATGCCCAGCATCGTCAACCACGATCGCAGCTTCCGGTGCGCGAGCCCGCGCGCAGCGTAGAGGAACGATTGCCCGAGCATTCACTTCGCCCGCTTCTTCCTGAATCGCCTATACGCGAACCAGCCAACCACGCCGAGCACGATCACCACGAAGAAGACGAGCAAAGTGTTGCTCTGTTGCGTACCAAGCTGCTTGGGGGTGTACCGCACCACGGTCAGGCTGACGCCTTTGCTGTACTTGTCGTTGTTCGCATCGCGGTATTCCATCACAAGCGGGATCTCGACCTGGTCGTCGGCGGCCGACGTCAACGCCAGCCTGAATTCCGCGGTCTCGTAATCATCCGAGTCGATCTTGCCCACGTACACGTCAGGCGAGCTCACGATGACGAACTCATCCGTCGCCTGCATGCGCGCCGTGAGGAACTTGATATCGCCCACGCCGTAATTCACGAAACGGACGATGACGTCCCCTGTGGTCGTATCGCTGGAAAGCGCGGTGCTGTCAATCGCGACCGAAAGCTCGGGATCGGCGCCCACGATGACCCCCACGACCTCCTGACGGGTCCTGTTCGTTCCGCTCGGGTCGAAGTAAGATATCTCCAGCGGCAGTTTGTACGGTTTGCTCTCCGCATCAGGATCCACCACGAGCGTGAAACGCATCGTGCGCGACTCGCCGGGCGCGAGCGCATCCACCGTGCGCTCTATGCCTCCACCGATGGGTGTGAAAGGGAGCTCGACAGTGCTCAAACCGCCGGTCGTCGTCACCTGCGTCAAGAGCCGGAGAGTGCCCTTGATCGCGCGGAGGACGGAACTCGCGCTGTTCGCGACCGTGACGTCGACATTGAAAGTCTCGCCGGGAGCGACACGCTCTGCGACCACGGACTGGATGGCCAGCACGGCATCGAGACGTTCGACATCAACGCTGAGCTGCGCGACCTCAGGCGTGTCCAGCGCAGAACGCTGCAGGCGCACGCGCAACGGAGTCGGGCCGCCGGGCGCAGCGCCGTCCACGAGCAACCGGAACGATGCGATGGCCGCGGAGTTAGGGCCTAACCTGCCCAGGTCGACGGTGCGTCCGTCGATCGCTCGCCACGGGAACTCCTCGGAGACCGAGACGACCACATCAGGAGCCTCTGTATCGCCCCGGTTCTCGACGCGCAGCCAGATGTCAACATAGTTTCCCGGCACGATGGGCGAGGGGTCGTAGTTCGCCGCGACTATGTACAGGTCCGCCGTCAACGAGCCGACCTGACCGCTCGCGTAGTCCTGCGCGAACACCGCAGGCATCAGGAGCAGCGCCAGCAGCGCCATTGCTTTCTTCATGTTCAGTCCCTCCGTTTTTGGATCTTGACTATCTTCCCATCCTTGAGCAGGCATTTCCGTTGCGCCTGGTCCGCCAGTTCAGCCTCGTGCGTTACCAGGATAAGCGTCTTCCCATCATCGTGCAGCTTCTTCAGGAGATCCATCACCAGTTCGCCTGATGCTGAGTCAAGGTTGCCTGTGGGTTCGTCCGCGAGTATGATCGCGGGATCGTTCGCGAGCGCGCGGGCGATGCTGACGCGCTGCTGTTGGCCGCCGGACAGCTCGTTCGGCCGGTGGTGCATCCTATCCGCGAGCCCGACCCTGGTGAGCAAGCTCCGCGCGCGTTCCTCCGCGTCCTCGCGTGATATGTCCTGGAACATCATGGGTAGCGTGACGTTCTCGAGCGCGGTGAGCGTGCTTATGAGGTTGAACTTCTGGAACACGAACCCGATGCTCCTGCCGCGGATCTGCGCGAGGTCGGACTCGTGCAGGTGTGCGATGTCCTTCCCGTAAAGAAAGATGTGGCCTTTGGTGGGAATGTCGAGGCAGCCGATCATGTTCATGCTCGTGCTCTTGCCGGAGCCAGATGGTCCCACGATGCTCACGAACTCCCCTTGGTGGATGTCGAGGTTCAGCCCTTGGAGCGCATTCACCCGGACATCGCCCATATGATAGACTTTCCAGACGTCCTTCAAAGAGATGACCGTCTGTGTCATGAGGCCCTCCTGAGCGCATCGAGCAGCAGAGCGATCGCCTTGCGTATCTCGCGTCTCTCACCTTCGCGGATATCCTTGGTCGTCACCGCGAAGGCCAGCCTTCTCAGCTCGAGCAAATCCCGCGTGAGCCAGCCAAACGGCGCATCACCCTTGGACAAGCGTTCGATGACCGCAAGCCTGTCCTTGTCCGCGAGAGGGGGGGAACAGATCCTCAGTTGGCTGGCCAATCTGTCGAGGCGGGCACGGTTCTGGCCCAGCAGCTCCTGGAGCGTATCCGTGCCCTCCTTCGTTAGCGCGTAGATGCGTCGCCTGCCCTGTGATCTCACCGTCGCGAGATTCTCCCCGACAAGCGACGCCAAGAGGGGGTAGATGGAGCCCGGGCTAGGCTTCCAACCGCTCTCATCAGTGATCGCCTGCATGATGCTGTAGCCAGAAAGCGGTCTCTTGCTCAATTGCCTGAGCACGGCGAGTCTGAGGCAGCCCATATTATCGTTACCGATATATCATTACCAATATATCGAAACCGATATCATTTAAATAGTTTTCGCATAGCAATCTTTTTATAGCGTCATCCGCGCAGCGCAACCATGCACGATCACGAAGACCAGCGCCAAACGAAGCGCAAACGCATCCTGAGCTGGATAATCGTCATCCTGATGGTGCTCAGCGTCGCGGGCTTCTACGTAGGCTCGACCGGTGACGGAAAAACGCAGCGCTACAACGGCATAAAGTTCACCAGCACGCCCCGCGGCGTGTTCGCGGCCATAGACGGCGTGCGTTACGGCTTCACGTTCTTCCCAAGCCAGGTCGAGAGCATCCCGGCCGACCCTGGCGTCGCGGCGCTGGTCAGAGGACCATATCTGGTCGTCACGTACGATCCAGCATCGAACCACAGCCAGAGCATGGCTGCAGCCCAGTACTATCTCGCGGAGGTGCTCGGCTCCCGGAACACGTACGTCCAACCCGCGGTCACCGAAGATGATTCATACAATCTTCCGCTGCTCTCCTGCGTCAACGCGACCGCGACCGAGCCGGTGCTGCTCCTCGGCGAGGGTGATGAAACAAGCATCACGATAAAGGATTCCTGCATCACCGCAGCCGCCGCGGCCGGAGAGGACGTGCTCCGCATCCAGGACAAGATTCTGTTCATCGCGCTCGGAGTGATGGACTGATGGACGTGATGGATCACACGATCAAGGACGTGATGCGGGAACCCAAGCAGGCGCCAATCCCTGACGTCCCCCCCGAACAGGAGCCGAACTCGACGATCCTGCTCTGGGCGATCGGCATCATAGTCGCGCTCGTCATCGGCGTGTTCGCCATCCGCGCGTTCTACACCCCCGAGCCGCCGCGCGGCGAGATCGTCACCTACAACAACTTCGAGTTCGAATACAAAGAGGACCTGTGGTGGAGCCTTTGGCAGAACGAGGATACACAATACATCCTGAGCATGCATTATAATCCATTGCAGACGCTCAACATCTCTGTCGCGGGCAGGATCAACCCGACATTCGAGCGCGACACCATCTACGTGACGTTCGACCCGCGCCCCGAGAGCCAGGCTTACGTCGCGCTGGCCGCCGCCGAGCTATCCCTCAACCTCGTGCGCGCCATCGGCGTGAAAACCATCCCGGCCTGTCTAGTGAACGAGACCGAACCCTGCGCCACGCGACCGATCGTCGATTGCGACACCCCGAACGTCTCGGTCATCGTGCTCAACAACGTCAACCTGACGACCAACATCCGCCTCAAGAACGACTGCATAATCCTCAGCGGCCACGACGAGGAGCTCGTGCGCGCGGTCGACCGCATGGTGTACACGTTCTACGGAATCATCACCAGCCTCGACCCCAAACCAGCATGAGCGAGCACTATTACGCGCGCAAACACAAGACCGCGTTCACCAGATCGCTGATCCATGCACATCTGCGGGGGGCCGATTTCGTGTTCGAGACCGGGGCGGGCACATTCTCAAAGACGCGCATCGACAAAGGGACGCAGCTGCTGATCGACGAATTCATCGTGACGCCCGGGATGCGCATCCTCGATTTAGGCTGCGGTTACGGCCCTGCGGGCATCGCGATAAAGAAGACGTGTTCGCAATGCACAGTCGTATTGACTGATGTGAACAAACGTGCAGTGACGTTGACAAAGAAGAATGCTGCATTGAACGGCGTAGAAGTCGACGTGCGCTCCGGCGACAGCTACGAGCCGGTCAAGGACGAGTTCTTCGACGCAATCCTGCTCAACCCGCCCCAGACCGCCGGCAGAGAACTATGCAACCAGATGATAGAGCATGGCAAGGCGCGATTGGACACGGACGGCGAGTTCTGGCTCGTCGCGCGCCACAACGTCGGCGGCAGGATGTTCGAACAGAAAATGGAAGAAGTCTATGGCAACGTCGAGACCATCGCGCGGCAGTCAGGATATCGAGTGTACAGATCGAAGAAGACCTAAAGCTCCTGCAATCCAGTCGCGTCCGTGTGCGCCACGAGGCGGATGCCGCAGCCGCACTTGAGCAACGCAGCAAGTATGGCCATGTGTTCCTTGCCCGAGCCTGAAGAGAAGTTCACGGCGACGTCGCCGAAAAGCTTACCGGACAGCCCTGCTTGTACGTCCTTGATTAGTTCAGGCAATTCCTTGGTGTCATCGATAGGGATCACCTGGACATTCTTCCGCATCGTCTGGAACTTCTGGGCGAAGAAGGTCGGCGCCACGAGGAACACGTTCTCCCACGAGGGGCTCTCCACGACCTTCATCAACGGCCCCCATGTGCCCTTGCCCGTGCTGAGGCATGCGACCAGGTCAGTCATGCATCCGCCGTCGGAAAAGCGCTATATAAGCTTTTGCGCAAACGTTTATATGCGATAAACGCGTGAAAAAGACCATGCTTTCCGTGCTGTTCTGTTCGGACACACTCGACGGATTATGCTCGGCAGCCTGCGTCTACCGCGCGCTCAAGCTCAAAGGCATGACAGTCAGGATCGGAGGCATACTGCGCACGGAGTCAAAGGAGCGGGATCTGCAAGAGTTGGCCGACCAGCTCAATGTCGGGCTCTTCGTAATCGATTTCCCCCCTGATGCAATACCCGATCTTGCCGCGTTCCTGAATCGGGTATCGGGACGCTGCACGATCGCGTACTGGAGCTTCAGCCAGCCACAGACGCCCGAGACGCTCGCGCTCCTTTCACAGCACGTCAAACGCGTCGACTATGCCGAGACCGCGCCAGGCAGCTTCCCTAAAGACAAGCTATCAAGCACCGAACTCGCGGCTTTCCGGTTCCTTCCCGGAGACCCCGTGGGGCGCGTCCTCGCCAAGCTCGCCGCAGACATCAAGTTCTGGCTGCGCCAGGACGAGCGCGCGACGAAACTCGCGGACCTGATCGCATCAGGATACGACCCGAAAGCGATCATAGAGGCGCTCTCCAAGGGCATGGTATGGGACCACGTCTTCGAGCAGGCCCGCACGGACTATCTCGGTAAGAAAGCCAAGGCGTTCGAGGACCTGATGAAACGTCTTACGATCAAGGAATACCTGACATACAAGTTGGGATTCTCGCTCTCTGCACCGATCCT
Source organism: Candidatus Woesearchaeota archaeon (assembly GCA_016203225.1). GTDB lineage: Archaea > Nanobdellota > Nanobdellia > Woesearchaeales > ARS49 > DSQK01. The sequence continues at coordinate 20,267 of JACQNC010000012.1, read as the reverse complement.
GAGCACGGCAGACGCGTGCCAGTACATCCTCGACAGGCATGTCGCGGTTGACGTCGCGGTCGTGCTGTACAAGTCTGGCAAGATCGCGTTCCGGCGCCGCGACGGCGTAGACATCGACCTCGCGAAGCTCGGCAAGCGTTTCGGCGGCGGAGGGCAGAAGTTCGCTTCAGGAGGGATGTTCAACGCGGCCGTGAGCGTCGAACACTGGGACAACGTCCTCGCTACGCTGGATAGAGCGCTGAAGGATCATTTCTTATGAACGTTTCAGGAGATTGAAATCCTGTGCACGTCCTTGGCGGACCTGGCGCGCAAATTCCAGCACGGCACGTTCATATACAGGATACGCCAATGCACGTATGCGCGTTTTGGCAGCGCGCCCGACACTTCGTGCTCTTCCAGGATTCTTCAGCAGGAATCGCACCTTCTCAATCAATTCATCTATTGCGCCTTTGTGATAGACGAGGCCTTCGATGCCATCTTCGAGATACTCATTGATCCCGTTGATGTCGCTCGTGACGATAGGCTTGCCCGCCGCCATCGCTTCGAGAATGACGTTCGGGAATCCCTCGCTTAATGAGCAACTGACGACAATCGACGCTTGCTCATAGTACTCATGGATCGCGTCCCACGGGATCCTGCCAACGCTCCGAATCCTGTTCTGGCACCAGGCAGGGACATCCCATGTGAATGGTTGTCCTACGTGAATAAGCATGAGCTCTTTGAACTCATCGAAGAGCGTTGGAAGAGCTTGCTCAAGATCCTGCGCTCCTTTCCTGATTCTATCATGAGCATCCGCGATGAATAGCAAGGACATCTTCTTAGGTGTCGCCCGGATAGGTCGCGGTTCTATGCCTGAACGGGGGACGAACCAAGGTGTTGTCCGAAGAGCATATGTTTGGACGAATAAGTCGCGGGTTTCCGATGACGCGAAAATCAGCCCGTTCGCTTTGCGTAGCACCCGCTTCTCAATGATGCTCTGGAACAGGATGTGAATGCGGCGAGCGATACGCGAGATGAATCGCACCTTTCCGCGCTGCATATTCTCGAGAAACGTATTGGCAGGTTGGTCGCCCGCGCGCAAAACATACGGCAACCCCGCAAGGCCCAAAGCCGCTTCGCCGTTGGCGATGATGATGTCGTCAGACGTGAGCGTTACGGTCTTAAAGTATGCGCGAGTGTTATGTGCGCGCCGCAACGCGGCGATGATCATGCTAAAGACAGGTGCCCTGATGGAGGGGAATCTCCGTATTGTGGCGTAGGCAGTCAGTTCCTCCGCTGGCTGTCCGGTTTTCCGATCGCACGTGATTGTTACCGAGTATCCCTGTTTTGTGGCATGCTCAGCGAGCCTCCTGAAAACCGCCGAGTATGATCCAGCATCCGGGTCGAACTGCTGCAGCACGAGGAATAATCTCCCCATCATGTCACCTTCTCTAGGAATGCTAGCAACCGCGGCAGAACTTTACCATTATCGAACGCTTTCATCACGATGCGGCCGTTTTTTCCCAATCCTTCCGCTTTGGCAGGATCATCAAGGATGAATCGGATGGCCCTGACAAGCCCCGCAGAGTCCCCTCGCTTGAAGATGTAGCCTGACTTGAGATGCATGACGAGTTCCTCCACTCCGTCAATGTCGCTCGTGATCACCGGGCTGCCTGCGGCCATCGCCTCAAGGAGCGCATTGGGCATGCCTTCCTGCAATGCGCAGAACACTGTAACATCCGTTGACGTGTAATAATCCTTCATCCTCCTCCAAGGGATCTTGCCGATGCTAGTGATGCGGGATTTGCACCAGTCCGGAACTTTCCACGGGAATGGCGTGCCTATATGCACAAGCGAAACATCCGGGTACGCACGGAATATCGCAGGTATCGCAGCTTCCAGCGTATGCACGCCCTTTCGCACGCGCTCATCGCCGGCTGATACGAAAAGCAAATTCCGGCCTTTCCATCTCAGATCCTTGCCGTGCTGCATCCTCTGCCAGTCTACGCCTGCCTGGGGGGTGAAGAGGGGCGCTTGTGAATTACCGTATGCCCGCACGTTCAGTTCGTGCGTGACTGTTGAAGGACAAACGAATGCACGGGCGCATCTCACGCTCCGGCGTTCAAGCGTCCACTGGATCATCGCATGGATGCGTCGTGCGAGACGCGTTGATGCGGTCACCTGCTCCGCGGCGATGTTCATATTGCGCAAAAACGTGAATGCCGGTTGACCTATGCGGAGGACGTATCGTTCGCAGGGCAAGCCTATCGCTGCGCGACTGTTGGCAAGCACCAGCGCTTCGTCAGGAATAGGCGCACGTTTGAAATGGTGTCGTAATGCGCGGCCAAGGAACCAGTAATCCTGGTTCATGCCGACAAAGAACAGATGTCTGCGCGGAACAGGGAATCGGATGACCTGCGCATATCCAAGATCCTGATGGCGCGGTTGGTCTCGGGAGGTTTGTGCGCAGAATAGCGTGACATCATATCCTGCTTTGTGAGCGAATCGCGCGAGCGCCTCGAACATTCCCGCGTAGGATCCGGTCCCTTCCCTGAACTCTCGGCAGACGAGATAGAGTGTCCGTTGCATGACCTGACCTTGTCGTCAGATGCTTTTAAAACCTGACGGTCCCCAGGTCCATCAAAGAATGCCTACCAATTTGACCTTGAAGTGCAGCGTCTGGCCAGCGAGGGGATGGTTGAGGTCGAGCGTGACCTTCTCGCCCTTCAGGTCGGCGACCTTCGCCATCAATGTCTGGCCGGTCGGAGCCTTGAGCGTGATGATGATGCCTTTCTTCAGCTCCACGTTCGGGGGGAACTTGTCCTTCGGCACTTCCTGCACGAGCTGAGCATGATGCGGACCATAGGCCTGCTCGGGGACGATATCGACAGTCTTCTCCTGACCGACGCTCATGCCCTCGAGCGCATTCTCGAACCCGGGGATGACCTCACCGGAACCGAGCTTGAACGTGATCGGCTCCTTGCCGACGCTCGTGTCGAACTGCGCGCCGTTGTCGAGCGTGCCGGTGTATTCGACCTTGACTGTGTCTCCTTTCTTCGCTGCCAAACAAACCAACTCCTTCGTGTTTTTGTGCCCGCGTCCATCCCGCTATAATAATCTTTGGCCGAAAGCAATTAATACTGCCGACGACCATCTCGACCCATGTTCTTGTCGCCCCGCGAAGTCCTCGACATCGCAGTCATGACGCTCGCGGTCGGCTACATCTTCATGGATCTGTTCAAAATTCCGCGCGTCATGTCGTTCCAGTGGCGCGCGCTCGGTTGGGCGTGCCTCGTAACCGCGCCGGCACTGATCCTGCATGAGCTCGGGCACAAGTTCACCGCCATCGCGTTCGGCGCCGAGGCGACATTCCACGCGGCCTACCTTTTCCTGCTGGTCGGTATCGTGCTCAAGCTCCTCCGCAGCCCGGTCATCTTCTTCGTGCCAGGCTATGTGAGCATCCCGGCAGCGCTGCCGTTGCTGCCGCTCGGGCTCACCGCGTTCGCCGGTCCGGGAGTAAATGGATTGTTGTACCTCCTTTCAGTCCGGATGATGAAACAGAAACATCTCAGCAAGCGAGCGTTCATCCTCTGGCTTTTCACGCGCAAGATCAACGGGTTCCTGTTCATATTCAACATGCTGCCCTTGCCCGGATTCGACGGGTTCAAGGTGTTCTCTGCGCTGTTCGGATTGATCTATTAGTTTCTGCAACAACAATCCTTAAAAGTCGCCAGACTGTTTCGCAAATGTGCACCACACCAAGTTCATCATAGTCACGGGCGGAGTTCTCTCAGGATTAGGAAAAGGCACCGCGACGGCCGCCATCGGCCGGTTAATCAAGGGCGTGGGCAAGATCGTGACGGTCAAGTGCGACGGCTACCTGAACGTCGATCCCGGAACGATGAACCCAGTCGAGCACGGCGAGGTCTTCGTCCTACATGACGGCGGCGAGGTCGACATGGACTTCGGCCATTACGAGCGCTTCCTCGACATCGACTGCAAGTTCTCCTGGAACCTCACCTCGGGCAAGATATTCAACAGCGTCATCGCGCGCGAACGCAAAGGCGACTTCCTTGGCAAGACCATCCAGATATTCCCACACATCACCAACGAGGTCAAGGCATGGTGGAAACGAACCCTCGACGAGGAGAAACCGGACGTGATGATGATCGAGATCGGCGGCACCGTCGGCGATATCGAGAACGCATGGTACATCGAGGCAGCGCGACAGCTAAAAAAGATAGTCGGTTCGGACAATGTCTGCTACGTCCACCTGACGTACGTCCCGTTCCTCGACAGCGTAGGCGAACCCAAGACGAAACCGGCCCAGCGAGACATCGCGCTGCTCCGCGAGAAAGGCATCACTCCCGACGCCATCCTCTGCAGATCACGCTTGCCTCTGTCGAAGAAACTGAAAGACAAGCTTGCGCTGTTATGCGACCTCGAACCCGAACAGATAATCAGCGCACCCGACATCGACGACATCTACGAGATCCCACTGATGTTCCGCCAAGAAGGGCTCCTGGATCTCCTGCAGCGTAGGCTTCAGCTACCCTCAGGCCAGGATCTCGCTTCCTGGGAAGTTCTTGTCAACAACATCCGCACACCCCAACGCGAGTGCACGATTGCTATTTGCGGGAAATACACCGAGCTCCGCGACAGCTACGCCAGCGTCATCGAGGCACTCACGCACGCGGGCGCGCAAATCGCAGCCAAAGTCCATCTGCGCTGGATCGAGACAACTGACATCGATGACGGCAAGCTCACGCCGGCCGCTGCATTGGCTGGGGCAGACGGCGTGCTCGTGCCCGGCGGGTTCGGGGGCAGAGGCGTGGAAGGTAAGATAGCTGTCATCAAGCACGCGCGCGAGAACAATGTGCCGTTCCTCGGTATCTGCTACGGACTCCAGCTGGCAGTCATAGACTTCGCGCGAAGCGTGTGCCGGCTGCCCGACGCGAACACGACAGAGATCAACCCTGCGACGCCTCACCCAGTCATCGACATCCTTCCCGAGCAGCGCGAGGTCTACAGCAAAGGCGGCACGATGCGGCTGGGCGCGAGCAAGAACGACATCAAGCCAGGCACGATGGCCGCCGCGCTCTACCAAACTACAGAGTGCTGGGAACGCCACAGGCACAGGTACGAAGTCAATCCCGAGTACCACGCGCACCTGCAGGCGGCCGGACTCGTTTTCGGAGCCACATCCCAGAACGGAAGGATAGTAGAATTCATCGAGCTCCCAAACCACCCGTTCTTCTTCGCCACGCAAGCGCACAATGAACTCACGAGCAGGTTGGAGCGCCCGAACCCCGCGTTCGCGGGCTTTGTGCGGGCGTCGTGCAAGCTTCCTCCGGTAGAACAGGCGCTTTCTTCCCACCAATAAGCTTTATATAGAGCCCTCAGGTTTTTCGGTCCATGGGGTTGTTGAGCAGCATCAAACGATTCTATGAGACGAAGTACAAGGCGTTGCTCCTAATCACGCTGCTCCTCATCCCAGCGGCCCTCGGCATGCTCGCGTACAGCAAGCTCGCTACAGGAGAGTACTTCCAGAAAGGGGTCTCGCTCAAGGGCGGCGACACGTACACCATCCCTATCGGCACGCCGGTCGATCTCGAAGCGCTCCAGAACAGCCTTTCGCAACGTCTGCCTGAATCAGACATCACTGTGCGCGGCATCAGCGAGCTCGGCACGCTCAGCGGTATCATCATCGAAGCTTCGGACGTAGAAGAGGCAGCATTGGTCGCCGCGCTCGCGGACGAAGGCGTCGTGGTAGTCGCAGGAGATTATAGCAAGGAAAGCATCGGCTCGAGCCTTGGCGAGAGTTTTTTCCGACAGACCATACTCGCGCTCATCGCGGCCTTCGTGATGATGGCCATCGTTGTATTCATCACTTTCCGCAACCTGCTTCCCAGTCTGTATGTGGTCCTCGCCGTCATCAGCACCGTGCTAGAGACCCTCGCGATAGCGTCGATGCTAGAGATCAAGATCAGCACGGCAGGCATCGCGGCGTTCCTCATGCTCATCGGTTACAGTGTCGACACCGATATACTGCTCACGAGCCGCGCCTTGCAGCGCAAAGAAGGTGCGCTCATGGATCGCATATACAGCGCCATGAAGACAGGCATCACTATGACGCTCACGGCGCTAATCACCACCAGCATCGCATACGTATTCAGCGACAGCGACGTCATAAAACAGATAATGCTCATCCTAACGATCGGACTCCTGTTCGACCTGGTCAACACGTGGATCCAAAACGTCGGCATCCTGCGCTTCTATTTGGAGCGCAAGGAACGCAAATCAACCGAGGCTCATCATGGGTAAATTCAAACGCATCCTGACCAATTGGCGGGTCATCATGCTTGTCATCGCAATAATACTAAGCCTTGTCGCGATCAGTCCGCAGCCGTGGGCTGATGGCGTCGTAATCAAGTCTGTCGAGCGGAACAGTTCGGCTTCGCTGGCGGGCATCGAGAACCCGAAGCCGACCGCGCAACCTTTGAGCAAAGAACGCGTGCTAACCATCAACAACCAACCGCTCCATTCGGTCGCCGACTATTACGCGGCGCTAGAGAATGTGCGCGTTAACCAGACGCTGCAGGTAAAGACGAATAAGAGAGTCTACCAGGTAAAAATCCAGCCCGAGATAAGGGTCATCACTCTGAACGAGACCGAACCTCGGATTGTGCAGGAGATAATCCAGGTCAACGAAACCATCAACGGGACGACGCTGCTCGTCAACAAGACCATCAATAAGACCATCGACGTGTCCAAGACGCTGCAGGAGATCCTCGGTCCGAAATATATCGGATTGACAGTGGATGAGGCGCCAGTGACGAACCTGCGCAAAGGTCTCGACCTGCAAGGAGGCACGCGAGTCATCCTCAAACCTGCCGAGCAAGTGTCCGACGAGACGATGGGCCTGCTTGTCGACAGCCTTAGCCAGCGCCTGAACGTGTTCGGACTCAGCGACGTCGTCATCACGACAGTGGGTGGCGCGTTCGCAGGCGAAGAAGGCAAGCTCATCCTCATCGAGATTGCAGGCGCCACCGCACAAGAGGTCTCGGACCTCGTCAAACAGCAAGGGAAGTTCGAGGCAAAGGTGGGCGAGGCCACCGTGTTCAAGGGTGGTAGCAACGACATCACATATGTATGCCGCACAGCAGAATGCTCAGGCATAGACCCCAACCGAGGCTGCGGCCAAGTATCCGGAGGATGGTCATGCGGATTCAGGTTCAGCATCGCCCTCAGCCCAGAGGCAGCCGAGCGCCAGGCAGAAGCCACGCGCACTCTTGATGTAACCGGTACAGGCCAGGACCGCTATCTGGCAGAACCGCTCAACCTGTACCTCGATGACGAGCTTGTCAGATCATTGAACATCGCCGCAGACCTAAAAGGCAGGGCGGTCACGGACATCTCTATCACCGGCTCAGGCTCAGGCATAAGCCAGCAGGAAGCCCTGACGAACACGTTCACTGAGATGAAAACCCTGCAAACAGTCCTCATAACAGGAAGCTTGCCTGTGAAGCTCGACGTGGTCAAGATCGACACGATATCGCCTGTGCTCGGCAAGGCGTTCATCAACAACGCCATCCTGCTGGCATTGATATCCGCGGCAGCGGTCGCGATCGTTTTGACGATCGTCTACCGCAAGCTGCGCGTCGCCATCCCCATCATCCTCACGGCCGTGTTCGAGGTCACCATCGTGCTCGGAATCGCAGCAGTAATCCGCTGGAATCTCGACCTCGCGAGCATAGCAGGCATCATCATCGCGATCGGAACGGGCGTAAACGACCAGATCATCATCACCGACGAAGCATTCCGCAAGGAAGCCCAAGGTTCCACGAGCTGGAAGGAACGCATCAAGCGCGCCTTCGGTGTGGTGTTCGCGGCTTACTTCACGAACATGGTCGCCATGGTCGCGCTCTGGTTCTTCGGCGCAGGACTCTTGAAGGGCTTCGCGGTCACGAGCATCCTCGCCATCACGGCAGGCGTGCTCATCACGCGTCCGGCGTACGCTGCAATCGTCAACCTTCTAACAGAGGAATGAATGACCAGCGTCACGAAAGCGTGGGCGTTCGGATTGGTACTCCTTACGACGCTCCTAACCACGACAGCGCAGTTCTTCCTCAAGACCGCGACAGCACGGTTCCCTGACATTTTCACGAATTGGCCGTTGCTGATCGGCATCGCAATCTACGCAATCGGCTCAGGAATCATGATACTCGCGTTCAAGGGCGGCGAAGTCTCTGTGCTCTATCCCGTCATCGCTACCAGTTATGTGTGGGTCGCGCTCATCGCGCACTTCTATCTCGGCGAATCAGTTCACCTTCTGCGCTGGATAGGCATATTCACAATCGTGCTAGGCATCACATTTGTCGGGTTCGGCGGAAAACGCCATACCGGTATCGAGCACGCAGGGGTAGCATGATAACCCGACTCGGGGCCATCGGACTCGTTATTGTCGCGACACTGATAGGGTCATGGGGGCCGATATTCCTCAAGAAAGCCACTACGAGGCTCGACAGAGACGCGTTCACAGGGATAGCGCCGTTCCTACGCGCGACAATAGGCAACCTGCAGCTCGTGCTCGGAATAGGATTCTATGCTGCGAGCTTCGTCATATACGTTTTCGCGCTCCGCGGCGCAGACCTGTCAGTCATTTATCCATTGGTCTCAACATCATATGTTTGGGTGAGCCTATTGAGCGTCTGGATGCTGAAAGAACGCATGACCGCGTTCAAATGGGCGGGCATTCTACTCATCATCGCCGGCGCTACGCTAGTCGGCGTCGGCAGCTAAAGTTTATAAACGCCCTGCGCGTCGGTTTCTCCATGAAAAACGAGGTGTCCGTGCTGGAGCTAAAGCATCTTGTAGTTGAGCTACAGAGCGTAGTCGGTTCGCGCATCGAGCGCATCTACCAGCCAGAGCCACGCACGTTCGTCCTGGTGATTAGGAGATCTGGTGAGGAGAAACGCCTGCTGCGCATAGACCTCCCGAAATACCTCTATCTCACATCCTTAAAGGAAGAGATGCCAGCGAAACTCTCAGGATTCTGCGGTTATATGCGCAAGTATCTCGAAGGCACCAGCATCACCGCCATTGAACAAGCCGGCGCCGAACGTGTAGTGAAGTTCTCTCTCGCGAGCAAGGAATCCGCGTTCCTGATCTATCTCGAACTTTTCGGGAAAGGCAACCTGCTCGTCTGCGAGCCCGACGGAACGATCCTCAGCTGCCTCGAACAGATGGTCTTCAAGGACCGCGTCGTCAAGCCCGGCGCGTCCTACCAAGTACCTGAACGCGCCCAGGCCAGCACCATTGACGAGTTCCGTGCGAAGCTCGAGTCCGGCACGCGCGAGAACGTTTCCACGACGCTCGCGGTCGACCTCAGCCTCGGTGGCTTGTTCGCGAACGAGCTCTGCCTTCTAGCAGGCGTCGAACCGCGCGCGAAAGATGTAACTCCCGACCAGGCAGAGAAACTGTTCGTCGCATGGCAGAACCTCGCCAAGCGCAAGTCTCAACCGTTGTTGGTAGTCCAGAATGACCAACCTGTCGAAGTCATCGCATTCCCGATGCGCTTGTATGAGAAAGCGACGCTCTTGCCGCTCAAAACGCTGAGCGAAGGGCTCGACAGGCTGTTCCTCGCGCAGGTCCAGCAGATGCCCAAGCCTTCCAAGGACAAGCGCGCAGAGAAAGTCCGCGTCGTTATCAGCATGCAGGAGCAGAACGCGGCGAAGCTCGAAGCGAACGCCGACGAAGCGCAAAAGAAAGGAGAGTTCATGTACGAGAATTATCAACAGATAAAAGCGATCCTCGATGAACTGCAAGTGCAGATGAAACACCATTCATTGCAGGAAATGCAAGAGAGATTGAAAGGGCATAGACTGGTGAGGGAGATAGACCCTAAGGAGGGGAAAGTAGTCCTGGAATTCTCCACTATGAGCAAATGATTGAATCGCCGTAAGCCCGTTTGAATTGTCTGTATTGAAACGCAGCGAGGAAACTGTGGATTTGTTCATAGAATCTTTCTTGATGCACTTCAATAAGCAGGAGAGGATGGTATCTTTTAAGGGTCTGTTTCAGTCCAGCGAGCGTTTCCATCTCATATCCTTCCACATCGATCTTGATAAATGCAGGATCGATCTTCTGCTGAGATATGATCCTGTCGAGCGGTTCGACGCGAACTTTCACGATGCGTTCATTCTCTTTCAGCCTCTCGTGCTCCTGCATGACATGACTTCCGACCGCGTTCTTTGTGCTCACAAACCGTAGCTCTCCGGGCATTTCCCCGGCAGCAACGGGAAGAACGGTAGCAGGCACATGGTTCTGCTCAAGATTCTTCCGCAACAATGCGATGTTGGCCGGATCGGGCTCAATACAGAAAATCTTGCCTCTGGCCTTTCTCGAGACCGATAATGCAAAAAGGCCAATGTTCGCCCCGCAATCAACGATGTCTCCCGAGGGGATATCAAACCTGCGTTTTAGAAACAGCTCCTCGACCAATCCTGCATGGCCTGTGCGGCAATTGATGATGAACCCCTGGACGCGTAGTCGCAGGTGCACACCAGGTTTAATGCGTTCGCGGAACGACATGAAAAGACGGAATCGTTTTTGAACCTGCAGAACTGTCCAGAAAAAGAGCGCAAGAACCGTGTCTCTGTTCAGGCCGTTGTTTCTCACAAGAAAAGAATAAAATGCCAGCACGCGCCGTATCTGTTTTTTCACAGGGTGTCCCGACCCATAGTGCTTTAAATACTATTCGGACAGATATACTATCTTCTTGAAGTCCATTGTCGCTGCGTGAAAGGTACTAACGATCCTCGAGCAGGCGTGACCATCGTCCATGAGAGATGTCTTCGCCCCTCAAGTACGCACGATAGCCGAGCAGATGTTTCAACACCCCTCCCAGGAATTTCGAGTGTGCGGTGCGCTGCATACGCGGATCGCGATAGTCCTGCCAGAGACCATCACCCAGATAGAAATTGTCGACAAGATAACGGTGTGCCTTCCCGATAATCTCCCTGTTCTTGCGTTTCTCATCCATAAGCATAAGCAGATTGAGGAAATCGCCCACCGCATCATCCTCGAACGCGGCATCTCTCCATAGAGATGTCGGGGTGTCGCCGAATGCAGCGTTCGCGACATTCCAGGCAATTGATTCCGCCTCATCTCGTAGTTCGGGATATCCGAGCCGTGACATCCTCCAGAGGATCGTGCAGTATGCCTGCGTGGCCATCAATGAGACTTTCACTCCTCTGGGTTCGTTCGAGCAGCCGAGATCGCTCCTGAACGTCCCGCGCAACGCGAGAACGAGTCGCTGCATCGCCTCGCGGTAGCGTCCGTCACCCGTTTCCATAGTGTCAAGGAGGGCATGCGCGAAATTCGAGTTAGCTTTCATGAGATTGGTGTCAGAGGACTCTCCGGGCAGGAGCCGGTATGGAAAGAGTCCGTGATTGACGAACATGCGGGTTCCAATCCAGCGATTGAGGCATCGCGTGCCTGCTTGGAGGAGACCGTCGTCTCCGGCCAACGACCCGAATTGCAGCAGCGATGCCGCCAACAGTCCGTTCGTGGGGGCGTTCGCGAAGAACCTGAGTCCGGATATCGCAGGACGTATGGGCGCGCAGCCTTCAGGCAACGGCACATGTATGGTCGGGATAGATACCGTCGCAAACACTCCTGAGCGCATCTGGAACGCGTGCTGTGCGTTCCGTGCCAGTGCCAGTCCATCCTCGAGCCAGGTCTTGCCGAACCACTCGTGGAGGACGCTCATGCCCTGTAACATATCATCTACGGCGTTCGCATAGAGCATCGGTGGCAGAGCGATGACGTGTTTCGGACGGGGGATTCCATCGACCATACGTTGCTTCCAAAGCGTCCACTGTCCCTGTGCGAACGTGGTGTTGCCTTCCGCGACGGACAGGAAAGGCATATGATCGCCGAAATCGTCGGGCTTGTACTGTTCGTACCATCTTCTTTTGTCCAGGAAGTATATCTTGCGCACGAGCCCATTCCGCCCGGCAGCTGAACGAATGCGGACGCAAGTGTGTCTGATGAGCGCATCGAGTTCCGCGCCTGAGTCATGTTTTTTCATAGGGTAGGTAGAACCTGGCAGGTTCACGGGGCGGTTTCGGAAGCACTTTGCCGGGGATCCCCAACGCGACGAACGAGACGGGGATGAGATTCTTCGGCAGATCGACCGCTTGGCGGAATAGATGGTGTCTGTATGCGCCAGCGTTCTTGATCGAGAAATTGCACCAGCATGCGCCTAGCCCGAGCGCGGTGGCCGCGTTGGCGAGGTTCACGAGCGCTCCGCCCGCGTCAAGGTAAGGGGTCATCGCGATATCTGTTCCCATGTACGCTTCCTTATCGAAGCAGCATGCCAGGATATACGGGAATTTCTTCAGGAAAGCCTGACGTTTTATTGCCGCGATCTTCTCGATGAGCGCAGGATCGTCATATATGATGAATCTAAGCCCTTGTTTGTTGCAGCTGCTTGGTGCCTCGACAGCGATTTCGATGAGGTCGTGGATGATTGCACGATCGAACTTCCGTGGAAGGACGTCGCGTACGGTGGTGCGCTCCTTTGCGAATGAACGGTACGTCTTCATGCGGTCGATCTTAGGCGCCCAGGGCATTTCAGAGCCGTCCTTAAGAGAAGGGGCGTAGCCATCCGCGAGCAATCGTTCCGCCCATTTGAAGGTTTCGTGCTCCTGCAGTTTACGTCTCCTGCCCTCGGCGAGCAATGAACGTAAATGGTTCTTGATGCTCTGCACATCCTCATCGCGTTTCATGGGATGATACAGCACATGCGCGACCGCTGCGATCTCGGAGAGCGCTTTGGCGGTGGGAATGATGCGTAACAGGTACTTCCTTTTCTGCTGGAACAGCGTGCCGTTCTTATCCGCCTTGCCGAAATAATCCAGAGTCTTCGTCGCAAGGGCGAATGCGCAATATGCCGTCCGATCGAAAAGAGTGCCGGGCATGATGCGCATCGCCTGAACGGGCAATTTAAAGCTTACGAATCGAAAAGAAAAGGTGGACAGCTTATCGGGGTTCCCGCGTATCGCAGTACAACCCAATACGGAGGCCGGTTTAACTGCCGTGTTCGAATGGGAACGGGTGGAACCCGGCTCCTCTGGCCGTCCAAGCAACGCTTCACTAGGCCCCTTTATAAACCTTTCCCTGGACCTGAATTCGTCGCAGATGAATGGTCTGCAACTTTATCGAAACCATTTTTAGTAATTCGTATCAGTCAATAATGCTGTACGCGTTGAAAGACTTCCTGACTTCTATCCAGTCTTTCATCTTTCCACCCGCTAGAATCGTGTCCGCGAGTTTCATTCCTGTGTCGATGCAGTGGTCGGTGTTGTTGTAGTTGAACAATCCGGGTCTGCCGATGCTGAACATGTTCTGGATACAGTCAAGCCATTTGAGCACTTTAACGAGGTTCTCCCTGTAGTCGACGTCGTATACCGGGTAGATTCGTCGCGCCTTCTTGACAAGCGTCTCCTTGATATCATTCGGCCGGCAAATGCCCGCCTTAGCGAGATCCTCGATGACGCGTTTAGTTACGGCAGCATCATCCTCGAACAAGGGGTCCGTCGGGTCGAGCGTGACCTCCGCGATGACATAGGTCTTTCCTTTCGGCGCGACCTCGGGACTCTGCGACGTGGGCTCGCTGAGCCGGTTGAAGATGTATCTGCGCTCGGGGAAGAACGTCCAGTTCTCGCCGAGCACGTTCGGCCGGTCGAAGAAGAGGAACACGAGCACGAGCCCACGCCAGCGCAGCCGGTTCGCGGCGGCGATCACCGCTTCCGGCGGGCGTGGCGTGATGAGGTTGAGGAGATCGAGGACGTGGATGGTGCTGACGACAAAATCAGGATTCTTGACAGTGTGCTTCTTTCCTTCAGTCTCGTACCGGATCTCGTTGACCTTGCCGTCCTTGATCGTGATACCCGTCGGTTGCGAGTCCAGAGATACGCTGCCATCGAAACCCTCAATCTTCCTCTTCAGCGTCTCGGCGACCTCCCGGAAGCCGCCCGGCGGATAGAGGAAGGTCTTGGCGCTCATCGTCGGCTTGCGGCGGAATATCCCTGTGATGAGTTCGAGCAGGTTGGGCACGGGCACGCGCTTGCGCGCTAGCTCCTCGGTGAGCGTCTTCGGGTCGCCCCAGACCTTCAGCGCGAGGTCGCGGAACAGCAGCTTGTAGCTCGCCTGACCGAACCCCGCGAGGAAATAGTCCTCATAGGTCTTGATGGGTCGCGGTGCGATCGCTTGCTTGATTTTTGCGGTGATGAAGCTGAATCCACACTTCATGATGCTGATGGGATTTATCTGGAACGGCGCTTTGAGCGGGCTGATGGGGAACGTGATACGTTTGCCTTCGAGAAATATGCTGTTGTGCTTGGTCACCGTGATGAGCCGGTTGTTCATGATACGCTGGTACTCGTCGAGGATGCCGGGCAGTACCGAGTAGATTTTGTGTGGGCCGAAATCGAGCCAGTAACATTTGTACGGCAGCGCCTTGGCCATCCCGCCGACGGTGGATGTCTTCTCGACGAGCGTCACTCGTTGCCCGCCTTTTTCTGCGAGTCTGAACCCTGTGTACAACCCAGAAATGCCCGCTCCGAGAATGACCGTGCGAGTCATGCGACCTTGCGAGCGACAAAGAGCGTCTGGCCCAGCCAATACGGAATGAGCAAACGATCAATGTGGAGCAGTCGCGCGACCTTTATACCGACGTTGGAGATGAGTTTACTGTACGCTCCAAGACGGAAGAGAAGATAGCCGAATTCGAGCAACTGGAAGTGCGGCCTGCTCGTCAACGGTTTGAAACCAGTGTGGCGGAGCATTGCATTCATTGTCTTGTGGTTGAAATAATACAGATGCACGCTCAGATAGAATACCCAGCGACGGCCCATGACTCTGTGGAGCCAGCTATCACTGTCGGGAACGTTGATAGCAATGAGGCCTCCGGGCTTGAGGATACGATTGCATTCCTCTAGCACTTTTTTCGGATCGCCGGTGTGTTCAAGCACATCCATGAGTGTGATGAGGTCAAACGAGTTGTTTGGGAACTTGTAGTCCTCAAGAATGCCTGGCTTGATCGTGATGCCGTAATGTTC
Source organism: Candidatus Woesearchaeota archaeon (assembly GCA_016203225.1). Lineage (GTDB taxonomy): Archaea > Nanobdellota > Nanobdellia > Woesearchaeales > ARS49 > DSQK01. The sequence continues at coordinate 5,160 of JACQNC010000012.1, read as the reverse complement.
TTTGCCCCAATTGCATAGCCACTTGTTTGGCTCGATGCCTTCGACTTTCCAACCCATCGGTTTTGCGACTGCTAGGAGACTTCCGCCAGCCGTACCGATGTCGAGAATCCTGCCGGGTGCGGTGAATTTCGAGATTATCTTTAGCTGTCGCGCGAATGTGCGTTCCCGTCCGCGCGCCTGGCTGATGAACGTCTCATCAGAACCCTCACTATAGCCCTTTACAATAGAATCAATGTTCAACCGCGGACTTACATACCGCAAATCGCAGGTGCGGCACTGCACAACGCGGTCGATCAAGCGCTCATCGCCTGAACTCTTGAACTTAACCGCCAATTCGGGAACGCGTTCTAAATCATAGCGTGCAGGATAGATGACGCGCGTGTCCTTTGCACCACAGAGATTGCACGGAATGTATTCCAGCGATTGTCGCATATTTCTCTTCACCACTCCCCAGTTTAGATACCCTCGCGAGTTTGTTTATAAAGATTGCGTACAGTCTTATATAAAAAGTTCTCGTGTCGCAATCCTCCGTCCGGTGATGAACGCTCGCGTTTCCTGCCATGCTGAGTTCGGCACTAAGAGCGCGTCGCACTCTTCCTGCAACGTAGCCAATTCTTCACTCGTGCACGTCCATGCGCGCTTCTCAAGCGTGTTACCGCAGAGCGAGAGCGGTTCCTCGAATGTTGGCGGAACATAAGTGATGCCTGCTGCGCTATAGTATCTGTGAAGGAACCAATAATACTCATTTGGCTGGCGGAACAGTGGCACGTATAATTTCGTGCTCGGGTCCTCATTTAGCATGATGCGCGCGTTCGGCGCAACACAGCGGTCAAGAGTATTGATTGCCTGTGCCATATCCAACTCAGGTAGTGCGAAGGAAGGAGTGCTCACGAACAACGTAAGGAGCAATTGTCCGATGATGAGTGTACGTGCGAACTTTGTGCGGTATGTTGCCAAAAATATGATGGCCAGCACGAGGATAGGAATTGGTGCGGGCAGCTTAATCCTGCTGAATGGTCCGTACACAAAGTTCATGGTGATAATTTGGAGAATGAATACTGTCATGAACACGAGCCCCAGCACAGCGAGATCCTTTCGGGCCTGAGCGGCGCGCAGCATAGGCAGCAGCGCAAGAGCAAGTATGGGGAGGACAAAAACGAATGTGAAGAAAGTCACTTCCTGCCAGGGGACAGCATAGAGATGCCCTACGGTATTGTTGAATGTGACGACAGCGTAATATATCGCGGAGAGTGGAATGTCGCGATGTAAAGCGAGCCAGAATATTACGCCCGTCAGGCTGCCGCCAAACGCAATTAGCGCCGCTTTGCGGTCATGCAGGAACGTCGTTACATAATAGACTGCAGCCATGGCTCCTGTTGCAAAAAACACGATAGGACTCGTTGCTCCAAGCAATGCTAGTGACAATCCACGAATGAACGGATGCGAGAACGCGAAGAATCCCAGAAGGAACAGCATCGACCAGAATTCATACCTAAGAAAGGGCACGATAAGCCCCGTGTAACCAACTAGAAAGAAAAGTGATGCGCTGTGCGGGTTACGGAATCCGTTCCGGCACGCGATGCGGTACACGAGCCATGCTGTCAGCGCCACGCCCGCAAGTCCAAGCAAATGATAGATGAGAAACGCCAGAGTAAAGTTTCCTGTCCAGAATACTGGCGCGAGCAGGAAATTCTGGAATAGCGGGTGGTGTTCAAAGAAGTCAACGTATGGCGTAAATCCTTCTGAGATGAGAAAGTTATCCATCAATTCAACCGGATAATCAACAAAAGGCTGAGTGAATGCCTGCATGATGAGTAAAATGCCAATTGCGGCATAGATCAAAACGAGGCGCGTGTCCATATTAGTTCGAGAATCGGTATCTGAGGAGCGTCCAAATGCCTTCAAGACCGTCCGACCACTTTATTTTTTTACCATCAGCAACGGTGCGCGGATAGAATGCAATAGGAATTTCAACGATGCGAATACCTCTGCGCGCAACCTTTGCAGTTACTTCTGGGCAGAATTCAAAACCGGTACAGTTAAGTTTCATATTCTTTAATACATCGGCGTGGAACACCTTGTAACAGGTGGGTTCGTCAGTGAGCTTTGTTCCATATAACAGATTTGTTGCCCAAGTAATCAGTCGTCCACCCAGGACAAATGAGAGATAACTGACACCGCCATGCTTTCTTTGGTGCTTGCTCCATACATCCTTGCGCTGTTCCTTAAGAAAGTACCGCGAGCCGTAGACAACTTTCGCGTGACCCCGGAGAATCGGCTCGATAAGCCCAGCATAGTCGTCAGGATCATATTCCAAATCCGCATCCTGGATGAGTATGATGTCGCCTGTTGCGTGTTGAATTCCAACGCGAATCGCGCTGCCCTTGCCTCCGTTCGGCTTGCGGATGAGCTTGATAGGCACCTGTCTGTTCGCCTTCATGACTCGGGTGACTTCTTTTGCAGTATTGTCCTTGCTGCCATCATCCACCACGATTATTTGCTTCGAGGCTTTGGCAGGATCAAGCCGTGAATCAATCACCTTCTGGAGAAGCACTGCAATGGTTGCCTGCTCGTTGTAGGCTGGGATGATGATAGACAAAACCGCAGATTGTTTCATATCGCCCCAATGAGGGAAGTTCGGTGATGCTATTTAAACTTGACTATTTGCGCAGAACGAACGTCGCGCTGTAGCTAAGTAGGTCATGCGTGCAGGGCAGGCGCTTGACGTTTTCGGGTTTGGGCCGTGTCAAGGGGATGACGGGAACGTAACAAACAGGAAGCACGTCAATCGCCGTGAAGCCCGCATCCTTGAAGTCTGCGAGCAACTGCTTGATCCTGAACACGTGCACGTGCGGATTGTTCATCAGATAATGCGCAACCTGGTGCAGGAACTTGCGCGTGTCGAGTTTTTTGCGGTGCAATCCCAACAGCCGGCAGGCAGCCCCCGTGACCTTGAAGATGTAGGGGCGGAAGATGTCCAGAGGGACCGTGATGATGAGCAGCCCTCCCGGTTTCAGCACGCGGTTGAGCTCACGCAGCGTCGCCTTGTATTCGGGAATGTGCTCGAGAACATGGACCATCATCGCACGGTCGAACATCCCATCCGAGAACGCGAGCTTCGTCGCATCCATCAGGTCGTAGTGCCCCTTCGCGTGTTTCTTCGCGAACGTTATGCCCGCATCGTTCACGTCGATGCCGTATGCGTCATGCGCATCCAGCAAGCCTGTGGCTATGAGTTTGCCGAGGAACTTGCCCTTGTTGCAGCCCACTTCAAGCAATTTCATACCGGGCTTGAGCTCCAACGCTTGCACGATGAACTTCTGCTCGAACGGCCGGCGGTAGTTGATGGCGGTGTCGATGACCTTGTCGTTGACCCACGCATAGTATGAATTATATTCAGTTGCCATTTCAGCTCGTTGCGATGATCCGCATCAGCTTGAGCGTGCGGAACGCGGTCATCTCGGTTTTTGTCTCGAAGTTCTTGAACAGGACATTAAACGGCTGCCGGATAAGACGCACAGGATGGAACAACAGCTTCCGCAGGTAGAATTCTGCATAGAGCCGGTTCCTGAACGAGCTCAGCCGTTTGAAATCCTTGCGCCAGATGGGTGTGAACGTGAGCTGCGAGTAGTTCTCATAGCCATCTAACGCGTTGAACTGGTTCGAGCCTGGAATCGGTGTCATCACGAAGAGCGCGACCTCATCAATGCCCGCCTTGACAAGTTTATTGACATATTTGCGCGTGAGCTGCAGATCCTCAGGCGTCTCGCCAGGAAAACCCAGCACAAAACACGCTTGTGTCGTGATGCCGAGCTTGTGCATGTGCCGCACCATGTCAAGCGCGAGTTCGTGGTTGAATGGTTTGTCCATGAGTTTTAGCACGGCAGGGGAGCCGCTTTCAGGCGAGATTGAGACGTAAGTGCATCCCGCTTTCGCCATCCAAGTGACGGTGTCGCGGTCCATCGTCTCAACTTTCGTTCCAGCCACGATTTTCCACGAAATCTTCAGGTCGCGTGCGAGGATTTCCCGGCAGATCTCGACAATCCTATCCTTCCTTACCGTGGGATTCAGATCTTCGAGATGGAATTCGGTGACGCCGAGCGTTTTTACCCAGTGTTCGATTTCGTCCACGACATGTTTGGGCGATCGGAAACGCCACCGACGTGCGTTCGTCGCGGGCACGACACAATACTTGCAGCCATATGGGCAGCCGCGCGAGGTCAGGAGCGGAACGTATTTACCCTGCATCGGTCCGTGCGCGTATCCGAGTGCCCAGTAGTTTTTGAGCGGGAACAAGTCCCATGCAGGAAACGGGAGCTCATCGAGATTCTGGATGAATTCTTTCTTGTCAATGAGGACATCCTTGCCGTTCTTGCGATAGAGGATGCCGTCAAAGTCGGGATCTTTCTTCGCCGCGATCGCTGCCAGAAGCTTGTCCACGCGGTTCTCTGCCTCACCGATTATGCAGTAGTCCGCGCCCGCATCCAGGAATTCCTTGCCTGCGGTCTTGAGTGAATACGCGACAACCGATTGAGTGTTCTCGAGCATGACAATGGGAATCTCGAACTGTTTCCTGAGCGCGGCGACAATAGCTTTCGTTACCGTGAACGCAACAACCTTTGCGGCATAGACAAAAATGATGTCAGTATCCTGAGGAACTCGCGCGAGAATCTCGGGAACTGTCAATCCCTGCACGTGGAGCTTACCTTCGGTGCGCATTTGCATCGGCTTTTCGCCGAACGCGTCGATGACGGTTACTGAATGCTTTTGCCGCAGGTAACCTGCCACCCACGCAAGCGACATGGGTAGGTACGGGATGCCAGTGCCGAAGAAATCCCCTCTCTGCATGCAGATATTCGGGTTGATGAGTGTGACGTGCATAATTATCGTCGAGCCGGACGGTATTTAAATCTTCGGGATGACGGGCTGTCATAAAAGATTTTAAGTCTTGCTGTCCAAAAAGATCCTTCAACAATTCGCGGCTATTCTTCTGGTGCGTTTGACGACTCCGGACCGTTGCGTGTTCGAACTGAGTTATGCGGATCGTGGTGTACGAGGGAATCGTAGCATTTAAAAGCAGGCCTTTTTCGATATCACGTGTGCAAACCTATGCGCGCACTCTGGCACGCGGAGCGACTATACTTCTTGTCATGAGTGTGG
>JACQNC010000009.1 GCA_016203225.1 Candidatus Woesearchaeota archaeon | reverse complement strand
CGTGTTCGAACTGAGTTATGCGGATCGTGGTGTACGAGGGAATCGTAGCATTTAAAAGCAGGCCTTTTTCGATATCACGTGTGCAAACCTATGCGCGCACTCTGGCACGCGGAGCGACTATACTTCTTGTCATGAGTGTGGTGACTGCCGGACTCGGTTACTTGTTCCGTCTGCTTCTCGCGAGAACACTCTCCGTAGCAGAGGTAGGACTATTCTTTGCGGTCTTCGGATTCATCAACATGGTGTACTCGATCAAGAGTTTCGGAATAGGCCCCGCGCTCATCAGGCTTGTGACAGAATACCGTTCGGCGCGCAATTTCGAGGGGATAAAACAGGTTCTGTTGTCCTTCTTCATCATCCAATTCGTAATTTTCCTGATAGGCACCGTGCTCATCCTCGCCTTGCGTCGCATCCTCGTCGACAGTTATTTCAAGGATCCTATGGCTTCTTCCTTGCTGCTCATCCTGGTGGCCGCATCGTTTTTCTTCGTAATAATCACGACATTCCGCGTCTTCTTCACAGCATACCAGAAATTCACTTATTATAGCACTATCGAACTCTTCCAAGCACTTTTCGTTCTCATCATCTGCGCGGTCCTTCTTCCGTTCTTCGCATCTCCGTCGATCCCTGCGTGGGCCTATCTAGCCTCGTTTGCTCTGGTCGCGGTCTGGTGTTTCATCCTCATGCTCAGGATTTTCCCGTATTTCAGCGTCCGTGCATCGATCACCTGGCATTTATTGCGTCAGCTCATCGTAGAAGGCGTGCCAGTCACTCTGACGATCCTGCTCACGTCTTTGCTGGGATACATAGATGTCGCCCTGCTGACCTATTTCAGGCCGCTTGAGGAGGTCGCATTGTACAGCATCGCGCTGCCGACCGCCCAACTATTGCGATACCTGCCGAAAGCGCTCTCCTCGACGCTGCTGCCAGTTTCCGCAGAAATGCATCTCCGTGATCCGCAACGCCTCGGTTCAAGGCTCGCCACGCTCTATAAATACCTATTTGTCGTGCTTGTCCCGTTCTCGGTGTTGCTGGGAGTTTTCGCGGACACAATCATCGTGGTCCTATTCGGTTCTGACTATGCGGGAGCCGCCCCTGCGATCAGCATTCTCGCAGGTGGCGCGGTATTCAGCAATGCCCTGCTAGTGACGCAGAATGTGATACTGGGCGTTGGCCAGTCGAAGGCGTATTTCCGCGTTTCTTTTGCAGGGGTGCTTTTTGCGATCGCGGCGAATCTCGCGCTCATCCCCCGATTCGGCATCCTGGGAGCGTCAGTCGCGACCACGGCGACGACCCTCATCATGTTCCTACTTTCGATGCGCATCATCCGTCGTGTCGCGGGTCCAGAGTTCCTGATGCCGTATTTCCTGAAGATCTCGCTCATCGCGGCAGGAATAGTATTTTCTTTGCTGTGGCTGCGGCATTACTTGCAATTCGCGCCCGTCATAGAACTCATCGTTCTGTCAGCAATGGCGCTGGTGTTGTACGCGGCACTTGTGCTGGTGTTCCGCATCCTCAGTTTGAAGGAACTTCTACGAATGCTCCGCGTCGTGGCATGAACGAATCGATTTGAAACATCCTTGAAAGAGAAATTCAAACGACAATATTCCGCAGTTTCATCTCGGATGTCGCCTGCGCGAACGTATCGATGGCGGGAGCGCCGTCAACCCACTCCTTCAGTTCGTTCAAGCCTGCTTCGAGGGTCACGCCGGGCTTGAAGCCCAGTTTCTGCCTGATCTTGCTGATGTCCGCGAAACAGTGCCTAACGTCGCCTTTCCTGAAATCACCTGTGACCTGCGGCGAGATGGCTCTCCCGTACATCTTCGCAAGGGTCTGGGCAATCTCGAGGATAGAGTAGTTCTGTCCGCTTCCGACATTGAATATCTGGCCGTTCGCAGCTTCCGATTCCATCGCGAGCATGTTTGCCTGGACGATGTCGTGCACACTGACGAAGTCCCTGCGCTGTTTCCCGTCCTCGAAAATCACTGGAGGTTGATTGTTTTTCAAGCGGCTCATGAAGATGGCGCACACGCCAGTATAAGGGTTGCCGAGGCTCTGGCGAGGGCCATACGTGTTCCAGTAGCGCAATGAGACTGCAGGGATGCCGTACGTCTTGCCGATATTCAGGACCATCTGCTCCTGGGCCTGCTTGGAGATCGCATAGATGCTGTTGACGTCAAGGAGTTTATCCTCCTTCGTTCCAACGGGGGCGAGGGTAGAGTTGCACTCCGGACAGTGAAGTTCCCAATCCTTCCGTTTCAACTGCTCCTCGGGCCGCAGCGGCGGATTCACGATGCCGCATTCGGGGCATGCGCAGCTTCCCTCACCATATTCCGAGATGCTTCCCGCGACGAGAATCTTCTTCACGGCATGTTTCTCATTGGCCAGGACGTCGAGCAATTGCGCTGTGCCCATCACATTCGCGTCGAGGTAGCGTTGGATCTGGTACTGACTCTGGCCCACGCCGACCATGCCTGCTTCGTGAAATACGATATCCACATCATTGAGTGCGTCTTTGATTGTGTTGCGGTCGCGCACATCGCCAACGAGAAGCTCTGCTTTCTTGTTCAAGTAAGGGGGGACGCCACCAAAAACCTTGTGCACCTGAGGTTCGAGATTGTCGAGGATCCTGACACGGTGGCCGCGTCGCAGCAATTCGTCGACGATGAAACTCCCTATGAATCCGGCGCCGCCGGTCACGAGGACGTGCTTGCTCATGATAGAATCCCCCACTGAACCCTATAAAAATGTTATGTACTCGTCCTCTGGATTCCCTTCGCCCCTGCCTTTTGATACCACCCGTCACGGATGCGACCGGCGAGCGCGTCACGGCAGGCGATCAGGACGATGTCTGTGTCGATATCGAGAAGATACTTCGAGGGCAGGTCAGTGGGTTCGTTCTCGAACAATGCTCCGGGATTCCAGGTCGGAGGGACGATGATGATGGCTCTTTTGGCGCCGAGCGGGCGTGAATGATTGGGGTTCGGGCTTCCGAAGAGCACGGCGGTCTGTGCTCCGACGCTTGCTGCGAGATGCATCAGTCCCGAGTCGTTACCAAGAACGAGGTCGCAACAGCTGAGCAGTCCCGCGAGCGTGCCGAATGGTACCTTCCCTGCCAGGTTCGTGCATCCTTCACCAATGTCAAGCCTTATTCTTTCGCACAAAGACCATTCTGCCGGGCTGCCCGCCAGAATGATGTGCGCTCCGCAACTTCGGACGAGATCCTTCCCGACGCTTGAAAATCGTTCCGCAGGCCATTGTCGATTCTTCCCCTTCGCCCCTGCCTGGAAAACTATGAGGGGCTTCTTTACTCCCATATCATCCAGAACCTCATGCGCACCTTGTAGTTCTGCGTCACTAACATTCCTTCGAAGAATCATGTCAGCAGCGGAAATAGGAAGTCCTACGAGTTTCAAAACATCGAGATTTGCTTCAGAAAGATGTACGTTAACGTCTCCGGTCGTTATGGGGTTCCTGAACGGAATCGAGGCGGTCAGGGTGAAATTAAACACGCTTCCCGGAAATTTAAAGCCAAAACGCAATGGAATGCCCGCGAAGAGTGGAACCAGATGGTACGGCGCGAAATTCGGGATTCCAACAAAACACATATCGGGTTTGCGCTTCCGCAACTCCCGCACCATCCGGTAGAGCACGCGCAGGACTGCGATGCCTTTCCGCAGTCGAGACTGGTGTTTCCCGATATCCGCCAGTTCAGTGATCTCGACGAATTCATCGATCGCGGGCTCATCGCCGAGGACTTCGCGGGTCTGGCTCGTTCCGGTGAGGATGATGCGCGCATGCGGTGCGGCTTTCTTCAATCTCCGCGCGACAGGAATGATGTAAAGGCTGTCCCCGACAGTTCCCGGGATGAAGTTCGCGAGAGCGATCGTCCTGATTCCTGTCCAGGGGATCTCAGGTATCCGAGCCATAGATAACTTTGATGCGTTCGATAAGCGCAGTTGTCGAGAAGCCTGGCTGGAACGGTATGATCCGGACCTCGCCGCCATACTCCCGTACGACCGGAGTCTCAATCATCTTCTCAGCGGTATAATCTCCGGATTTCGCGTGGATGTCGGGTCGGACCACCGTCAGGAATGCTCGTGGATCGGGCTCGGAGAATATGGTGACGTAATCGACGCAGCCTAGGCTCGCGACCAGCTCTGCGCGCTCGTGCTCGCCGACAACGGGCCGTTTGTCGCTCTTGTATTTCTTGACCGACGAGTCGGAGTTCACCCCCACGATAAGCACGTCGCCAAGATTTTTTGTCGCTTGCAATGCACGCACATGTCCTACGTGCAACAGATCGAATGCGCCGTTCGTCGTCACGATCTTTTTATCTTGTCGTCTCAGTTCTGGCACGATGCGTTCCAAATCTTCAAAAGTGACGATAGAGCCCATTATCGAAACCGCCTCTGTGCGGCTTTTAAATGTTATGGACGCAACACCACTATGTTTTTAAACCGGGCCGTCACGGTTCACGACATGCGCATCTTCGTAGTGAGCGCCAACGGGTGTCGATTCCCTGATTTCGGATGGCAGATCAAAAACACATTCGAGCGACTCGGGCACGAGACTCGTGCATTTTCATTCAGAAAATGGTATCTGCATAAACTCAGTGCAACAAACCGGGCACTCAATGCGCTTCTGGTCCGTGCCGTGACCTCCTGGCCGGCGGATCTCGTCGTCATCGACAAGGGAGATAGCATCCTGCCGGGGACCATCGCTAAAATATCAAAAGCGAACATCAAGACCGCGAATTGGGATTGCGATGAGCCTTTCGGGGAGATCCTGCCATTCAACCGTATACAGAATATCTCAGAATACGACGCTTTCTTTTCGTTCGACGAGAAATATGTCCCGCGCCTGAAAGAGATCAATCCCCACTCGTACCATCTTCCTGCGGGGGCCGATCCCCAAGGCGTCTATAAAGAGGTGATACCTCTTGAGAGACGCCCATACCCCGCGGATCTCTGTTTTGTCGGCACCGCGTATGCGAATCGGATCAACCTTCTCCTGCCTTATGCCGCGCGGTCCCTGCGTCTAGCGGGCCCCAAATGGGATCAGGCACCATCCGCGCTCGCCCAGAAATCGCTCCCGCACGTCCCGGTAACGGAGATGGTCAAGCTCTTCAACGATGCGAAGATCGTTCTCAATCCCTACGGTCCGAGCAAGAGCTTCATCTGCCCCAATCCACGCACGTTCGAGATTCCCGCTTCGCGCTCATTTCAGTTGACCGACATGTTTTGCGACGCCGAGAAGTATTTCCGCATAGGAAAAGAGATCGTGCTCTATCACGATGAGAATGAATTCAAGGAACTCGTCGATTATTACCTGGACCGGGATGACGAACGCAACAAGATCGCACAAGCGGGATACGAACGCGTATTGAAAGAACACACGCTGCGGCACCGCCTCCAACTGCTTCTCAGCCGTATGAATCTCGGCTGACGCTGACGTCAGCGCATAGGGCTGGTGCGGGGATCACTTATTGGGACGCAACAATGCCGCATATCTCAGGGGGAGGAAAAAGAACGGTATCGCTCTCACCCGTCTTATATGAAACACTCCCGCAACAGTCCTCTTGAACAGCGGAAGGCTGAATTCGCTCAGATGCCACTCATCTTCCATGTGTTCGGGAATCCCCTTCAACATGAGCCTGTACAATCCCAACCATTTAACCGTCTGCTTGGCGAAATTGATCGTGCCCTCGTTCGGAAACGTAAACACGACTCGTCCGCCCGGTTTGACCACGCGACAAATCTCCTCCGCGAGCTTTCGCGGGTTCGGGACGTGTTCGATCACTTCCGAGCAAAAGACGACGTCAAAAGTATCATTCGCGAATTTCATGCGCTCCGCAGGTTGGGCGGAGAGATGCTTCACGTTGGGTTTTGCGCTTAATTTTCTCTTTGCCCACTCGATCGCGGTCTTGGAGATGTCAATCCCGTACAGTTCTCCCCGATTGATGAGGTTCAGGACGTACCCCGATCCACAGCCCACTTCAAGCACCTTATCCCCATCCTTGATCGCGCAGAAACGAAGCAGTGTGCGGATGCGCCGGTGTTCAACGAAGCGCAGCAACGGATTCGGATGGTTCACGCAATGTTCGTTGTCGTACTTGATGAACATCGATTCATTCCAATCACGGAATTCTTTTTCTGATGAGAACGTTCTTGTCATATGCGAGGACGCTTTTGCGCAGTTTATAAATTTTCCTATGAACCATCCTGTCACAAGTATTAATAACCGGAGCGGCGTCCGTGGCTATGAACCATATGTACGATTTTTCAAAGTACACTGCGGCGCATAGAACCGATTTTGTGTGCGTTGTAATTCTCGTTTTATTGGCCGCGCTTCTGCTCAGCCGGGCGTTGTTTGACCCGGATGGTATGATACAACCCGCCAGCGATGGCGTGCGGCAGATAGCGTTCTATCACGAATTCATCCGCGACTCTTTTCAGAAAGGCGAATTTCCCCTCTGGAACACATATATCTATTCAGGCTACCCGTTCGCCGCGAATCTAGCAGGTCCGCTGTACCATCCGCTCTTCCTTATGGCGACGCTCTTCCCATTCAATTCCGCCTATACCTATTTGATATTCATCCATCTGGCGATACTTGGAATAGGGACGTATGCCCTCTTTAGATCCTACGCATTCGGGAGGCTTGCGTGTCTCCTTGGCGCGACGGTCGTGATGCTCAACGGGAAGGTGCTTGCCGACATCTTCGTAGGAGGTTTCATCTCCGGAATCATGCTTATCAGCCTGTTCCCCTGGTTGCTATTACTTATCGATAAACAGATCAGGAATCCCAACACCATAAATTCACTCCTGCTTGCGGGCGTACTTGGATTGAGTTTCTTTGCAGGCCACCCCCAGCTCTTCCTTCTTCAAGCCTATTTCTGTCTGTTTTATGGCGCGTACCGCACATTCATGCATCGAAAACGGGTCAACATCACGAAATTCATCCTTTTCAGCGGGTTTTCTCTGGTGTTGACATTCCTTGTTGTCGGAGTGCAGCTGATCCCCCAGTTGGAACTGCTTTCCCATTCTCCCCGGGCGGGTGCTGATGATTCGCGGGAGTTCAACTTCCAGGTATCTTTCCCACCTTGGTATCTGGTGCACTTCCTCTTTCCGCATGCATTCGGAAACGCGGCAGACGGAAGCTATGTCGGGAACGCGCATTTTCACGAGCTCAGCGTCTTCTCAGGAATTGTCGCGCTTGTTTTGGCGGGCGTAGGCATCCTTAACAGAAATAAGGAGCGCCTGTTTTTCATGCTCGTGCTGCTGCTATCGTTCCTTTCTGCATTGGGGCAATATCTGCCGATGTTCGCCGAAATAGTGTTCGATCTGCCTCTCTTGAGTTCATTCAGGGTTCCCGCGCGGTTCATGTGGTTTTTCGTCTTCTCAATAGCGTTCTTTGCGGCAGCGGGTCTTGATTCATTCACGCGTGACGCGAGCAGGATCTCCCGCAAACAGATCCACTATGCGCGTCTTCTTTGCGGTATCGCTGGAGCGTCATTGGCAGGCCTCCTTTTCGTCATGATCATATTTGAGGACAGGGTTCGCAGCGTGGAACTTCATGTTTTCAACTCGCTTTCGGCAAAATCTGCTCAAGTGGCGAGTCCAGTGATAGGCCGACTCGTGGAAACGCTCCCAAGGGTCTATACTCACCAACTCATCGATGTGGCAATCGCAGGCACTGTTTTCATTTTCTGCTATCTGCTGTTGTTGAAAGGGCTCAAATGGTTCGGGCAAGAAGTGGTCGCCCGCTCGTTTTTTCTCCTGGTTTGCGTTGAACTCATCGTGTTCGGCTCAACGCTCTACTATGTAAGCTCCGCATCAGTTGTTTTCCCCCAGTCCGCAGTGGGCGAAAGATTGGGGGGCCTCGAAGGACCGTTCCGCATACTTAACTTCGCAGGACTGTCACAGACCGTGGCTCAGCGGCATTCACTTCAGCTGATCGGGGGGTATGAAGGATCCCTGACCAAAGAGTACCTCGATTTTACCAACAGGGCGGTCGGAGTACGGGATATAAGCCCGACAAACGCGCTCCGCATCCGCGGAGGCATTAATAACATCACCGCCCCAATTTTCCTCGATGTCCTCAACACGAAGATCATCGTCTCATATGAGAACGTAAGTAACCCAAGATTCGAAAACGGCGGATCGGTGGACGAGAACGGCAAGACGGTATTCATCTATACCAACCCTTATGCGCTTCCGCGAGCCGCGCTATTCACCGTCGCGGAAAAAACCAGTTCAAGGGAGGATTCTTTAGCCTGTCTCGAGAAAATGACGACTTTGGATCGCATCTGTGTTGAACAGGGTCCTCCGTTGATAGGAACCCCTGGATTCAGCGCAGTTGACGTGCTCGAGTACTCACCCACGCGCATAAGATTGATTGCAGATAGCGATGAACGCGCATATCTCGCGCTGAGCGAAGTGTATTATCCGGGCTGGATCGCGCGAGTGGATGGAATCGAGACCGAGATCTATCGCGCGTACGGCATGATCCGCGGCGTACTACTCGAACCAGGGAAGCACGTCATAGAATTCAACTACGAACCTCAGAGCTTCCGCACAGGATTGACGGCGTCCGTTCTCGGGATTGTTCTAATGATAATCGCGCTGATTTCACATTATTGTGCGGGTTCAAGAAACAAGCGCAGTTCTGCAAAGTAGGCTCATACGATTTCGTTCGATGAAAATTCACGCGATAGGCTCCGGACGCCCCTGATTGATACGCCATCCGTTCGCATCTCGCATCGCCGTAACATTCTCAAGATTTATAAACGGTCTGTCTGCGCAGAACCCTGTGGTGCGTTTCGGAATCAGGAACCTATTGAAGGATGTCGCGCTTTTCCTTGTTGTGAGTCTCCTTGAGCTTCTCATCAGGGCAAGACCGGCACAGATCCCGTCCCCGGTTTCGCGCGTTCTCGTACTCAGTTATTCTGGAATCGGCAATCTCATTCTTGGCACGGTAGTATTCAAGCCGTTGAAGACAGCATTTCCTCACGCCACAATAGACGTTCTTCTTCCGCAGGCGGTTCAGCAGGAGATAATCCGAAACGGCTCGCTCGGCGACATCTATATCCTCCCGAAATCGTTTCTCCAAAAACTGCGCTTACTGGCGCGATTGCGCAAGAGAAGATACGATGTAGTCCTGTGTCTTTTCCCTTCAGGCATTTTCGGTGCGCTGACGGCATTCTTGCTCGGCGCGCCGTGTAGGATAGGCCATCCATTCCATAAGGGATTCGGAAGGCTGTCATCCGCATTTTATTCACATCCCGTTCAATTGGAACGCAAACATGATACGTTATCGAACACGGACTTGCTGATCCCGTTGGGAATAGAAGTTCGGCAGCCTGCGCTCGACTTCCAGCTTTCCTCCGACGCGACCCGCAATGCCGACGCATTTCTCAGGAAGCATGGACTGAAGAACGCCGTAGGAATGCATCCCGGATCGAATGCGGATCAGGCATGGAAACGCTGGGATATCGATCGATTCCTCGCTCTTGCCGATGCGCTGAAGAAGCGGGGTCATTCGGTCCTCTTCTTCCTCGGATCAGGAGAAGAAGAGCTTGCGCAACCAATATTAGACGCAGGATATCTCTGTTTCAGAGGGCAAACGCTTGAACGCACGGCTGCGCTCATGCGGCGCTGCACGTTATTCGTCTCAAACGACTCTGCGCTGGCCCATGTCGCAGCATCGCAGAAAGTTAAGACGTTCGCCATAATCGGGCCGACCGATGAACGACGGACAGGTCCTGTAAATGGAGTCGTGGTGCGATTGCCCTTGTGGTGCGCGCCGTGCTATTCAATCTACAAACCATTCAACTGCATCAACAAGAAATATCTCGCATGTCTGAGGGAGCTGGAAGTCTCACAAGTCATCGATGCGATCGTTCATCACGATTGAGGCGACGCTCATCAAAACCTAAGAAAGAATCCCGCGGTACGCAGTGAGCGCTTTATGCACGATCGCCTCTTCGGTGAACCCCGCATTGAATCTTCTCTTGCCTGCGGCGCCCATCGCACGTCTTTTCCGAGGGTCGCGCACGAGCGCGTTGATCGCGCTGTGCCAAGCCTCCACATTCCCGGGTTCCACGAGCAAACCTGTCCTGTTGTCCACTACGGTGTCGGTGATGCCTCCGATACGGGATGCAACAACGGGCTTGGAAAGCGCCATCGCGGCCAGCGCAACACGACCTAGACCCTCGGGAACGAGGGAAGGAAAGACTAGCAAATCTGCGCCCGCAAGCAGTTTGAGCTCATTATCTTCGGTCATAAGCCCGTGAAACACAGCCGCAACTCGGTTCTTCATCGCCTGTGCTTCAAGTGATGCACGCTCATCACCGATTCCCGAGCAATGGAGCTCATATGCGCCTTTGACCCCCTTTAGCGCGTCCAAAACGACGTGCAAACCCTTCATACGTGAGTAGCCGCTCAAGTAGACTATTTTAGCAGTCTTGTTTGTGGGCGGACTTGCTTCAGGGAAGGTTCCCGTGCCTATTATGTTCGGTATAACGACAGTCTTCTTTGTCGGGACCCCGTACCGTTCGAGCCAACGTTGCATAGCGGTGCTGATCGGCATGAAAAGATCAAACTCAGAGAAACTGTCTCTGATTCTGGACCAACGCCTATAAATGATTACCCAGGCTAGCGGGTTGTATTTTAGATACCAGGCATTCCCTCTCCGGCCGAGTTCGCGTGCGGTCAAAAATGAACGGACAAACCGAAGGAGAGTATATGGCCGTGTCGCTTCTTTTCCATCTTCAAGCAGGGTCGCTTTCGGATCGAACGCGAGCGGTGAATTGATGTGAGCAACAGCGGGAATGCCGCGCCTTTGCGCAACGGCGGCAACGCCGGGCATGCTCGTGACGTTCATCGCATGCAGGATGTCTGGCTGTATCTCATCAATCAGCTTTAACAACTCTTTTCTCACAGAATGCGTGAACCTGAACCGTTCAATGTTCCCCAAAACCGTGAGCGCATTGCCTGTCGCAAGGCGGCGGTACACTATTACACCCGCAATCGTCTCCCGCACGTGATCCCCTGGTATGTATCCGGTGAGGACGCTAACTGCTGTCTTTCGTTTCACCAATGCCTTGGCCAACGCGAACGCGCTAAGTTCACCACCACCCATAGTGTGCGGAGGAAAATACTCGGAAACCATCAGGACATGCATGACAAACTTGACTCGCCAAATGCTTTTAAAGCTTCTGGATTCATCGTCGAACATGAACGTCTGCGTCATACTTCCTACGTATAACGAGCGCGAGAACGTCAAGCAATTGGTGCCATCGATCTTGCGATCAGACCTATCCTGCGAACTGCACGTGCTCGTGGTGGACGACAACAGCCCTGACTGCACCGCTGATGAGATTCGGTATCTCCAGAAGACCTTTCAAAAATTGCATCTGCTGCAAAGAGAGAAGAAGCAAGGGCTTGGCGCGGCGTATATCGCGGGATTTAAACACGCGCTCGCGACGCTCGCGCCGGATGTGCTGTTGGAGATGGATGCTGATTTCTCGCACGATCCGGCAGACATCCCGCGATTGCTCGCGGCCATCCGCCAAGGTGCAGGTCTCGCAATCGGTAGCCGTTACATCCCCGGGGGAGGTATTGTGGGATGGAATCGGTGGCGGAGAAGCGTGAGCGGGGGTGGCAATCTTGTCTCGCGGATGTTCACGCGGCTGCCTGTCAAGGATTGCACAGCGGGCTTCCGCGCATGGCGCGCCAGCACACTGCGTTCCATCGACCTCGATTCGTTGGGAGTTTCTGGTTATGCGTTCCAGATCAGCATCCTACATGCGGCATGGAGACGCGGATGCGTCATAAAAGAAGTCCCTGTCAAGTTCACGGAACGCAGACAAGGAACCAGTAAGTTGGGCTGGAAGGACATCGCAGAATTCTTCATGACCGCGTTTAGGCTCGCGTTTCTGCGCCGTTGATCACGGCTTTGCGGGCGGAAGATACCGTGCGCGCACGGCAGGATCTCGATAGTACTCGACGGTCCTGCGCACGCCCTCCTCGAAAGGGGTGCTCGGAGTCCATCCTGTGTGGTCTCGGAGTTTGCCTATATTGCTGACATAATCTCCGGTCTCTACGTTCACGTAATTCTCAGGCCACGGAATGTGCTTCACAGTGCCAGAACCAACCGCACGCACGATCGTTTCGGCCATGGTCTTGAACGATATGCCATTACCACTCCCAACATTATAGACCTCTCCAGAGGTACGTTCGTTTAGTGCGACTTTTAGAAATGCGTCCACGAGATCGTCGATGTATATGAAGTCCCTTATCTGGCTGCCGTCGCCGAAAACAGTTATCTCCTCGTTGTCAAGCGCTTTCCTGATGAAGTAGTTGACCATGCCATACTTGTTGTGCTTGATCTGGCACCGCGGCCCGTAAGGGTTCGCGATGCGGAACATAACCGTCCTAAGACCGAAACGGTTGTGGCAGTACCTGTAGTAGTTCTCTGCCGCATTCTTGTTCGTAGCATAAGGGGTCAAAGGCTCGCGAGGATGGTGTTCATCGACAGGGTTGTAATGGACTTTCCCATATTGAAGCCGGCTCCCCGCATGGAATATCTTGACGTCCCGGTTGTTCCTCAGACAAGCTTCGAGTAGGGTGACATGCGCACGGTAATTGATGTCCAAATCAAGAAGAGGATCGTCTAGACTTGAATTATGATCCACCTGACCTGCGAGATTGAAGATGTAATCCTGGCCTTTAACAAGCTCCGCCATCGCCGCAGCATCGCGGATGTCCGCCACGTTAACCCGGCAATTCGGTTTGTCAGCGATTCCCTCGAGGTTGGCGCGGTTCGCGCCATACTTCTCGAGAAACGCGTCGACAAGGATGACATCCGCCCCCGCGGGAACGAGCGCCTGCGCGATCGAGCTTCCGATCATGCCGAGACCGCCGGTGATCAGCACGCGCTTCCCTCCGAATTGCGTGAGTTGTGTGGATTCCATGAGCATCACCGTAGAATGGGGCGTTTCCGCAGTTCCAAGAGATTCTTGAGGAACGAGGACGTGGTCTTGAACAGCTTCACGCCGCTCTTCCTGCCTTCTTCCCACTGCACCGGCACCTCGGTGGTGTGCATGCCCAGCTTTTCAGCAAAATAAAGAAGCTCTGTGTCGAAAAACCAGAAATCATCCTTGATCAGAGGCAAGATTCTGTCTGCCGCCTTCTTTGTGAGCGATTTGAACCCGCACTGTGCATCTGTGAACTTAGTCTTGAGCAGGAAAGACGTCAACCAATTGTAACCTCGCGAGAGAATGTAGCGGTTCAAGCGGCGTTTGTGCACCGCACCAGCTATGTATTTCGATCCGACAGCCACATCCGCGCCCCCATCTAGGTGCCCGAGTAGCTTAGGGACGGCTTCGAGGTCTGTCGCAAGGTCAACGTCCATGTAGCTGACGTAATCTGCAGAGCTCTTTGACCAAGCCGTACGAAGCGCGATGCCTCTACCTTGCGTCTGGATAAACGAGTACGTGACTTCCGGATACCGCGCAGCTAGCGACTTGCCAATATCGGGTGTGCGGTCGCGTGACGCATTGTCCGCGATGATAATGCGCCAACCATAGCCTTGCAAATGTTTGCGATAGAACTCGACCTGCTTCATGATGCTCCATTCGAGGACATCGCTATTGTTGAATACGGGAATCACGATATCGATACATGGTTTAGCGTGCATACACGAGCCTCTACTAGCACGTCGCGTTCACCCCAATATCGCGGCGTGATTTGTCAACTTCGCAGTGCATCATTTATAAATTTATGCAGTGCGCCGTGTTCATCCCTCGGAGAGCCCGCTGATGCCCGTTCGCCGAACACGGACGAAGCGAGAGCAAGCTTCAGGGATGTCCAGAAGTTCGTGATTGTTGCGGTGCAGGTACGCTTCTCTTCCTGAACTCCATCATAGCATTGAGCGACATGAAAAATGGTAGGCGTAGCGGCAGTCCCACAAAGAAGGAAGATCTAAGAGGAACCTCTCTGCGCATGCGTCGTGGCGTGAACGAGTTGACGTGATCGGGGACCTTGATCGGTCGTCTTCCAAGCAGGAACCTGGCAAGGGTCCAGAGCGGCTCGTTCGGGAACGTGAGAAGCAAGATGCCGTTAGGTTTGAGCAGACGGATGAACTCATTTAAGACGCTCCGGTATTCATAGATGTGTTCGATGACCTCTGTACAAACGATTACATCGAACGTAGCATCGGGGAACTTCATCGCAGCCAGATCCATCCGGTGGAACTTGGCATACGTGCAGCGTTTGCGCGCTTTTTCCAGCGCAACCGCGGTGATGTCGCTGCCGTGATAACTGTTTTCGGGCGCCCTGCGGTGCATGCATTCGATAAGTTGTCCTTCGCCGCAGCCTGCGTCGAGGATCGTAGCACCACGCAGCGGGATGCGCCGCGCGAGCGCCTTTAGCCTTTTTTGATGCACGAAACGGACCAACACGTTGCGCGAGGAATAGAGCTCTTCCATGTGATCCTCAGGCATGACCAAATGCTCGGTTCGCATATCTTTTCGGAGGATGCGGGTGCCTTATAAATCTGGTGCGTGACTGGCATAATGTTTTTATACCATTCCACGAGCTTGTTTGCCTGATGGGTTGCGATATCTCCATTGTGATTCCAGCGTATAACGAGGAAGTTCGTATCGGGGCGACGCTACAGCACGTCCGAACCTTCCTCAAGGAACAAACATGGACGTCGGAAATAATCGTCGTTGACGATGGAAGCAAAGACAAGACCGCAGAAATCGTGAATGCATTTCCTGAGGTCAAACTGGTGCGCCAACTGCCGAATAAAGGCAAAGGCGCAGCAGTCAGAAAAGGCATGCTCGCCGCGAGCGGCGCGTTACGGTTGTTCTCCGACGCGGACCTCTCGACTCCGATTGAGGAATTGCCCCGCTTCATCGAAGCCGCGAAACAGGCAGATATCGTGATCGCGTCACGCGAGATTCCCGAAGCCGTGCTCGCCGTGCCGCAGTCGTTGCCTCGTCGCGTGCTCGGCAGGCTATTCTCTTTTTCAGTCCGCGCGATCCTCTGGATACCTTTCATCGATACCCAGTGCGGATTCAAGCTTTTCACGGAAAAGGCCGCGAAAACGCTGTTTACTTTGCAACGCCTGGATGGATTCGCGTTCGATGTAGAACTCCTGTTCCTGGCGCGCAAGAACGGATTGCGGGTCAAGGAGCTCCCCGTGACGTGGACCAATGTGGCAGGATCAAAAGTTCGCTGGAGAGACCCATTCAGGATGCTAGGTCAAGTAATCAAGATCCGCTTGAACTCGTGGGCAGGGAAGTACGCATGAAACTCCGTCCCGAGCACATCGCGCTCGCGCTCGTCGTCCTTGCAGCATTCTTCTATCTCAATCTCGACGGGTTGCCATTAACGCATCCTGGCAACATCAAAGCGGCCGACCCGTTCTACCACACTGCGGCTACAGAGAACATCCTAGATACAAATCAGTGGCTCTATTATCCCGCATGGGTCGGGTTTGGAAGAACGAACGTCCCGAACGTCCAGCCACCCCTGCTCTACATGCAGGCAGCGGCGCTCTCGTCCTGGAGCGGCCTGCCATCCTGGACTACCGTTTATTTCATCGTCGGCCTCTTCGCAGCGCTCGGCGTCGGCATGGCGTTCTTCCTCGTGCAACGCGTGTTCAATCATCAGGTCGCGTTGCTCGCGGCTTTCGCGCTCGTCCTTCCGTTGCGACCATTCGCGTGGCTGTATGGCATCTACATCGGGCTCTGGATACAGGTCGTCTCATTCATGGCAGTCATAGGATTCGTCTGGATGGCGGTCGCGTACTGGCAGGACAAGCAGCGCTGGCAGCTCTGGATAGCGAACTGCGCAATCACCATCATCATGCTCGTCCACCCGCAGGACCTCATCGCGGTCTTCCCGCTCTGGCTCGCGCTCGCCTGGAAAGCCTGGAAAAATCCAGAAAGAATCAAGAATATTCTCGCGCTCATCTCGATATCCGCCATCGCGTTCACGGTCCTGTTGCCGCACTGGATCTGGGTCTGGGGAGGCCGCAGCAGCAACCTCGCGCCCGGCTGGTACACTACGCAGGAGAGTGCCTTCGGCACTGGCTATTCAGGAGGGCTTGTGCTCCCCGAACCCACTTTCTTCCCGTGGTATGTCCTATTCTTTGGAATATTCGGTTTCTGTCTCATGTTGCCGCGCTGGAAAAAGAACCTTCCGTGGATTATCGGAATAGCCGCCATGTTATTCATCTCGTATGTTACTCCGTTCGTGCTCAAGGATCCTTACTACCTATTGCGTTTGCGCGCGCTCTTCCCGTACATAATCCTGCCAGCCGCCGCGTTCGCGATTGTCGCTCTCCTGAGCATGTTCAGACTGCACGACGTTCTGAGATGGATCGCAGTGTTCATTGTCGGCGTGCTCGCGCTCATCACTGGCTACGTCCAGTACCGAGAGCTCCCCGCGCAATTGTCTGGCGAACATCTACCGCTCGAACGCTGGAACTCATACCTGTGGCTACAGAGCAACACCGCAATGAACTCGACGCTGTTCATGCTCGAAGGCACAAGCCAAGCGAACCCCACCATGACCAAGCGCATCACTGCACAGGTCGACATCCAGGAACTCGCGCGCAAAGCCCAGCTCTACGCGATCAACCAGACGCTCGACCAGTTCTGGACCGTCGAATGGAACGCCGCGACACTTCGCGATGCACACATCCAGCGCACGGGACTGTTCAGCTTCAGCACGTATCCAGAAGGGCCATCGAAGGTAGACATCAACGACTTCGACTACGTCTATTTCGAGAACCTCAACGAAGGCATCGCACAATTCAACGCCGTCATCGCGCAACGACTGCTCAACCAAAGCTATCGCGCAGTCTACCAGCAAGGGAGCATATTCATCCTACGACGCCAATGAAAAACCTCCATCGATTCGGATTCAGCACCATCTGCAGCTTCGCGCTGCTCATCGCGCTAGCATTCGCATTCAAGGATACTTTTGCAATACTGGCGGCAGCGTTCTGGTATCTTGCGCTCGTCATCCTCCCTGGCCTTGCGTGGACTTATCCTCTCGGCCAGCGATTCTTCCAGACCTTCCTGCTCGCGAACCTCGCAGGCTTCGCATCAGGATTCATCTATGTAGTACTGGATGTCGCATTCAGGATTCCGCTCAACAAGGTCACATTCCTAGCTGTGCCCGCGTTCGTGACCCTCGCAGGAATCCTATACTGGAGAAAACATTACTTCTTCGCCGAAGAGACAGAACGGTAGACAGCATCGGCACGCAAAGCGATTTTCTTCCAATCAAACGACTGCGCATGCCTGAACGCTTCCTTGGACTTCCTCTGCCGCAATCGCGCATCAGCGAGGAGCGCCCCGAGCTTCTCAGCGAGATCGTCGGCATCGCCGGGCTTGAAGAGCGACGCGCTCTTGCCTGCGACCTCGCGCAGAACAGGGATGTCCGTGCACACGACAGGGACGCCGAGCGCCATGGCCTCGACCACAACCATGCCGAAACCTTCCACTTCCGACGGCAGGCAGAACACCTGGTGGCGCTTGCGCAACCTAAGCACGTCCTCGAACCTGCCGATGCGACCCTTGAACACGACGTTGCGCTCGAGCCTCAGCTGCGCAACAAGCTGTCGCAAGCGCGGCTCCTCCTCGCCCTCTCCATTGATAGTCAAAATGATGTCAGGATACTCTTTCTTCAACAGTGCGATGGCCTTGATAAGGACGTCGACACGTTTTGTCTTGATCAAGCGCGCTGTCGTGCTGACGCTCGGCTGACGTAAAGGTCTGACTTTGATCGAGCGGAACGTTGTTGCATCCACTCCGTTATACACAACATCGATCTTCCGCGAACGGATACCCTGCTCAACCAAACGTTCCTTCGTGGCGTTGCTCACCGCGATGTAGCGCGTCGCGGGAAGCGCTGCCAGGCTGAACCGCGCCCAGAGCCAGCCGAACATTCCGGTGATCCAGCCCTTGCGCAACCATTCCGTGAACGTCCAACTCTCGTGATAAGTTTGAACAACAGGTTTCCCCTTGATGCGGCCGACCAGCCATGCGAGCGGATAGTTGAGATAGGTCCAGCCCTCAACGACATCGATCTTAGGAAGCAAAACGCCGGTAGCAAATGCCGCCGAGACATACCCGAGTCTGCGCAGGATGTTGCCCGTGTTCGCGTAAGGACTTTTCGGGCCGACACGCAGAACGGTGACGCCATCGACGCGATCGATGCGTGGCTGTCTGTCTTGATACGAGCAGATGACGGTCACGTGATGTTTTTTGGCAGTCTCGCGGAGCAGATGGAACGCGCGCGACTCGACACCGCCGGTGATACCCTGGTTGTGTGAAGGGAAATACTCGCTGAATACCAGGACATTCATCGGCGCTTCGCCCGCTCGGATTCCTTGATGCTCACGAGCCGTACCAGCCGCGTGAACTCGTGCTGGAGCTTCTCATGCTTCGCATGCATGCGATAGACGAGATAGAACAACAGGACCATCCCTATGTAAATGATGGTATCGATCGGCTTACTTGTCCCGATGCCGAGCGTCAGCGAGATCAGGTTCGCGGTGGCCGGGACCCAAACAATCGTGATCATGCCTATCCAGATGATCCCCCAGAACATGGCCTCGCGGATCATCAGCTGGTGCTCTTTAAGCCGGAGGAAGACGCGGCTCAGCGCGAAGAGCGCGAACGCCGTGGCGAAGAGTTGCAATGCGGATGGGGTCATCATTTCACCTCAAGAGCTTGTGCGCGACGGTCCTCAGGAATATGCGCAAAGCAGGCAAAGGACCCTGGCTGCTGTGCGCTTTCGAATACTCGGTGTACCTGATCACGACAGGGATCTCGCGGTACCGCAACCGATGCTTCGCTATCTGGTCGACGATCTCGCTCGCGTGCTCCATGCGGTCAGCCGTGATCCTGATCGTCTCGGCGGCGCGTCTCGAAAAGACGCGGAAACCATTGTGTGAATCAGTAAGCCTGATTCCGTAAAGGATGCGGAAGAGCAAGGCACCCCTTCTGAGCCAGAACGCGCGCATGCCCGGCACGTTAGAGCCTTTCGCGATGAACCTTGAACCGAGCGTGACGTCGGCCGCGCCCGAGAGCACGGGCGCGAGCATCGCAGAAAGGTCCTCGACGCGATGCTGCCCGTCAGCATCGAAATGCACTATGAAGTCCGCGCCGTTGCGCAACGCATAATCCATCCCGGTCTGGAGCGCCGCGCCCTGGCCGCGGTTGAGAACGTGCCGGACCACCTTCGCGCCGGCATCGGTCGCGACCTCTGATGTGCGGTCATCGCTGCCGTCGTCCACGACGACGATGTCGTGATAGCCTGCCTTGCGTAACCCCTTCACGACATTACCGATAGCGTGCTCCTCATTGTAGGCAGCGATGACAACAAAAATCTTCGGCATGACCCGTTTTCGCCCGCGAGCGTATAAAAAGGTTATGGACGGTCAAGCCTGCGTGAATCCTGTCACGCGATACATCCAGAACTTGAGGATGAAAAGCGCGACCACTACGCCGGTGGACGCGATCAGAGTGGGTATGTGGAGCCAATCGATGAGCAACCAGAGCGCGACGATATTCAGGATGGAGACTATCACGCCAACGACCGCATACTTCACGAATTGACGATGCTTCCGTAATTGGTCTTTCACAACCTGCATGGCAGACAGTCCGCAGTCGCTATTTAAATACGTTGTGTCGCCATAATCATTAAATACCCTTCTGGAGCGCAGAGGCGCATGGACTCTCCAGCGTCCGAAACCAAACAGGAACTCTCACTCCCATCCGCGACCCAGCTGAAACGCATCCTGCCTTGGGTCATTCTCGCGATCATCCTGACTGCGGCATGGTCGCTGCGCGCATACCATCTAGATTACCCCGTAATCGGCTACCACAACTGGAAAGAGACCCATTACCTCACCGAGGCGCGCCAGTTCGCGCGCGAAGGGTTTTTCCAGCATGGATTCTTCGTGCCCGCGACAGACTATCCTCTCGGGCCGGATCCAACAGGTGCACATCCGGACACGTTCCCCATGCTGCAGATAATCACCGCGTTCGCGTTCAGGATCTTCGGAGAAAGCCTCGCGATCGCGCGAGGGATAGTCGTGCTGTTCTCTCTGGCGGGCATAATCGCGATGTACTTCTTCGCAAAGCAACTATTCAAGAGAGAGGATGCAGCATTATTGGCCGCGGCGGTCCTCGCGTTGATGCCGTTGACGATCTTCTTCGGCAGGAACTTCCAGCTCGACGCCCCAGGACTGTTCTTCATGATCCTCGCGGGATATTTCTATCTCCGCTGGCGCGACGGACGTCCTGATCGCGATCTCATCCTTTCATCGTTGTTAATCACCCTCGCAGTGCTACAGAAGTACACATTCATCATCATCGCCGGCCCCGTGCTTCTGACGTTCCCGTTCCGCAGGCTCAAGGAGTGGCGCGCCCACCTGAAACTTTGGCTCATCGCAGCATTGATCCCGATCACGATCCCCCTCTGGATAGGGTACACTGCTGTCGCAGTTACTGGCAGCTACGGGCTCAAGGAGGCGTTGACCGGTGAGACAGTCAAGTCGGCGGTCTTCTCTGATCCAGGATTCTGGCTGGCGATGCGCAGCTACATCGCGGATAACTACACCTGGCTCGGATTCTGGCTCGCGGTCATCGGGATCGCGCTGGCAGTGCTGTTGCTCCGCAAGCAGTTCAGCGCGCGTTTCATCGCGGCGTTCGCGCTCACCAGCCTCGGCTGGATATTCATAATGGGTTACAAGCTCAGCGGCCACAGCTACCATCAGTACCCGCTCGTACCGCTTGCGGTGTTAGGCATCACGTTCCTTGCACTGCTCATCGGAGACACGCTCGCGGGACTCACGCGCATCCCGATCGTCAGATACTTCGCGCTCATAGCGGTCATCGCGTTGCTCTGGGCGCCGATACGAATCGCGGCCAACAGGCAATTCGACACACAATTCTACGGTCTTGACCAAGCTGGCGAATACATACGCACGCATGCTGGGCCTGACGACCGCATACTGCACTCGGGCCACCAGAGCTATGGTCTTCACTGGGCCGCAGACAGGAAAGGTAGAGGTTATCCGGGCACTGTCGCGGAACTCCAGACGCTTGAGAATGACGGCGCGCGTTGGATACTGCTCTACCAATGGGGGCTCGCGAGCGCCGTGCAGAACCAGGAGCTCTGGACCTATCTGCAGATGAATTATCGTCCTGCCCAGTTGGCCATGCTGCCGCGCGGCAACGAACCAGCCACGCCAATATACCTGCTGCTCGAGAAAGGCGGTAACTTCACCGAAGCAAGTCTGCAGTCACTTCAAGGCACGCAACGCGCCGCGAACTACGAACTCACCGGCGGAACCGTGCAACTGGCCATCATCGATTATCAGTGACCGTGACGCGGCCGTCTGAGCCTATCGAACGAACGATCGTGATATCCTTGCCGGTCACCGGGATACGGATGCGCTCGTTCTGCAATTCTGGCGTCTGGAAATACTGCGAGCTCGGCACGTATAGCTCAGCGAACTTACTGTTGAGAACTACTTCAGAGGTGCCCGGAACGAGCGTGACCGTATCCACGATGCGCACGCTGTCGCCTATAGTGATCTCGCGCTTCAACTGTCCAACCCCTTCCGTGCGCTTCGAGATGAGCATGTCGCGGAGCTTCGATTTGACCAGTCGCGCGAGCGTCTCGCTCCTGCCGAGCGTGTTCTGGAATGCCCTGATCGCGAGGAGTTTCCTGGAATCCATGCGATGGCTCGTAACTCTGAAGAACTTCGCATCTACCCTGACAGTATCACCTTCGATGCTAAGCGCATTCCCTGCGGAAATCCGTCCATTTGAATAGGGACCGTTTCTTGTGAGAAGAACGATCCCCGTCTCTACCATCTTGAGCTTGGCCTTCTTAGAGAACAGCATGAATGCACCGCCCTTCTTCCCATTGGCGATGAGATAGAATGCGGGTGTGCCGCGCACCGCGATGCCCGCTGCAGGAAATTCAGCACTCACCTCACCGATGTTGCAGGGCAACCTGCCTGCAGCGGATGGTGCGGGCTCGAGCGCGGCTTGGAGCCAGTTGTATGAGATATAGGTAAGATACCGGTCATCGAGCGTAGCAGGAAAGATGCCTTGACCTTTCGCGATGTTCTCTGTGATGCTTCGGGCGATAGCCGCCGCGTCCTCCGACTCCCGAGCCATGCGGAAGAACCCCCCGGGGATGAGATATTCCGTGTTCCTGCTCGCATACTCGCCTCCAGCGGTGCCATCAGGATGCACGAAGAACGAGATGAACCGTATCGCGCGCTTCAGCGCATCACGGACACGGACATCCCCTGATTTCTTGTAATACTTAGAGAGATAATCGATCATGAGCGAGAGATAACCGATATCAGGACCTTCGTACTCGTACCACCAACCTTCCTCGTTCTGGTGTCCGACGATGAATCCAACCTTGCGTTCTGCACCCTGACGGTAACGGGTATCGTCTGTTAGCAGGAACAGGTTGTACAATGCAGCCACGCAGCCGGATTCCTGATTGAACACGCGGCGTTCGTCGTGACGTAGCAGCCAGTCACCAGATGCCTTGAGGCACGCTAGCAGACGCGGCGTCCTCAGTTCAGGCAGCACCAGGAGCGTCTCGGAAATGGCGTAGGTCGTGAATGCCGTAGCGACGAAACTGCGCTCGTGCGGATACCACTCGTTGAACGTGCCGCGTTCCTGGATCGCGCACCAGAATTCGAGCGCGGCGCGGATCCATTCTTTGACGAGCTCGTTCCCGTGATATGGATTCGGCTTCGTCTTCGACGTGTATAGCAACGCGAGTGTGAGCGCGGCTTCCTGCGACCGAGCGCCAGGGAAGTCCACCGTCTTGTACTGCCAGTAAGTCCTGTCGAAGCAGCCATAGGTATTGGATGTGATGTTCCTATCGAGCGAGGTCAGCAAACGCGGCGCTTGGCTGATCACGCAGTCCGCGAGGATGTCCTGATGCTTCACGGCTTCCTCGCGCGCAACACCACGACCGAGCCGAAAGGCAGCGCGCGCAAGCCTTGGAGCCCGATAATGCCCTCAAGGATGCGCGTAAGGATGTTCACGTGCTTGTCGCGATGCAGGTAACTGCTGCCGCCTGACTTCCTGAACTGGATGAACATCTGCAGGGCCTGGTTGAAGAATGCGGGGATGATGAAGTGCTTACGCGATGACTGGATGATGAAGCCCGCGCTCCGCAGCTCGCGGCGCAGCATGGCTGCGCGCACAGGTCTGTACGGGCCCCAGAATGCGTAGATGCCCGTGCGTCGCACGTCGTCGCCGAACATGCCGATGATAAGCCGATAGAACAGCGTGAAGAACAGGTTCGGCACGCGCGAGACGATCACGAACGTTCCGCCTTGTTTCAGGTGTTCGTGCGCGAGACTGAAACTCCCCTTGCGCAACTCTGGCGGCAGGCGTTCTGCCTTGAGCATCATCGTCGCAGCATCATACGAACCCGCAATCCCATCATACTGCTCGAACTCGATGCCTTTGATGCTCGCATCCTTGGCAGCCGCAGCCACATAACGCTCCGTCTCGGGATCAAGATTGACGCTCGTGAGCTCAGCCTTAGGGAACAGATCGAGATATGCTCCGTCATAGGAAAACAGGTCGAGTACTGCCTTACCTTGCAGATCCTGGAGAACTCGCTTGACTAGCTCGCGTTCGAGATCATCCATCACGTCCATGCGCTTGCCCAGGAAAGTCTTACGGCAGTAATATCTCTGGAAATCTACCAGATCAGGGACGGTCCATCTGCGGGAATCGTAAGAGCGGTGCGTGGCGTGCCGCATTCCGAACTTGTTGATCGAAAGGACCTCATCGACCGGCCTGCGCGACACGACAGGCGTCGTCTTGTAGACCTCATCCGGATAACCCACCAGGATGAAACAGTTGATCACGTAACCGTCAGGGATGTCGAGCATGCGCTTGATCACTTCCTCGTTGCCGAACGAGTTCATGGAGAGCACGCCGAGGCCGAGAGCGGTGGCTTCGAGAAGCAGGTTCTGGGCAGCGAAGCTCGCGCCTTGGATGGCTTCCTTGTAGCTCCAACCATCGTAACACGCGACGAGGACGACTGGCGCCCGGCGCACTATAGTCGAGGAGAACGCTTCCTTCACCAGCCGTTCCTTCAGGCCAGGATCCGTGACCGCGACGAACTTCCACAGTTGTTGGTTGCAGTTAGTGGGCGCGTAGGTGGCAGACTCGACCAGTTTGCGGATAAGATCCATCGAGACCGGTTTGTCCTTGAATCGGCGTACGCTACGCCGCGTGGTGATCGCTGTCTTGAGATCCATGTCAGTTGAGCGTCTCGGCGATCCTGTATCGCTGAACGTTCCGCGATGCGCTCACGAGCTCGCCGAGCAGACCGAGACTGAAGAGCTGCACCCCGAGAACAAGCAGGAGGATGCCGAGCAGAAGCATCGGCAGATGGGCGACGAAAAGCTCACCTTCGACGAGCCTGAAGTAAAGCACGTACAACTCAGCCAGGAATCCGAGCCCTAGCGCGACAAGACCCGTCCCTCCGAACAGGTGCAATGGGCGCTGGGTGAAATCGCTTAGGAACTTGACCGTTATGAGATCGAACGCGCCGGTGAAGATGCGCTTGAACCCGTACTTGCTCCTCCCGAACTTCCGAGGGTGATGCTTGACAGGGATCTCTGACACGCGATAGCCGAGCCGCGAGACCAGGATTGGAAGGTACCTGTATAGATCACCATAAAGATTAAGCTCCTTAGCGGCAGGCGCGCGCATCGCCTTGAACCCGCAATCGTAGTCGTGCAGCCTGAGTCTGAACAAGCACCGATTGAGCAGGTTGAATACCTTCGACGGGATCGTCTTCCACCAAGGATCGAGCCGCGGATGCTTCCACCCCATCACCAGATCCGAGTCATTGAGAGCTTCGAGGAATCGCGGGATCTCCGCAGGATCGTCCTGGAGGTCCGCATCCATAGTGATGATCACGGAACCCTGTGCGGCAGCGAAACCCGCCATGTATGCAGCGGATTTCTTGAAGTTCTTCGCGAAACGGATGGCCCGCACGCGCTTATCCTTCGTGCAGAGTTGCTTGATCTGCGCGAACGTCTTGTCGGTGCTCCCGTCATCGATGTATATGATCTCGTAGGAGCGTTTCGCCGCGGATAGGACTTCAGTTATTTCAGTGTAGAGCAAAGGGACGTTCTGTTCCTCATTGCGTGCCGGGATGATGATTGAGAGTTCAGGCTTCATGCTGTCTCGTTAGCAGGAATGGTTTCGTTCAGGGAGATTTCGACAGGCACGAGCTTCGGGATCATGTCCTGATTGATGATAGTCTCATTCCCTGACCAATCCACCCGATAGGTGTAGATGAGCTGGCCGCTCGCGTCACGCTGGACAGTGAACGGCTTGAGATATGAGAGGCCATGCCCGCGGAACCAGTACATCTTGGTGAACAGACTCGCGCTCTGCGCCTCATTCGCAAGCAGGACAGAAAAACCGCCGTCGACCGGCACGAGCGTCAGCCCGAACGGTGCGCTGCTCTCGTAGTCCTTCTTCGCGTAACCCTCCTCTGTCGCATAGACGAAGACTTTCGGATTCGTTCTCCCGCCGTTGAAGTTCATCGTAGCATCCATAGTATTGAGATCGACCGTTATGCCGTTCGCGCATTCGAGAACGTTCTCCTTGCGTGAACAACCGAACAGGTCGCCGTTGTAGCTAGGCCAGGGCGCAATCCACGCATTCCCCTCACCTTCATCCGTTATCGACGTGACCTCGTCGTACAAACGCGCCGCTTCCTCGCGCGAAACATTGTTGTTCTCTAAGATGAAAGCGATACCCTCGTCGCGCGGCATGTTCCTAGCGAACACCCAGATGTCTGCGCGGTTGAAATCCCAGCTGCCGAAATGGCCCCAGACGCCGCTCTTGCCGATCATGTCACCGGAAGCGATGAAGAACGCCTCAGGAGGTTCGCAATGCGTGAGCTTCAGGTAACTGTCGACAGTGGCCTCGCTGATGTTGCGCTCCTCGAGATATCTCCGCGCGCCAACGGCATCGAGTTTGACCGTGTCATAGACATAACCGGCGGTGACGCTCGCGTCCTGCACGTCAGCATCGAGCGCGTCGAACGCCGTGGATGAACCGCAGTCGAGCATGCGCAGGAGCCCGATAGCGAGCTCCTCATCGTCCGTGAGGAGGATCTTGCCGACCCAGTGCGCCATAGGCTTGTTCTGCGATGCGCCGTCGAACGTCACGCGACGGTCCGAGAAATACTTGAAGTGATGGCCGAAGTCCCACCAACTCGTGATGATCGCTGTGGGCTGGCTCGCGTCCTTTATGGCCGTGAGCGTGTTGTACCATCCGTCGTTCACGATCGGAAGATCCTGCCGCGCGGCCGCGAACGCGTTCTGCACAGGCGTGAAGAGCAGCAGCGCGAAGACCGCGATCACCACGCCCGCGATGATGCGCGGACTCACGTTTATCACGCGGCCTGCCCAGGACGAGAGCGTCTGGCTCAAGCGGCCGATTCCCGTGCCGAACGCGATGCTGAACGCGGGCACCAGCAGCATGACGAACCGGATGCCTTTGGTGGAGGAGTAGAGCGTCGCGAGGAACCATATGGTCAGGAAGAGCGCGAGCTTGATGTCCTGCGAATGGCCCCTGCGCAAAGCCTCGCGGGCGATGAGTGCGAAGACAGGGATCGCGAACAGTATGAGCATCATCAACGGCCTGAACCTGTCTATCTGGCCCAGGAGTATGATATACCACGCGAGCCCGGCCAGGAACAGCCAGAGGTCGCGCAACGTGCGCTCGCGTGGCAGCACGAGCAAAATGAGCCCTATGACTGCGATGAGGAAGAAGGGAAGCTTGCCGAACGCGACACCCATCTGCTGCACCGCCTGGCCGAGCGAGGCTGAATTCAGCTCTGCGACTGTCGTGAGCACGTTTGGGAACAGCGTGACCTTCGCGGCATCCTTGATGCTCGCGAAACCGATAGGCTCGAAAGGCGCGTTCATGAATGTGCTGAAACTGGCGAACAAGGACACGAAGATGGCGCTCGCCGCGATGAACCCGACAAGCACGAGTGCAGGATCGATGAATTCGCGCTTGCGCACGAATGCTGAGAATCCGTGCTTTATCTCTGCGCGATGCGCCACGATCAGGAATGCGAGATAACCGAGAGATGACGCCAACAGGAAATCGAAGATGTACCACCAGCCTACCCACGCGTATGCGAACAGGCCGGTCGCGAGGCCCGCGATGAAGAGCAGAACGCCCTTCAACCAAGCCCGTTTCGCGAAGAGGGACTCCAGATAGAACCAGGTGATGGTGAGCGGGAAGAAGATATTGTACGCATCAGTGTCCGCATGTCCCCAGTTCGTGCGCGCGAGCAGCGTGCCGTTGACCGCGAACACCAACGCCGCGAAGAACGCGGCGGTGTCGCCGCCGAACCTCCGCGCCACGAAGAACACAGGGATGACGCTCAACGCGATCAGGATCAATGGAAAGTAGCTAGCCGCCTGCATAAGCGTGATCTTGCCGTTGAAGACGCTCATTATCTTGTAGATCCATGCTAGCACGTACGGGTGGATTGAGCGGTCTATGTTGTTTCCCAAGGGAGCGACCATATGATTGTCAACCGCGAAGCCATCCCTGCGTTCGTCCGCCACGTCACCTTTCTCCAGATAGTTGCGCGCGTATCTTAGATACGTGTACGGATCGATGTCCGGCATGTACATATAACTCGCGCCATTCGCTTCGTACTGGAAAAAAGAACGGAACTGGTCAGAGGCCTGCTGGACCTGCTGCGCGATGCCGAAACTCTGGCCGCGCAGATCGCCTGTCTTGATGGTGTAGGTCGGTTGCTGTATCGCCTTCTGGAACTCCTCGTTCACGAGACGCTCCTTGTTCTGTTGCGGAAGATTCGGGTACTGGACATCGTACGCGCGCTGGAGGTCCTCTCGGATGAAGCGGAACACGTTGTCACGGCCGTAGTCATCTGCGATCGGGATGGTAGATGACTGAACGCGGATCATGAAACTCAGGACGAGCGGGATGAGCACGAGCCAGACGACGCGATACTTCCAGAGGAAAGCTCCGACAGACTTCAGATCGATCCCGGATTCGCCGCCTGATTGCGGAGTGAAAAGCCTCTTGACCGTGCCGAAGGTCTTTGTGAGGTCTAGCGACCCCTCAGGTTTCGCCTGCTCCGCCTTGATATCTCGTTCGACCTTGACATCCTCTTTCTTGAGCTCGGCGACTTTCTGTTGCTCTTGTTTAATCTCCTGGTGGACCTGCTTGTCGTCCTGTTTGAGCTGTTCGACGGTCTCTTTCTTCGAACGCTTGAAGAACTTCAGAAGATCGAAAGAGATGTCATCATCAGGCATAGGAGACCCCATCGGCCGGCAGCCGCAGTTGCTTTATAAAGTTTTGCCCGAAGATGAGCAGGCGCGGCTCGACGAGAATCGCCTTCAGGAGGAACTTGCTCGGGAAGTCGCGGTGATGATTGTATAATACTGCCTGCAGGCGCGGATTAGCGAGGCAACGGATCATGCGATCGTAGTCGCGGTCGGTGAACGTGTTGAGCATGCGCCGGATGAGCCGGTGCAGCGCGAGGTCCTTGCGCAGGGGCTTGAGCGCTTTCGCGTAGTCCTTCTTCTTTACGATGCAGTCCGCGAGGATCCTGCTTGACACCATCCCCGTTATGATTCCGCCGCCGGTCGTCGCTTTCACCAAGCCTGCCGCGTCA
Source organism: Candidatus Woesearchaeota archaeon (assembly GCA_016203225.1). Taxonomy (GTDB): domain Archaea; phylum Nanobdellota; class Nanobdellia; order Woesearchaeales; family ARS49; genus DSQK01. The sequence goes on along the minus strand of JACQNC010000009.1, from coordinate 109,761 downwards.
CCCACAAGGAATACGGTCCGTTCCTTGTTCTGAACCGGGATGCGCTTCTCATAGATAGGAATAGGACCGGACTGCCAGCCGACGAACTTGCCCGGATAGCGCTGCGTGATGCGCTCGAACATCTCCCGGGCTTTCTTCTGGGACGCGATTCCGATGCGAGCGATCGTCGCGCTCTCGGGCACGACCCACGCGAAGAACCGGTCGAAATCCCTGTTGAAGAACACCTCGAACCTGTGCGGATCGTAGTCACCTCTGATGGTGGCCTGAACGCCGCCCCAAACCTGCCTCTGTGCCCAGATGCCCGCGGCTTTCGCGACCTCGCTGTTAGGGCCATCGGCGCCGATAGTGATGTCCGTCGGGAATTCGCGCTCCTTGCCGTTGTGGCGGACCTTGACAGTATTTTTTCCGAATCCGATAAATCTGTGGCCAAGATGGAATTTCGCGCCGGCCTGCCTCGCCAGTTTCGCGATGTGTTTGTCGAGCCCGGCGCGGTCGAGGACGTACTCGTGCAGTCTGACTTCCGCGTGCTGCGACGGGCCGTGCACCTTGACGCTCGTCAATTCCGTGCGGATTATCGACGGCTCTTTCGGGATCAAGTCCCACAACGCGCCCGTGACGATGCCGGTGCATTGTACAGGAACGCCGATCTCATCGTGGTCCTCGAAGACGTGGACCTCGTGGCCCTGCTTCGCGAGCAAGGAAGCAGCATAGCTACCTGCCGGACCCGCGCCGATAATTGAAATCCGCATGGTCCTGTCCCGTCTGTAGCCCGTATAAATAGGCTGTGGATTTCACATAAACGTATGCTACGAACGGACGACCATCGTGCTTGGGAGCAACTGAGGTGGAGCATCGGCGGGTGAAGGAATGTTGTCTGACGAGACTGTCTTGCAACGAGCGTTGGGTGCCTGTGCCAACCCGGTGACGAACTTGACATTTTTGCTACTGTTTGATAGCAACAAAAAGGAAAGCTTTATATAGGGGTATCCGCACTCCTGATACTAATCAGTGCTTTCTGATGAAAAGGGGGTTGGGCGAGTCGAATGACTCGTTGGATCATAAGCAAAAACACGGAGCAACCCGCATGACAGACCCGCAGAAACAGGAACCCAGTATCAAATCACTCCATGCAGAATTCAATCATACCTATGCTCCTCGTGTGAAAGGCCTCTACGGCATGCCGCGCGCGCAGATGGAACTGCAGCTCGAGACGATCTTCGGAGAATTCGAACGCAGCCCATTCTACCAAACTATGCTCACCAAGCTCGGCGAAAACCTAGCCAAGAGCACGTTCATGACCATCAAAGGAAATGAGTGCGACAAGGCCCGAGAGCATGCAATGGTCGAAGGCATCGACGCGACACTCGCACGCGCATTCGGTGAAACCAACTTCGCAGAGCTACAGAAGATCCGCGAGCTGGCAGACGCCGCTCCGCAAGCCGCCAAGGAAGAGCTCAAAAAGCTATTCATGGACAAGTTCGCGCAGAGTCCGGAGTACAAAAGCGTCCTCAAAGCGGACCCCGCACACACGCAGCCCGCCTGCCAGACATTCTATCAGGCGGCAAAAGCATTCGTAACAGGCGAGAGCGAGACCAACCTCATCCCGTACATCTCCGCAGCCCGCGTGATAACTCATCCTGAACCGGTCACGGTCCCTGAAGTGGTCGCACAAGCAGCTCAAGGTCTAGAGCAGCGTGTTGGATCCGAGAACACCACGACGCAGGTCGATGACATCTTAAATGCCATCTTACCTGAAGATTCCAAAGACGCGCTCGTAACATACCGCGCAAAGCTTGAGCCACTCGAACAATCCCTCGCGACAGCCGCAGAAGCTCTCGGACAACCGGGCGCGCCCGGATTCCACGAGGATCCTGCGCAACGCAAGGGTCCATTCTACGAAAAGGTAGTCCTGCCATTACTCGACAGTCCTGAGATGAGGGACTTCTACAAAGCAGACGCGGTCGTCGCGCGCGACTTCGCCGCCGCGAAGATCAGCGGTCTCGCGAACATCGCGGGCATCACACTCACAGACGACGAGATGAAAGCATACGCACTGTATCTCGACGTTACGCCCAAGACTGAAGCTCCTAAGATGCCTCAAACCGCGGCAACGGACAGTGACCCGATCGATTTGAGCACGGGAGCCCCTGCGCAGGAAACAGGAGGTGCTGGAACTCCTGCGGTCGAATCCAAAGACGCACCTGCTGAACCCGTGCATTCCGCTCCGGCTTCTCCTGGAACCCCCGTCGAGCCTTCGACTGGTGTGGCACAGACACAGCACCAAGGTTCCCAACATCCTTCGATGCCTCACAGTTGGTTCTCCGAGGCTGGTTGCGGCAAAATGGTCGCAGGAATCGGCCTAATTGCAGCCGCTGCGCTCGGCATATATGTCATGACGAAGGACGGCTGCGACAAGAAAGCCAAACCTATTCACAAACCTGACGCAGGAGCCGTCATCCCTGTAGATGAGGGCAGCCTCGAAGACCAGGTCCTGAACAGCGTGTTCGCCGGCAAGTACGCGCCCGCGCGCGAGAAGTTCAGCAAGCTCACGCAGACGGACGAATCCTACAAATCTCTCGCTGCCCGGCTCGGCTGGAACGGCAAGAGTTTCGACGACGCGAAATTCAACGCCGCAGAAGCTGCGCTCCCGAACGTAGCGCAGGCAAGCTACGACGTCCTGGACGACACGGTCGGCGAGACGAAGAAAGGCGTCGACCCGGTCGCGTTCGAGATCGAATTCCGCAAGCTCGAGAGCGAACTCTTGGCCATGACGCAACGCGACAAACTCACCGAGGAACAGCGCAAGGCGATCCGCCAACTGGCACTCGCACGCCTGATCGAACAAATTCCTAAACTGGAGGAATAGAAAATGACAAACGATTACAAGCCCAATGATGGAAACGAAGATTCCCAAGGCATGACCCGACGTGACGCGCTGCGTGTCGGCCTCTACGGATTCGGAGCAGCCCTGCTAGGCGGATGCCGCGCGGCGTTCCGCGCGCTCGATCCGAGCGAAGTCCCTGCCTACCAGAACCTCGTAAAAGCCAGTCTCAACGGCGACAGCATAGAAAGCCTTGTCAAGAAGAGCGTCACGGCATTCACGACCAAGCCGGCGCCCGCACGCATGAACGTGCCGTGGCCGTCTCACGTAGCCCAACTCGGCCCCAAAGGTGCCGACCTCGCGGGCGGTCTTGTTACGATACAGAGCATGAACGACAACGTCGCAGACATGCTCCAAGGCTATTCCCTCATGTTCCACCAAGTCGCGAGCTCGCTCTACGGCGCCCGCGATGACGTCGTCAAGGCGCTCAGCATGAACGACGAAGCTAAGACGAAGTTCGTCAAGGAATTCGTCGCCGCGCTCTCCGACGAGCAGCGCGATCGACTGGCGAAGCTCCACGACGCACGCGTCAAGTTCGAGAGCCAGCTCTCGACGTTGCCGCACTACCAAGCGCTACTCACGCAGGTCCGCGACGGCAGCTTCAAGACGGAAAACGAAGCATTGACCGCATCGGCAAAGATGGTGGTATCAACCTTCGACCAGAACGCCGCGGAATTGCAGGCGTACAACCTCGCAGGCCACAGCCTACTCATCACAGAGGGCGGTTGGGGCGACGCTGCACGCAGGAACATCGCGTTGCAGGACGGATTGCAGCTCGCGCGCGGCTACAACAAGTTCACCGACTTGGGCAAGCGCGTGCTCGAACGCAAGGTCACGCATGACGGCAAGGAGACCGTGCTCCAGGAATTGCTCAACACGATGGGCGCGAAGGCCGACAAGCACTTCAAGGACCGCGACTGCAACTTCCTGGACGACATCTTCCAGGACAACCGCGACCCGGTCGTCAACGCCGCTTTCAAGCAACTCTACGTCCCTGGAACGACCAGCACGAACGACCACCAAGGTCTCGTGTACGTCGTGGATGGCCGCATGTGCGACGCGTCCATGACCCCTGTCGATAGCACCATGGATGTCCTCAACTACATCGTCCGGTTCCTGCCGGGCGTGACGATGATCCACAGCATGGTCAACGACTGGCCGTACCTGTTCACGCCGAACAGCCCCGATGGCGACCTCACGCAAGTGCTCGACAAGAGCTTGCAGGCCTACTTCGGCGCGACGAACCTGTCTTGGTTGGCGGGCGACGAAAACCCGACCGGCCGCGCTCTGCTGGCATTGATCATCACATTGGCCGAAGCGGCCGCGATCGCAGCTATGGTCAAGAGCGGCGGCAATGGCCACAGCAACGGCGGCGGAACCAGTACAACTCCTGCCCCCGGTCAGACAACGACCGGCGGCATCAAGTAAGGTGAAACAATGAAGAAGCTCAACATTATCGGACTGTTGATGGCATTGCTGCTCAGCACGAGCGTCAGCGCATACGTGGACGTCACGTACCAATTCAACGCGCAGAACGTCGAGATCGCCGCGTACGATATCCTGAACAGCGACGGCTCTGAAGTCGGACCGTTCAGCGGCGAACTGCTCGATGGAGATAGCACCACTGATGGCGAGATCACTATCCGGTTCCCGGACAGTCTCGCGACCGACTACGGCTACGCGGTCTATTATGTGAGCCCGGGTTATGTGCCATTGGAAGCCATCGCGACCTGGCACAGCTACGGCGACAGCGCCGCATACTACCAGGACTACGGCCTGAACTTCTACAAGCTCAACGACTGCCGCGCGGTCATCGACGAGTTCACGGTCACGAACACGGCGTACCCGAACGTGCCGATCGTCATCAACATGGAGACCGGTCTCGATGCCACTATGTTGAGTGCATTCAGCCTCACTGACAACCAGCTCGAGTACATCCCGCCCCAGTTCATCGAAGAATACTACAGCGCCGAGATCGAGGTCACGCTGCGCATCTATAACAGCGCAGACAGCCTCGTCTACACCGAGACGCAGGAATTCAACGTGTTCGCGGGCGACTACCAAGCGGTCAGCTTCACCTGGATCCCGGGCATGGAAGGCCAGTTCCGCGCGGTCATCACGACGGTCGTCGTGGACGACCAGTGCGCAGGCAGCGTGCCGGGTCAGAGCGAGAAGAGCTTCACCGTCGCGGACAGCCTGCCGCAGAACGAGTGCTACACCATAATCAACGGACTCTACGCCTTGCCGGAACAGCCGGTCATCGGCGAAGATGTGACCGTCTACTTCAACAAGATAACGAACCACGCCAACGACGTCCCGTACGGCGATCCGGGCTATGATTTGAGCCCGATCCCCACTGATTACGACGCCATCGTGAACGGTCCTGCAGGCATCTCCTTCCAGGACAGCGGCGTGCTTGACGCGAACGCGAACAACTACGATCCCGAGGACTACTCGTTCACGTTCACGCCTTCGGCGGCTGGCATGTACACCGTAACGGTGTCTGGCAGCGGCGCAAGCCCGTTGTGCAACGGATTGAGCAACCCGGTCGAGAGCGCGACCCTGCAGTTGTTCGCGCGCAACCCGGACACGTTCCAGGTCATGTTCCAGCTCTCTGACGCCATCACGGGCGCAAAAGTGCAAGGCGCAGTGATCAACATGGACGGCCAGTACATTGCCACGGACGCCAACGGCATCGCGACCTTCACGGACCTCGCGCCTGACACGTATGGTTACGTGATCACGCACCCTAACTACCTGACGATATCAGGCAGCACGACCGTCACCGATGTCGACCAGGTAATATTCCTGGCCTTGACGCCGGGCGACGGCGAGGATGTCCCGATCCCGGCTCCGAGCGCAGGCACGACCCCTGAGAAGAAGGAGGAGTTCGGCATCGGTGTCAGCAGCATCCGGATCGAGGACTTCCAAGCTCCGGGCAGCGATGTCCCCGTGCACATCACCTTCAGCAACGATGGCAACCAAGACCTGCGTGTCAAGGCAAGTGTCGTCATCCAGGACCTGGGCATCCGAGCGAGCGCTTCGGTCGACCTGGACAAGGGCGACGAGCACACCGAGACGATCTGGCTGCCGCTGGACGGCGGCATCGAGCCGGGAATCTACCCTGTGCGCATCACGCTGCACAGCGACGAGACGCAACGGGTCGTGTATCGCGACCTGGTCGTTGAGGGGTAGAAAGCTTTATATACTAGTAATTATTACTTACTAGTAACAACAGATTGTCTCTACTCCAGAAGAGGGGTTTGAGACAAACTTTATATAACACTACAAGAACAAACCCACTGGGGGAAGACAGAGACTATGGCAACGAAGCAATGGATCGGTTTGCTGGCGTTCGTGCTGTGCACGATCGCGCTGGCTGGCAGCGTTTTCGCGCTGCCGATGAGCATCAGTGAAGTCGAGGTCGACGGAACAGAGCTCCAACAGGACGCGGTAAACAAGCTCAGCATAGAGCGCGACCAGTCCTTCAAGGTCAAGGTGACCTTCGACGCTGCCGCAGAAGCGGACAATGTCATGGGCTACGCCGAGATCGTGGGCTATGAGCACGCGGACGACGAACCTATCGCCGACCGCGTCGGGCCGTTCAGCATCGAGGCCAACACCACCTACACCAAGACCTTCTCCCTCAGCCTGCCTGCGGACGTCGATGAGGACAGCTACAAGCTGCGCATCATGTTCGCCGACCGCAACGGCCAGGAGATCTTCCAAAACTACAACCTCAAGATCGACGAGAAGCGCCACAGCGTGGCCATCCAAGACGTCATCCTCTACCCTGAGAACAGCGTCACGGCCGGCTCTGCGCTCCTCACGACCGTCCGAGTCCGCAACTACGGCGACAAGGACGAACAGGACGTCAAGGTCCACATCGAGATGGCCGCGCTCGGCTTGAGCGCCACGGACATAATCGATGAACTCGACAACGAGGACCGCAAGGACAGCGAAGAGCTGTACATGCGCGTCCCAGTCGACACCAAAGCAGGCGACTACGAGATGCTCGTCACCGTCGAATACAACGACGGCCGCGACGAGATCACCCAGACGGTCGTCGTGCACGTCGACGCCGACGAAGCCTACCAAGACGGCCAGAAGCCTGCCACGACCATCACGGTCGGAAGCACGCTCGAGAACGTCATGCAGGGCGAGAGCGTCATCTTCCCTGTCGCAGTCACGAACTCCGGCAAGACCGACAAGGCCTACACGGTCACGGTCGCAGGAGCCAGCGACTGGGCAGAAGTCAAGATCAGCCCGACCAGCACGCAGATCGTGAAGTCCGGCGAGACCAAGCAGTTCTACCTCAGCATCGGCGTCAACGCCGACGCCGCGGAAGGCAGCCACGTCTTCACGGCAACGATCAGCACGCCTGAAAGCCAGGTCGAGCAGCTCGCGCTAACGGCCAACGTGACCAAGGCCAAGACCAGCATCTGGACGATGTTGGCCAAGACCTTGGGCATCGCGGTCGTCGCAGTGATCGTAATCCTCATCGTCCTCTTCGCGTACAACCGCATGAAGGGCGACGAAGATTCGACCGAACCCCAGACGTACTACTGAGTCGTTTGGGTTTTTGTTTTTCCTTTTTTCATCCATCAAACAACGGGGGGTTGGTATGAAGTCCACAGGATTGCTCGCACTGTTCGTTATCCTGTTCGCATCCTTCGCCTCTTCCCAGTTCGTCGAAGACTTCGCAATCTCCTCTGAGCCAGTACTGCAGACCTACCAGGGCACGCCCGCAGACAGCCATTTCAAGATCACTAACACAGGCAGCGTCGCCTCGGGCTACACAGTTTCGGTAGTCGCTTCCGAAGCGGCCTCCTGGGCCAGAATGGGCCCATTGAGCTTCACGCTCGAACCAGGCCAGACCAAGATAGTTCTAATCCACTTGGACGTCCCTCAAGACACAGAGACGGGCACATACGGGCTCACCACGGTGTTCTCGACAGTACTCGGCACGACCATCACTGTTGACCAAGATGTGCGCGTAGACGTTCCTATGAACGTAGAACTCCAAAGCGTCGCGATCAAGCCAATCAGGCCTTGCGGCACCGCAACTTATCCTGTCACCGTCTTGAATACCGGCGCATTCCCCGAGGAATATGATCTCACCGTAAGCAAGAACGTCGCTGGCATCGCCAGCTTCTCCCAAGACAACGTCGTACTCGGCAAGGGCGAGAACAAGACGGTCCAGCTTACTCTGAAGCCCGAGGACTGCAGTTGGTCCGGCGAGAAGGCATTCACGGTGAAAGGCTTCGCTTCGAGCACCGAGCAGACCGCCGAGCTCGAGTTGACGCTGCCGGTCGAGAACACATTCATCCCCGAAATCACGATCAACGATCTGCGCCTGAACACCGATACGAACACGTTCAACGCGACGATCACGAACACCGGCACGACCAAAGCGACATACGCGATCGAAGTCTCAGGAGCAGACTTCGTGTCAGTTTCACCGAAGAGCGTCACACTCGCGCCTGAAACAGAAGCGACGCTCACTTTCACGAGCGCTCCGAGCGCCGAGACAGGCCAACAGAAGTATCCGTTGACGCTCACCGCGACGGTCCAAAGCATCGAATATGCGTCGGACTTCGTTTTGAACCTCAAGAATCCCACTTGGATCGAGACCCATCTCTGGCTTGTCGCACTCATCGTAATCGTCGCGCTGATCCTCATCATAATCGCGATCGTCGCGTTCAAGCGCTGGATCGCGTACACGCAGACGCCAGAATACCAGGCGTCCCAGGCCGAGAAAGCCCGCATCGCGAGCGAAGTCGCCGCGCAAAAACAGGCAGAAAATGCAGAAAAAGCCAAGCTAGCCGAGAAAGAGCGGCTCGCGAAGGAAAAAGAAAAGGAAGAGGCGCGCAAGACCAAAGAAGCCGAGCGCGAAGCCATCCGAAAAGAGAAAGAGCAAGCAAAGATCGATGCGCGTATCGCGAAAGAGCGCGCGCTTGCGGCCAAGGAAGCACAAGCAGAGCTCAAGGCCAGCAATGTCCTGATCGCGCGCGAGAAGCTACAAGGCGACGCCGTTGTCAAACAGACCAAGAGTCGGTGGTGGGTGCTGCTCGTCATCCTAGTGCTCGTCGCAGGAGTGCTCGCTTACGGATTCAGAACATATCTTCTTGCGAACCTGGCCTACGCCATCTTTGGCGCGATCGTCCTGGCGGTAACGATGATCCTGTTAGTGATACATGCCATGTTCGCAGGCCGCAAGAAGGCAACGCAGACCTGGATCGCACTGAAGCCGCGTCGCGAGAACCAGCTCGAGACGGGCTGGCGTCAAGGGATTGGCCAGCTCTGGCTGCGCGTCAAGGAACTCGTGCCCAATGCAACAGTTACGGTCATAGGTTCACGCAAGAACCCGTCATTCGTCGCTCCTGAAGGCCATGTGTACCAGTACATCACCATCATGCCCGAAGGTCTGGCTGAAGACCGGGTCGAGAAACAGCGTTTCATGTTCCGCGTGAGCAGGCGCTGGCTCGAGCATCGCGATATCTCGGAAGGCGCGGTCAAACTGATGCGCGCCACAGAAGACGGCTGGAAGGGCATCGGCACCGAGAAAGTCCGCTCCGACGACAAATGGGTCTACTACAGCGCCCAATGCGTCGGATTCGAGCCGTTCGCGATCGTGGGCAAGAGCCGCAAGGAAGAACAGACGCTCGATGGGATGGCGCCAGGCTGGTGGTACGTGATGCTCGGCGTCGTCGTCATCCTAGCGATCCTCGCTGGCGTATGGTACTTCAACTATGCAGGCACACAAGGGACAGAAGTCGTAGGCGTCGCGCCCACGACAACGGGGATCCCGCCGCAAGCATGGGACGAGGACACGCGCCTGACGATAGATCTCGCGCAGCACTTCACCGACCCTGATGGCGATAAACTCACGTACACGTATACGCCAATCGATAACATCATCGTCACGATCTCCGGAAATATGGCGACGTTGGCCCCGAAGAAGGATTGGCATGGCGATGCCACAATCACGTTCACCGCCAACGACGGCAAAGGCGGAAAGGTCAGCTCGAACGCAGTCGCGTTGTTCGTGCGCGACGTTCCCGAGCCGACATTCTGGACAAACGTGCTCACTGCGTTGCGGCTCTACAGCATATATATCGTTGGCGGAATCGTTCTGCTCATAGTGATAATCGCAGTTCTCGAGCACCGCAAGAAGTTCATCAAGGGATGACCATGCTCGACGACCGCTTGGTCTCAGCAGAAGTGTTCTCCGGCGCATACCTCGAGAGCAAACACCAGGGATTCTTCGACGTGCCTGACAACACCTACACGTTCGGAGGCAGTCTTGTGACATTCCGGGCGGAAGAGGTCCCGTTCGGCATAGCATTCTACGCTCCGCGGGAGCATATAGGGGGATTGCTGTGCCTAACACGAGGCCTCTATTCCGACAGAACCTCGATCGGCAACGTCGCCGTCGAGCTAGGCGTGTTCGTGCGCAAAACTCTTCCGGTTAAGATATGGCATTCGTTCGCGTTCTGTGGCTCTCATCCTCATGACAAGCCTGATTACTGCCGTCAGTATGTGATCACCGCGCAGGAAGCGCTCGCCAAGAACGGATTCACGGTCATTCCCACTGAAGATCAGGATGTCGCCGGCACAGGCCTGCCCATCAATGCAGTAGAACTCCAATCCGCGATAGGACTGCTGCAAATCAGTGTCGGAAGACGAATCACGCCGAAAGGCACCGTGACGCCTTCGACACGAGCATACCAGTTCTCATTGTGCGAGCCTTTCATCCAGCCAGGGAACGAGCCGTTATACTAGAAGTCCTCTCATGGTCAGGACCGCGCCCAGCGCGAAAACAGCGATCAGCAGGACCAACGCAGGAACCGGCAATCGCAGCTTGTATTCGGGCATCCGGTTGCCTCGCGTCCTCGCTTTCCAATAGGTCATCACCAAGAGGATCCCTTCCAAGCCACCCGCGACCGCGCCTGACACCCCGAGGATCATGATGAATGAGTGGATGCCCGCCAGGATCAGGAGCGGCGGAAGAAGCATCGTCGCGCCGAACGCGAAGATCGGCCTGAAATGATAGTCTAACTCGTACATCTGCTTGAGGCCGAGCGCGATTGCGATGAACGCCGTCGCCATGCTCAGGATCGCGAACAGGTTCGCCGCGATCAACGCCGGCAAACCAAGCGCGCGTCCTATTCCGACGTTCGCGATCTCTGTCGTGCCGAGGCCGGTGACGCCTACTATAGCCAAACCGAAAACCGCGTAGACAAGCAACGGGATGACGCTTCCGAGGATGATCGATTTCTTCAGGTCACGCGGGTGCTTCGAAAGCTCCTGACGCATCTCAGGTATGGCTATCGCGCCAAGGAACGCGAACAGCATCACACCATATGGAACGAATAGCTTGGTGATGTCGAAGCCTGCCAGATGTTCGGCGGTGAAGACGTTCGAGAACAACGCGAGCAGAACAACAGTAAAGAATGCGGTGAACTTAGCGGTGCTCAGGACAAGCTCCGACACACCCACAGCAACGAGACCGCGATAGATGATAAGGCTGCCCACGATGAAGAACCCTGCGCTCCACAACCAGGGATCGCCGCCGAACAGCGCTGCCAATGAGCTCCCTTCGGCGATAAGATACGCCATCAAAGCGCCGTAATTCGCGACCACCATCGCGACAGTCATAGTCCAACGCCCGCCGGGACCGAGATAGGTCGCGACGTATCCTGTGAGCTGGTGCTTTTCCTTGGTCCGTAATGTGATCTCGCCGACGCACAGGTTGACGGTGAGGATGACGCCCCCCAATAGCGCGAGGACCAGGATCCCCGTCAAGAAGCCGGCCTGTGCCATCACGTACGGGATGCCGAGGACACCAGCGCCGATTATCGTGCCCGTGAGCGTCGCGACGGCTTCCCAGACATGGATTTTGCCCATAGCTCGTCGGTGGGAAGCGATAGCTTTAAATACTAATGTATTTACCTGAAAGTAGTGAAAATGATGGTGATTTAGGATGTTATACCTCATCGGGACACAGCACAACGACTTGAAACTAGAACAGCGGCTTGAGACTGCGCTTGATGCGCTGAAACCTGATGTGATCCTTGTCGAAGGGGACGCAAAACGTATCGCGATCCAGGCACGGAAAAGACGCGCACTTCTCAGAGAATTCACGGGCCGGCTACTCAGGAAGGGATATGCGAAGAGGGAGATTCCCGGGATATTCAGGACATTCGGTTACCGGCAGGCTGTCGAGCCGCGGGTGGCATTCGCCTATGCCGAGCGGAATCGCGTCTCCGCATACCATCTCGAGAAAAGCCCGAATCCGCGCGCCCTGGCTGAGCAAACTATCGCCTTCGAGCGCCAGCGCATAATCGATGTCCCTCCGCGCGCTCTTGCTGCTGTGCTCCGTCCCGAGTTCTTCGCGTCTGAAGCCGAATTCCAACGAACCGTTGATCGAGGCTATATTGATTTTGCGCGCGAATACGCGAGCAAACGGAGCAAGGCGCGGGTCGCGCTTCTCGATGCGCATGCGCCGACAATTGTAGGTGAGCGCGACAGGCTCATGGAACGCACCGTGCGTGACAAGATTCGCGGAACGACTGTCGCCATAGCGGGCGCGATCCACCTCTATCAAGACGAGCAGGGACGCACGCTTTACGAGCGCGTCAAGGATCTGCGTCCGCTTAGAACGCTCGCAAGCGATTTCTCGCAAGGAATAAATAGGGCTACAGCTTCTACCTAGGCATGAAGATGCCTAAATCCGAAGACGAGTGGAAGAAGAAACTGACCCCTGAGCAATACCGCGTGCTGCGCGAGAAAGGCACCGAGCCGGCGTTCACGGGCAAGCTGCTCTACAACAAGGAAAAGGGGACGTATCAATGTTCCGGCTGCGGCGCAGACCTGTTCCCTTCAGATGCCAAGTTCGAATCAGGCACGGGCTGGCCGAGTTTCGACAAAGCCCTACCTGGCGCGGTCAAGCTCAAAGATGACACTTCCTATGGGATGAAGCGCGTCGAAGCCATCTGTGCGCAATGCGGCGGCCACCTCGGGCACGTCTTCGACGACGGACCGACCGCGACGGGCAAACGATTCTGCATCAATGCATGCGCATTGGGATTCAAGAAGAAGTAATCGCGCAAGCTTTAAATAAGCCCCAACCGGATTTCTTTACTTGAGGGGACGTCGTCCAACCTGGCTAGGACGGCCGCCTCCAGAGCGGTTAATCGGGGTTCAAATCCCTGCGTCCCCATGAAATACTGTCGCCCACCTTGATGTCGGTCCGTTCCGGGATCTCGACGACATATCTTGCTTTGTTCTTAGGCGAGTAGAAAGTGAACGGTCGGAAATTCCTCTTGACCTCAACGACCCTCTTCTCCCCATCTAGATAAAGCACATCTATCGGGAAGAAGACGAACAGCATGTGCAACGGAACGTGCTCGTCCCGATCAAACGCGAACACGAGCGTGCGCCTGCGCGATAGCATCAAGCCGCGGAACTTGCTCCAACCGGAGCGACAGAGGATCGCCCCTTCCAAAGGATGCTTCATACCAAATAGGGTAGGAGTTTCTCCTTGACTGTCCTGAAGAACGCGAGATGTTTCGCGCATCTCGAGCGTTGGCGGTTGCCGGACGACGTGTTCTTGTTCGCGTTCAGCCATGCCTGACATGTCGCCATCTCGATGTCGAGGAACATCCTCAACGCACGGCTGTTCGCGAAATTCCTCTTGGCGACTATCGCGAGGAACGTCGTGAACTCCGGCGTGTTCTGGTAACGGAGCGGCACCTTTCTCTTTATATCATCTTTGAACGGCATGCGAGTAGAGTTTGTTTCAGTTCTTATAAAAGTTGCTATGGATTCCACAACCTAAAATTATTTAAAGAGACATACAATAGATTTATCAGCGTGAAAAAAGTGCTGGTGACGAGAGGCAGGATCCGCGCGCGTATCAACGTGCCCGGAGTCTCACTCGACATCAACGCCACTGATTCCTCCTCGACGCTCCGCGAGGTGCGCAGGATAATCGACGCGCTCTCAGCACGGCAGGACGACCAGATACAGATCGACGCCGATTGGGGTCAGGGCTGGATGTTCTCGGAGGAATTGCGTTCCACGCCACAGGCGATGGAGTTCATCAGGCAAGCCTCGCGGGCGGAGCAAGGGACGCTGTACCGCAAGATCTGCCTGGACAACACACGCGTCGTCGACACGTTCAAGAAAGAGAACTACTGCACGCTCGACGGGACGAAGACGAAGGAGGTCCTGCAGGCGAACCTCAGCGACGTCAATCCCGACATCGCGCGGTTCGGATTGGTGCATGTCATGAGCACAGTGTCTGCCGACGACAAAGCTCTCCTTGTCGATATGTTCCGCAAGCGCTTCCCGAAGGCGGAGCTCAAGACGCAGTTCACGCACAAGGACGTCCTGGGGAAGACGGTCGTCGAACTGGTCCTGTTCGGTGCGTTCGCACGAGAGGAGTTCTGATGTGTCGCGACGTTTTTAAACCCAGAGCGCACCCCCTCGGCTATGCAAGTTGACGTCCAGTACGTATCAATCCGCGCGGGCGATAATGGAGGGTTCGTCGCGAGCTATGGCTCAAGCACGTGGGGAGTCGCCGGACTGTATTCTCTCGGACAACTCATGGCGACGCTTCCCCACGCAGCTCTTCTCGCGACGCCTAGCTTCGACGTCAACGTAAACCGTAAGGACATCACAATCATCAGCGGAATGCGTGATAAGATCCTGCACAACACGTTCCGCGAACTCAGCGCCGAAGAGATTTCAGAAATCGAGAGGCGGACTGGGAGTTTAGAACGCTGCGTGCTGACACCCAGCCACGACGCGCCTGCGCGACACCCAATTCAATGAATCGAAGATGATTCTCCGAGTGGCTGTCGGTGTTGATGAGGAACGACGCGCCTAATTCGTTCGCGGCCTTGATGTGGCTGTCCCGCAAATCCAGCCGGCTCGGATTGCCGTTTATCTCGAACGCGACGCCCGCGTCCTTGCATGCTTGCGCGACCTTCTCCAAGTCAAACTCGAATCCGGGACGGGTGTTGATCAAACGCGCGGTCGGGTGGCCGATCGCGGTAACATGACCTGACGTGATCGCCTTCAGGTAGCGCTTGGTCATATCCTCCTTGCCCATCTTGAAACTCGCATGCACCGACGCGACTACGACATCCAACTTCTTGAGAATCTCGGGCCGATAATCGAGCTCGCCGCTCTTGAGGATATCGCATTCGCTGCCCTTCAGGATGGTGATATCGCGGTATCTGCGCTGTAGCCTTTCGATCTCATCCAGGTGCTTCAGGAGACGCTTATCATCGAGGCCGTTAGCGATGATCGTGCTCTTGCTATGGTCCGTTATCGCGATGTATTCATAGCCACGTTTGATGGCTGCCTGCACCATCTCCTCGGTCGTGTTCGCGCCGTCGCTCCACGTCGTGTGCGTGTGGCAGTCGCCGCGGATGTCATCATATCCGATGAGCGCAGGGAGTTTGCGCTTCATCGCGGCCTCGATCTCGCCAGTGTTCTCTCTAAGCTCGGGCTCGATGTAAGGCAATCCAAGCTTCCTGTAAACGTCCTCCTCGGTGCGCCCCGCGACGTACGCTTCGCCCTTCCGCTTGAACAGCCCGTATTCGCTGAGCTTGAAACCTTTCTTGATCGCTATGCCACGGAGCTTCACGTTGTGGTCCTTGCTGCCCGTGAAGTACTGCATCGCCGCGCCGAAGCTCTTGTCATCGAGGACGCGCACGTCCGCCTGAAGCCCGTTCGTGAGGACTACCGCGGACTTCGTCTCCCCTTTCGCGAGGATCCGTCTGACATCGGCCATGCTGGTGAAATACTTCATGACTTTATCCGCTTCTTTGCTGATGACGAGGATGTCGATATCGGCGATCGTCTCTTTCCTGCGTCTGACTGAGCCCGCGACCTCTGCTTTCTTGACCCAAGGCAAAGCGCGGAGGCGCGTTTCAAGTTCGCGCGCGACATCGAGACCGGTGAGAAGCAGTTTCCGCTTTTCGCCGACTTCGTGCATGCCGAGAGACTGGAGGATGTCGCTCTCGGACTTCTCCCCGAAACCGGCGAGCTTCCTGACTTTCTGGGCTTTGATGGCCTTCTTGAGGTCATTGAGATTCTTGATCCGCAGTTCCTTGTAAAGACGCCATGCCTTCTTTGGGCCGAGGCCCTGCAGGTGCATCATCTCATCGACGCCTTTCGGGATTTTCTTCTCCAACTGTTGGAGCTCCTTGATCTTCCCCGTCCTAAGATATTCCTCGATCTTCTTCGCGATGTTCTCTCCTACGCCCGGAACGTCCATCAGGCCCTTAACGCCCCCTTTTTGGTAGATGTCCTCGATGGCGTCGCTGTATGTCTCGATGGTCCTTGCCGCGCGGCGGTAGGCGTTCGGCTTCCACTGCACGCCTAGAATGTCGAGGATGTCCGCCATCTCATAGAGGATGCCGGCCACCTCCTGGTTTTTCATGCCGGCTTCTGAGAAGGCTCAGTTTTTAAGCTTTTGTCGGCCTTGACCCGTTCGATCACCGTGAAATCGATAGGCTTTCCCAAGATGTTGTACGCGGCCACGCGGTGGAACGTGTATGGCTGGCAGATGATGAAGTTGGCGAGCCCCATCGTGAACAGGCCTCGCTTGTCTGCGGATGATGGCAGGTTGTTGAAGCTCGGATGGCTGTGCACCGTGCCGACGACCTCGTGTAATATGGGAAGATCCGCGCTGATGATCGCCTGCGACTCTGTTGCCGAGTAGTGCTCATAGATGATGCCTTTGATGTACAACACCTTGTTCGTGACGTTGCCTTGCAGGTATGCCGAGAATTCGTTCGGATGGGCCTTCTTCGCGAACTCGATGACGTTATGGATGACCTCCCGTTCGATGAAGACACTGTGATAGTCGAACTCCTGCACGCCCGAGCGCTTGAGCAACCAACGCGCCACCCGCTTCCACATGATGGTGTCGTTCACCGCACAGGTTTAAATAGATTTGTTGTTCACGGAACCGTATGATCAAAGCAGTGCTGTTCGATCTCGATAACACCCTGGTCGATTTCATGCGCATGAAGCGAGCTTCTGTCGAAGCCGCTGTCGAGGCCATGATCAATGCAGGCTTGCGGATGAGCAAACGCGTCGCGACGCTGCGGTTGTTCAAGGTCTACTGGCGCGTGGGGATCGAGCACCCGCAGATCTTCCAGGAGTTCCTGAAGAACGTGAACCATCATGTCGATGACCGGATCGTCGCGGCGGGAATAGTAGCGTATCGGAAAGCGCAGACAGCGTTCCTGCGACCTTACCCGGGCATGACATCCGTGTTGCACCAGTTGAAGACACGCGGGCTGAAACTGGCGATAGTCTCCGACGCGCCTAGGTTGAAGGCCTGGATGAGACTGACTGAATTGGGCTTGCAGGACATGTTCGACGCAGTAGTGGCGTACGACGACACCGGCGAACGTAAACCGTCGACGCTTCCGTTCGCGAAAGCTTTGGACCAGCTGAATGTGAGGCCCGTGGAAGTCATCCATGTCGGTGATTGGCCAGAGCGCGATGTCATCGGCGCGAAAAAGCTTGGAATCAGGGCGGCCTGGGCACGGTATGGGTGGGATCCTGCAAAACCCAAGCCACGCACGCATGGAGCCGATTTCGTCATCGATAAGCCGATCGATATCCTCAGGCTTGTTGGAAAAGCTTAAATGCGCCGGTCACAGTGAATCGGAAATGCCTTGCGACAAATGCGGCGCCATGACCGGACCGAACGACCAGTTCTGCAGCAAGTGCGGCTTCCAGCTCCAGCAAGGACAGCGATATTCTGAGATCGTGGAAGAAGGACAGGAGGTCGTGGATACGTGCGACAAGTGCGGCGCGGGAGTCACCGCCGACCAGATGTTCTGCACGGTGTGCGGCAGCCCGATAATGGGTGATGCAATAGAATCAGGAGTCGATTGATCGCGCCTGCCGCCCTTTTTCTCTATCTTCGACCACCATAATCCTTAAAAACACTCGCCCCTCGGGAGGAGTACTATGGACGAACGTAGGAAGCAGCTGCGTAGGGAGATGGATACGTACATCTCGCAACGGCGCAAGAGCGAAGGATGGAGCATGTTCAAGAAACAGGCCCAGCCCGCGTTGCATCCCACTGTTCAGCCCTACAAAAAGGAGGAACCCATGCAAGCTCCTGTCGAGACCGAGTACGAGCAGTCCAAGAAAGGATGGTTCTCAGGATTCATGAACAAACTCTTCGGCGAGGAACAACCTTCCGAGGACGTGCCGCAGTCGGAGGCCCAGTCACAGATGGCCCCTAGCCACGAAGAGACGATCAACGACCTCAAGGAGATCGCCCGCATCAGCCTCGGCGTGATGAAGCAGATGCCGGGCGAGGCCGTGCGTGAGTTCAAGGCGACCCCTGATTACGAGAAGTTCAAGGACATCCTGCGCAAACATAAGCTCATACGATGAGGCTCCTTCCCGCGATATTGGCGTTGCTCTTCCTGGCTGCCTGCGCTCCAAAGGACGGGGGCACCGGCGCTGGCGGAGGCCAGCAATCGCCTGGATGCATCTGCATCGCTCTCTACGACCCCGTGTGCGGCGATGACGGGAGAACGTACAGCAACAACTGCTATGCCAATTGCGCTGGCGTGGCGTACGAACCGGGTGAGTGCGTTACTTCAAGCAAATGATGCAGTTCGGCCGTCGCGTCGCAATCTTCACGCTCATCGACGACCGCGGTAGGATGCTCTGCCAACTGCGCGACAGCAAACCGCGCTACCGCCCGAACATGTGGGGTTTTTTCGGAGGTGGGATCGAGTCCGGCGAGACTCCTGAGCAAGCCGTGATCCGCGAAGCGCGCGAAGAGCTTCAGATAGACCTAAAGCCAACTTTTTTTGGTCATTATGCGATTCCCCGGCCTGAAGACGGCCCGTCACGAGAACTGTTCCTATTCACGGCGTCGCTCACCTGGAATCTTGAGACACTGCGCAGTCATCAGCGGGAAGGCGCGGAACTTGGACTGTTCACGATCGATGAAATAAGTCAACTGAATATGTTTTGGGATGACAAGCGCATGCTCGAGGATGTCGCCGCCAAGAAAGCGCCGAAAGGAACGATCACTCTTGCCAGAGAATGAGCCCATCCTTATTCGTGACTTTGAGAGTCTTGCCGTCGGTCTCGACCACAATCGTCCCTTTCTGATCGGTGCGTAGGATGTTGTCCGTGTATCCTCGGATGCGGTCAAGCGCCTCCTCGTGCGGATGGCCGTATCTGTTGTCCTTGCCGGCAGAGATGATCACGATGCGGGGCGTGATCTCCTTCAGCGCGTAGTCCGTGCTTGAACCCCTGCTACCATGGTGGCCTGCATCCAATACGTCAGCGTCGATGTCAGTCGTGTCCGTGAGCGTCTTCTCGCATCCGGCCTCGCAGTCGCCGGTGAGAAGGAAACTCGTATCCCCCCAGACCAGCCGCACCACGACCGAATTGTCGTTCGCGTCCTTCGAGAAATTGCCCCAATCATCGTACGCGACATGATATTCTATGAACGGGAAGACCGGATCCAGGCCATCGCCGAGCAATTGGAAGAACTCCTTTGCGTATTGCCTGCGATACGTCTCGTATTCGATGTACGTGTTGGTCTCCTTGTATTCGTTGTTGTCGACCACGCGCGTCACGTTGTGGTCCTGGAGGATGTACTTGCACGCGCCGATGTGGTCAGCGTCAGCGTGCGATGCGATGAGCAGATCGACATCTCCGACGCCGAACGCCCGGAGGTCATCGTAGATTCTGTCCTTGTACTGCCCGCAATCATAGATTATCGTCTTGTCATCAGGCGTCTGGATGATGACCGCGCCGCCCTGGCCCACATCGGCGAAGATGACCCGAAGCGTGCCGATCGCAGGAGGTTGCGGCGCGACAGGTGTAGGAGCTTCCTGGGATGGCGCCAGAGGTCGTTCCTGCGGACGTTCGAGAGCGGTTTGACAGCCCAGCAAAAGAACGACCAGGATCGCCAACCACCAGATTTTCATGCACGCACCGACAGGACCGGACTATAAAAGAATTGCGCTACTCTCGGTATGGCAGCGAGTTCCTCGAGATCTGCATGCCGGTCTCAAGCTCGGTCTGGTACGCGGCGAGAACATCATACTGTCCGGCATCGGCATCATTCGCATCGATCGCGTAGCTTTTAGTTGGTTCTTCTTTTGGGCGAATAAGGAATGATCCATGGCCGTCCAGGAAAACGACCGCGTTCGTGCCGAGATGTCTCGCATACCACGTGCCTCTCTGCACCTTCTTAGCAGTGCGGATGAACTTGTTCGTGATGTCGTTTAGCGATTGCGGCTCGCTCGCCGTGACTTCGAGCGAAGGCTTACGGGACTCGCGGTCGACGGTGAGCTTCGCTTGATAGATTACTGCCTCGAGCTGTATGATTTCCGTATCTCCGCTGCCCATGACTCGTCTTTGAGCCACCCCATTTATAAACCCTTCCGTCAATCCATGCTAAATGATACTACTTTTAAGTGCTCAAGATACGAAAGCTTTATATATAAGGTGCGCCCTTTAGAGTAGTAACACAATCACCTCTTTTTCCCGCGCGTACGTCCGCAAGGGCGTACGCGAGGGTTTCAACGCCTCTTGACGACAGTCTAAAACATAGGCCGTCCTGCGCGCTCGTCCCCGCATCCGTTGCAGCCCAAAGCATGATGGACGTGGCTTTAGTGCTATCGAATCCAACGCCAAAAGCGACCCAAACCTGCCTGGGAGCGCTTAGCTAGGGACGAGAGAATCCCCCTGAGAACGCTTATCTGCGCTTGCTGGACCTTCTGCGGCCCAGGGAGATGATTGCGGCGCCTAGCAGCATCCCCAGGACGAAAGCCGCGACGATGGATGCGGGGATCTCGGGAATCGCGAACCGCTTCTTCTGCTTCGGGAAATAGATATCTAGGCCGCTCATCTCGTTCGCGTACTCGGCGAACAGCAGCGAGGAATACTCATCCTCGGTGCGCAATGCCTTCGCGTACTCGTAATAGGAATACCCGATAAGCGGGAAGATGTCCTTGCTCTGCGCACGGGCCAACGATCGCGCAGTCGCGTCAAGCTTCACTCCGATTATGTCCTGCACGCGCGACTCATCGACACCGGTCACTGAGAGCACGATATCGGCCTCGGCCTTCGACTGCGCGGCCTGGTGCAGGCATGTCACGAAGAGTCCATTCCTTGCGTCCCGCTGTGCACGGTCCAGCTTCTTCCGCGTGTCCTTCAGCGAGCCTGGAAAGAAAGATTGCACATAGTTGTAGCGCTCCTCCGCTTCCCCGAGCTTGCTCAGACAGGACCGCTGCAAGGTCTCGTTATCGATCGTGACATGTGCACCATCCAGGCCGAAAAATCCGGACCACGTGGTCGCGGAGTACGCGCGCTCCTCGGCATAGGCGAGCTCGGAAAGCGCGCCCGCAGAGACCTCCTCGACCAACGCAAGCCTGTTCAGGCTTTCCGCGGCCTCCTGCAACCTCTCCTTCACCAGCATGAACGTCTGCAGATCAGTGACTGTCGTAAGGTTCCTCCGCGACGTCTCGCCATCCAGGCGCAGGACTTCTAGAAGTGTCGAGGCTATGCGGTCCTGGAACTCATCGAACCCGGGCTCGTCCTCGAGCAGAGCGTCACGTCGCGCCGCGAGATTGGCGCGGAAGCAGTATGATGCCGCTGCGTAGTACTCCCCTGCTGCGAAGTACGTATCTGCGGTATAGCTCAGGTTCGTGATGTCCTCATCATCACCGCCGAGCGTCGGCGTGCGGCCACAGAGGTCCTGCGCTACCTGCTTCATCCGGCTAGCATAAGCAGGATCTATCACGAATTCAGGGACGTCGCGATGGATAGCGCTGCCTGTGAAGTACACCAATGCCTGGTCGAGCGTTGCCACCTCGATTACCGAGAGATTCATCGTTTCGCCCAACTTGATCAGGTCTACTGTAACATTCTCCTCATTCACATTGGACGTTCCTGAAGGAATAAGGACTGTCCTTAGACCTCCCTTTGCGGCAGCCTCGAGCTTGTACTTCAATCCCCCGACAGGGCCTATTAGACCGCCTGAGTTGATGGTGCCCGTGATGGCGACGCCTGGGTCGAGAGTCCTGCCGTCGACCATCGCTGCCGCGAGCACCGCGGCAGCTGCTCCTGCAGAAGGACCTCCAACGATGCCCGGGGATGCGCGGATAGCGAAGAAGAAATCCGTCCCTGAACAATCCTTGTCAAGCTCCGAGCACGCGACCTGCTGCGCGAACCGCAATGAGACCTGCGTCGCGATCTTGGTCAGGGGAAAAGTGTCGAGGAACACGCGTCCCATCCCCGGACCGGTCTCGAGCGAGAGGTCTGCGAGCGTGCCCGTGCTGTTCTCCTCGTTCTCCACCAGAGCGAGGAGCTTGATCGTGCCCTGTTTCGCAGAGACCGCGGGAACAAGAAGCAACGCGATGACGAATAGCGCGCTAAACAACCTCATGCGGTTCTGCCCTTCCTGACGATATATAAAAGTTACGCACATGTCACTGGACAATGCCGCGCACAGCCTATATTTAACAGTCATCCGCGCCTGCGCCTGTGCGGCAGACGAAAATAGAAGAATTCGGGTTCACTGTCAAGACGGTCTACGTGCCGATGCGGAATTATCCCTACCAATCACGGCACGGATTGTCAGAGGTACAGCTAAAACGCAGGCTGGAGAAGCAAGGTTGGAAGGTCTGGCGCGGCGGGTTCATCCATGCATTCACTGGTGATGTTTACGCGTCTGTCAAGAAAAGGTATATGCTGCTCGAAGGTCTGCTCAAAGAAGCATTCGGGCCGCCCACGTGGGAGACCCTCGCGTATCTTTCAGCGGTCCATCACGGCATGCCTGACTACATCTGCTACCATCCAGCTTCTAAGCAGTTCAAGTTCGTCGAGTGCAAACTCGGGCACGAACAGCTTTCTCCGCGACAAATCCTTACGATACAGAAGTTGCGGCAACTTGGCCTAGATACCGAAGTCCACAAACTCGTCGAGCCTTGCACAAAGACGCGCGAGGCGAACGTCGACTTGATATTCAAGAAGAAGGAAGTCGTTGAGAAGGAATTGACGATCAGGGCATTCCGAAAGAGATAAAAAGCGCAGCCCTGAGCCTGATTTCATGGGGGCGTACGATTTAGAGTGTCGGGCGCAGGGTGAGCTAGTGCGGTTGCGCCACAGCAGATGCCTATCGCGACTGCAGGTCGCCGACTTGATACATCGCCAATGGGATCTGGGAGCGGTCTCGGCGGCCAACTACATTCTACGTCTCGAGACACAACTCGCCAGCACGCTCCGCGCGAACGGGCGCAACTCAAACCAGATCGATCCACACCAGCACCGTCTCGCGGACTACCTCGCGTTCCTCGGCGCGGGCAGGCAAGAGCGCAGGGAGTTCTATCGTATCGTGCACCAATTGGCGCCAGAATTCAAAGAACTCAAGTCGCGCGTGAAGCCGTACGCGTGATCACTTCTGCTTCTTCGCGGGCTTTCTGGGTTCTGCGTTCTTTTGATCGGCAGGCATTGCGCCCTTCGTTTCTGGTTTCGGCGCGCCCGGTTTCTCGGGGCGTTGCGCCTTCTGGATGTATCTGCACTTCGGGAACTGGTCGCAGGCGATGAACTGGCCGTAGACCGATTTCCTGACGAGCAGTTTGCCGATCTTGCACTTCGGACACGCGGTCCCGACGATGCCGGACAGGTCCACGACCTTCTTCGGACAGTCGGGGTTGATGCACACCTCTTGAGGTTTCTTGGCCTTCTTGATTATCAACACGGTCGGGTACGTGCACGTGTCGCATACCTTGTCGGTGACTTCCACGAGCCCGTTCGAGGGCAGCTTGAACGTAGTCTGGCACGCGGGATACGTGTCGCACGCGATGAATTTGCCGAACTTGCCCTTGCGGATGACGAGATGGCCCTCTGCGCATTTCGGACATTTGCCAACGCGCGTCAACGAAGTGCGCGTGTCCTGGAACGTCTGCCTCAGGCCCTCTCCGACCTCCTTCTCCTTGGACTTGAAGCCCGCGAGGATCTTGTTCAGGATGGCGCGCGCCTCGGTCAAGATCGCGTCGCCCTTCACCTTGTGCTCGCGGATGGACTCCATCTGCTCCTCGAAGTGCCGCGTCAATTGCTCGTCCACGATCTCAGGAACGTGTTTCTCGAGCACGGCTATGATGTGCATACCCAGCTCGGTGGCGGCGAGAGCCTTGCCATTGATGTAGTTGCGCTCGTACAAAGTCTCCACGATGTTCGCGCGCGTCGCCTTGGTTCCGAGATTGCGCTTCTCGAGCTCCTTGATTATGCTCGCTTCGGTGTAGCGCTTCGGAGGTTGGGTCTCCTTCGCTGAAAGCGTGAGCTTTGTGATCGCGACGACATCCTTGGTTGCCATATCGGGAAGCTCGTCCTCGCCGAACGGAACATACGGAGCATAGTAGACATGCCAGCCCTTCTCGACGGTAGTGGTCCCACGCGCGATGAAAGGCTCGTCCTTCACGCTCAATTCCGCGGTCACGGTCTCGCGCGTCGCCGGATCGGCGAACGTGGAGAAGAACCGCTTCACGATCAGGTCATAGACTTTGCCAGGCCGATCGTCCAGGCGTTTTGGCGCGACGCCCGTCGGATAGATGGCAGGATGCGCGGGGTCTGTCTTGGTGCCGTTGTGCGGCACGAGCGAGGCGCGCTTGAGCAGGCTTCCCGCGAGTTCTGTGTAGTTGTCCTGCTTCGACAGTTGCTTGAGGATCTTGTGGAAGCCGATACTTGGCGGAAGTTGCTGGCTGCTCGTTCGCGGATACGAGATGAACCCTGCGGTGTACAGGTCCTGCGCGATGTCGAGCGTGATGCGGGGAGAGATGCCGAAGCACCGGTACGACTCCGTCTGCAGGCTCGTGAGGTCGAACGGAGTGGGTGCGTGCTGATGGAACCGCTTCTTCTCCACCGAAGCTACGATCGCCTGTTTCTCGTGCTCGATCTTCTTGAAGATTGATGCTGCCTTGTCGCTCTGCCAGAATTTCTCCTCCTTATGCAGCGCGTAAAGCGGCTGCTTCTTGTGTTCGCCTTCCAACTCTATCTGCCAGAAAGGAACAGGCTTGAACGCGAGGATCTCCTTCTCCCTGTCGACGACGATCTTCAACGCAGGGCCCTGGACGCGACCTGTGCTGAGGATCTTGAACAAGCCGGCCGTCTTGATCGCGCTAGTCAAAGCGCGCGAGAGATTGATGCCGTAGTAGTAGTCGAGGAAGTGGCGCGTCTCGCCTGCCTCTGCCTGCCCCCAGTCGAGGTGAGGTGACGCCTTTGCGTACGCCTCAACCAGGTCTTCCTTGGTGAGCGTGCTGAATTTCATGCGGTGCGCGTCCTTCTGTTTGCATGCGAACCTCACCACGTTGAGACCGATGACTTCGCCTTCGACGTCGTAGTCTGTCGCGACGGTGAACGAGTCGGCATCCTTGGCGAGCTTCTTCAGCTGGTCGAGATACTTCTTCGAGAAAGCGGCGCCACGCGAAACGTCCGAAGTGGGCACCCACTGGATGTCGAACACCGGATACTGGAATCCCTTCGTCTTCTGCTTCTCGGCAAGACCGTATAGATGACCCACTGCGCATCCGACTATGATTTCCTTTCCGTTGTGCGTGATCCTGTAGTACGGAGCGCCGGTGCCTTCCTTGTGCGATTTGTCATCAGCCAAGGCATCGGCGATCTTCTTGGCCGCATTCGGCTTCTCCGTGATGATAAGTTCTACCATGTGCCCACCAGTCGCCACCAGGTATTTAAATACCTTTGCCTGCACTATATATATGCCCTGAAGCACCAGAATGCTTTTAAATACCTTTTCAACTGTGAGATCCGCAAGAGAGGTGTTCCATGAAGATCAATAAACACGCCAAAAAACTCGCGCGAGTCGGCAAGGCCATCGCGAAAGACGCCGTGAAGGCCGCCGTAAAGGAATTCGCGCAAGTCGCCAAGACGCACGGACTCAACAAAGAAGAGGCCAAGATCGTTGGCAAAACGCTCGCTGCGGAAGCGAAGCGTGAAGGCAAGAAGATCGGCGCCTTCCTGGCGGACGAACTCGACAAGGAGATGCACAAGGCAGCCGAAGCCATCAAGGCATATGCCAAGCACGGCAGGAAATCGATCAAACGATGACGCTCCACGGCTATCGTGTGCACGCGCTAGTGGATCCAGCGCGCAGATTCGTCCATGAGCTCCCAGTCCGTATCGAATCGTTCTACCAGACGCTCGCGAGGCGTGACGCGAAGATCTCGACCATCATCAGCTCGCATGGCTTCGACACAGGCGTTTCGGTGCTCGTTGAAGGGAGACTGCCTTCGCGGATCTCGCTCGAAAAGCAAGATCGCATCAGAACGCTGTTGGACACCGCGAGACCCTTGACTGCGACATTGGAGCATCTGCAGTACGGAACCAAACGTGCGAGCGAAGAACCGGTCGCGCCCCGGCTGCGCGGCCAATCCGATGCGTTCAAAGCAGCCCTAACAGCATTCATCGATGACCTCCGCATGACCCTGTGGAAAGAGAACGTGTTGAATCCTGAGAACCACGCAGCGCTGGAGCGGTTCCAAACACAAGTCAACGGGAGCGTCATGCATATTTCGACCGTCGTCACCGCGACAGAGCGTCTGAAGCTCTAAGAGTCATTGAACAATAGCAACGAACATTTATAAAACATCCAGGGCTTTATTCTTGGTTTATGGTGCAGCACGAATTCGCACGGCTTTTCCGGGAGAAGGATCCATTCAACGACATCCTCGGACAGGACATCGCCAAACAACAGCTGAAGTCCGCGCTCCTGATGGATCGCCACGTCATCATAGTGGGGCCGCCTGGTATCGGCAAGACCACCCTCGCGAAGAACGTCGCGACGCTCCTGCCGGACATCGAAGTCAACTCATGCGAATTCAACTGCGATCCCAAGCATCCGTTGTGTCCGCAGTGCAAGAGCGCCATGAAGCCGCCTCGGACGAAAAAGGTCACGGGCGATGAAAGGTTCATCCGCGTGCAAGGCAGCCCTGACCTCACTGCCGAGGATATTTTGGGCGACATCGACCCGGTCAAGGCGCTCAAGTTCGGCCCGTCCAGCATCGAGGCGTTCACGCCAGGCAAGCTGTTCAAGGCCAACAACGGCATCCTGTTCTTCGACGAGCTGAACCGCGCTCCAGAGAAGCTGCAGAACGCGCTCCTGCAAGTTCTGGAGGAGGGCAAGGCCACCATAGGCAGCTATGCCATAGACCTGCCGGCCAACTTCATATTCATCGGCACGATGAACCCTGAGGAGACCGCGGCGACCGAGAAGTTGTCGGATGTATTCCTCGACCGTTTCGACATCATCCACATGACCTATCCCGAGAGCGAGATGATAGAACAGACCATCACGGCCAAGAAAGGTAAGAAGCTCGATGTCATGTTCCCTGTGCCTTTGCTGATGTCCGCGCTCCTCTTCATCAGGCAGCTGCGACTGCACAAGGACGTGCAGAAGAAGCCATCCGTGAGAGCGAGCATAGGCATCTACGAACGCGGCCAAGCGAACGCGTTCCTCGCGAAACGCAAGACGGTGACTTCGCAGGACGTGGCCGACGCTTTGATCAGCGTCATCAGCCACCGCATCGAACTGAAGCCCTCTGCGAAATACCTGCAGACGACAGAGGAGTTCGTAAAGGACCAGTTCAAGCAATTCCTCCGGGACCATCCCGAATTCGAGGAGCACGGTGGTGGTGGCCTTTGACTCAGTCGCCACCCAAGTCGACAGTCTCGAAGAGATAGATGAAGTCGAGGGCAAGCTCGCCATCTCTAAGGACGAAGCATTGATGCATTCTGTGATGCGCAACGACAAGCAGACCATCGAGGATGGCAAGCTCATCGCGGACGCGTTCAACCGCGGCGTCGGAAGCTTCACCCCGGACATGCTGTTCGCGCAGATGGTGAAGAACTACTCTCTCGCACGGCAACTGTTCGGCGACACCATACTTCGACTGGTCTCGGGCTACAATCCTGACTACATCCAGAAGAACCTGCCGATCCCCGAGTTCAGGCAGCAGCTGCTGAGTAACATCCGCCGCAACATCGACCGGCTCAAGGATGCCGACCTGATAGAGAAGGACGGCATCATCTCGAGCAAGGGCATAGACCTCGCGAGCATGGTGCTGTACACCGAGGAGCTCGACCATCTCGTTCCAAAAGGCGTGTTCGGCGAGAAGACCGCGAAACGGATCAGCCACTACGGCGAACGCGCCGAAGCACGATCGTTCCACAAAGGGGACAGGTACAAGGACGTCAGCGTGCGCAAGAGCCTCAAGCTCGCGCTACGACGCGGCCACAAGGATATCCTTCCCAACGATCTCAAGACGCAGGAGCGCCAGGCGAAAGGCACCATATCAGTTATCTATGGCATCGACGCCAGTGCCAGCATGAAAGGCGCAAAGATAGAGCAATGCAAGAAAGCGGGCATCGCACTGGCGTACCAGGCGATCAACAAGAAGGACAAGGTCGGATTGGTCGTGTTCGGCTCGGATGTCAAGGACTTCATCGCGCCGACAGATGACTTCACACTGCTGTTACGGACGCTCACAACCATCCGCGCGTCGCGCGAGACAGACTTCACAGCACTCATCACGAAAGCCATCGAATTGTTCCCGCCAGGACCGGTCACGAAGCACCTCATAATCTTGACCGATGCTATGCCTACAGTCGGCGAACAACCGCGCGAGGAGACCGTCGCGGCCGTGGGCCAGGCACGCGCAGCAGGCATAACGCTCAGCATCGTCGGCATCCAGTTGGACAAGAACGGAACATCCCTCGCGCAGAACATGGTCAGGGTCGGCGACGGACGCCTGTACCAGGTCAGGAACCTAAACGAGATAGATCGTCTGGTGCTGCAGGAATATGATGCGATAAGATCGTGACGGATACTTCGCCGCCGGCCCAGGCCTTGCCGTTCCCACGCAGGGTTGTGGCGGCTTTATCTCGATCGATTCGAACGCAATAACGCGACTACCGACCTGCTTGTGCTCATCCCGCAGGGGAACGTCATTCTGTGCCTCTTGGCAACCTTTAAATAGCCGGCTGATTCTATTCAATATATGAAAAAGAAGGTGATCCGCACCAGCAGCCACGCGAAACATCCGGGCGTCAAGCAAGACCATCAGACCTTGTTCGTCCTCTGGGTCCTTGCGGCGATACTGCTGATAGTGGTCGTCGCCATCCTCCGCGCTGCAGCATGAGACCGCACGACGGACCCATTGTACTCCTGGCATTGCTCTTTTCTGTGTCAGCTCTCACGCTCGCGCTCTCAGATCCCACCATCACAGGCTTCGCGCACAAGGCGGGTTTCGTCAGCTGGCTGTGCGGCAAAGGCTTCATCGCGGGATGCGGCCCATTGGCGGAAGGCAGGCCATCCTCATCCGCACTCGCGTCAAGCATCTTCACACTCGTGCCCACCTCAAGACTGGTCACGGTCGTAGGCACCACCGGCTGGAGCACGTGGACCAGGATCGCGGACACGTGCGCCGTGAAGCCCAGCGGCTGCATCGATTATCCGGGAGGCGCCGGAACGACCGCGACGGCGTGCAACCGTTGCATCAGCGGCTGCTGCGTCGCGTACGACTGCAGGAGCGACGGACTATATGAGGCCAAATCGCCTCCTGGTTGCTCAGGCACAGGACTCGGCGCATGCACCGACAGCGACTATGGGGTCGCCATAGGCACGAAAGGCACGGTCACGTATCCGACGGGGTCGTCCGCCCTGACGACGCTCGCCGCGAGCACAAGCGCAGACACTGCTTCGGTCGACGACATCTGTGTCGACGAGTACGGCATCCCCCAAGAGATGAGCAAGATCATCCGTGAATACTACTGCGTCGGCGACACCGCCGAATATATCGATATAGATTGCACGAAGGCGGGCTATAGGCTCTGCGCAGACCCAGAAGGCCCTGATGCGTGCGTCAACGTGAAAGATTCGCCTCCGCCGCCTAACCCGAACTGCGGAAACGGCAATCTAGAGGCAGCCGAGCAGTGCGACCCCGGAATCGCGCCAGGCCAGCCAGGCAACGCCTGTCCAGGCAATGCGCCCTGCACACCCAACTGCCAATGCACACCTGTGCAGTGCGGAAATGCGCAACTTGACATCGGCGAACAGTGCGATGTAGGCGCCGCATACGGCACGCCTGCGAACAGCTGTCCTTCAGGCGACCCGTGCCAGGCGGACTGCACTTGCATACTCCCCCCGCTTGCGCAGCTAACGTACTGCGGTGACGGCCAGGTCGACAATCCGAACGATTTCGGCGACCAGGAGGAATGTGACGACAATGAGGACCCAGCCAATCCATCATGCAACATAAACGAGTATTGCCAGGATTGCGCGTGCCAACGCGTGGTCGAGTCCGGCGGCCAGCCGTTCCAGTGCGAGAGCGGCATCCCGTGCACGTTCACATCACAGGGGATGCAGCAGTGCGTCTCCTATGCCCAAGGACTGACAACCCAGACAGGCATCCCGAACACGGTGAACTGCATCGAGGACTGCTGCGTCGTCACGCCCCGGCAAGGATGACCCATGAAGATTCTCGCATTCAGCGACCTGCACGCGAATCTCACCGCGATGAAGCGGCTTGAACAGACTATAAAGAAAGAGCATCCTGACCTGCTGATCAATCTCGGGGATTTCACAGTGTTCGAACAACATATCGAGGATGTGTGCAAGCGCCTCGCGAAACTGCACAAGAGCCAGCTCGTGCTACATGGCAATCATGAAGAGGAATCGACCGTCGCTGCGCTCGCCAAGCGTCACGGCTGGACGTTCTGCCACAAAAGAACCGTGCGGTTCGGTGACGTGTTGTTCGTAGGCCATGGTGGTGGAGGATTCTCGTTCACGGAGCCTGACTTTGCGCGCTGGATAAAGACGGTTCCTGCGGCCAAACTCGCAAAGAAGGTTGTCTTGCTCACGCACCAACCACCATATGGCACCGTGCTCGACCACATCTGGGGCGACCACGTAGGCAACAAGAGCTATTCCGACTTCATCAAGCAACGCAAGAACGTCGTGCTGGCGCTGAGCGGCCACATCCACGAGACCGCAGGCAAGACCGGAACGGTGAACAAGGCCAAACTGGTGAATCCGGGGCCATTCGGTAAGGTGATCAACCTGTGACCGACCGGAACCAACGCTACCTGCTCCAGAGCGGCGGTTGGTGGGCGCTCTATGACGGGCTGACCGCAGGATACCTATTGGCATATGCGCTCGCGTTGGGCGCCAGCAACACGATAATCGGGATCATCGGCGCCCTGCCTTACTTGGCTATGATGCTCGCCGAGATCCCCGGAGCGAAACTCCTGGAGCACTTCACGCGATTGCGCATCTACGCCATCGCGAGCACGTTCGCGCGTCTCTCCTGGCTCGGTATCATCTTTGCGCCATCGATATTCGCGCAGTCGCCACTGCTGGGGGTGGTGCTGTTCTTCTTCCTCGCCAGGTTCTTCGACTACATGTCTGATCCTGCCTGGACGGTGCTCGTGGCAGATGTGGTACCGAACAGGATCCGCGGCGATTTCGTCGCGCGCCGCACGCGATTGATCAACATCGGAGGAATGATCGCGCTCGTCGCCGCAGGTCAGTATCTCGACCTGTTCGCGCCAGGCGATTTCGCCGGCTTCCTCACGGTGTTCGCGGTCGGCATCGGGTTCGGCATCGCGACCACGCTATGCACGCTAAAGGTCAAGGAGCCTCCGTACCAAGACCATGATCATCACGGCTGGCGCGAGTTCTTCCAGCTCGAAGGCGAGTTCAAAAGGTACGTGACATTCGCGTTCCTGTTCAACTTCGCGTTCATGCTCGCCAGCCCGTTCTTCACGGCGTACATCCTGAACGACCTAGGACTATCATACACCATCTTCGCGCTATCGACAGCGTTGACGAACATAACCAAGATACTCGTGTTCAGGCACGTCGGTAAGCTCTCAGACAGGTTCGGCGACAAGCCGGTGCTATGGTTGAGCGTGATAGGCACAGCACTCGTGCCATTGACGTTCCTGTTCGTGACGCGCGACACGCTCTGGCTGCTGTGGTTCGCGCAAGTGCTCTCGGGGATAGTGTGGGCGGGTTATGATGTCGCCGTATTCAACGTGTTCCTCGATCTCACTACGCCATCCAAGCGTGCCATCCAGACGGCCACATATAGCATAATCACGGGTGTGCCGTTGATCATCGCGCCGATCCTGGGAGGGTTCATAGCCGACAACGTGACGCTTGTCCTCACGGGCATCCCGCTCGTGTTCGCCGTCTCCGCCGTGCTGCGGCTCCTATCATCCCTGTTCCTCGTCGGCATCAGGGAACATCGCGTCAAGCACGACTACCCGCTCGCAGAGGTGCTCTGGCATGCGTTCGAACTGCATCCCTCACGAGGTATCCAGCACCGCTGGCATGGGATAGTCCGTGGCATGAGGAAGAAAGCGCTGCTGTTCACGACCGTCTTCAAGTAGCAATTCTTTTATACCCTCCCAGATGCGGCCATGACATGGAGCTAAAAGACGTCCTGCGAACGCTTGAACAGAGCAAGGAATATTCCGCTTGGAGGAAGGAGCACGCGAAGAGTTTCCTCGCGCACGCATTCCTGCTGCTGGACGAGGCAAATAAGGACACGTGGCAGCTCGGCTACTATAATCCTGAAGACACAATCACGACGTTCGTAGTCTCCGCGAAGTACGTCGAGATCATCCCGGATCAGGAGATCCTGCGCTCCGATAACGCGATCCTTGAATTGAAACCCGAGGATGTCGTCATAGGCCACGAATCCGCGCTCAAGACCGCGAAAGAACAGCACGTGTTGCAGCACCCGCGCGAGATCCCTCTCAAGACGTTCTTCATCATCCAGAACAACGAAGGGAAGGCAATATACAACATCACTTACTTCTTCCAGAGCATGAAGACGCTGAACCTGAAGATCGACGCGAAGGACGGCAAATTGCTGTCGCAATCATTCCAGACGTTGATGGAGTTCGACAAGAAGGCGTAGTTTTCAAGTCACGAAACACTTTTCTTGCAGTGACATCGAGTTGTTTCCGTCGTAAAATCAGTTCTTAACTCCGCAATGAGGAACAAAGTGTTGCCTGAAACATACCAATTGTATCTCGCATGAACTTAAAAAGAGACGCGCGCTACTTCGAATCGTCCCGATGCGCGGGAAAAAGAGGTGTCGTTGTGGAGATCAAGAAGAGCAACATAAGTTACAATACGATCAAGCGCAACAAGACGCTGGCGATGTTCGAGGAAGTCAAGACCCCCGAAGTCCCGGCAGTAGCAGAATGATCAGAGTTTGTCCACGATCATTTTGATCGCGGCGAACGTCTCCTTCTTCGATCCTGAGGCGTCCACGACCTTTATGTCGCCTTTCGCGAGCGCGAGATAGTTCCTGCGCACCTTTGCCAAGAGGTTTTTCCGCTCATACAGTTCCAGGCTGCGCCTCTGGCCACGGACACGTTTCAATCCGACTTCAGCAGGGACGTCCAGGATGATCGTCAAGTCAGGTCGCGGGAACGTGTGGTTGAGCTTCTTCAGCCACGACAGCGGTAATGATACGCTGCCGTACGCGAGCGAAGACAAACTGTAACGGTCGCAAATCACGGTCTTGCCAGCCTTCAACGCGGGCAGGATATCATTCTCGACGTGATGTTGCCGGTCAGCCGCGAACAGCAACTGCATCCATTTCTGGCTCATCTTGCGATGCTGCAACTGCTCTCTCGCGAAAGCGCCCACTACCGAATGGCTCGGTTCGGAGGTGAGCAGCACCCTCCTGCCTCTCTTCTTGAGATACTCCGAGAGCAACTTCGTCTGCGTGCCCTTGCCAGAACCGTCTATGCCCTCGAGAACGATGAAGAGGCCTTTCACGGAAATCGGAAAGATGCGGTGCTATAAAAAACTTCAGATGACGCGCTCGTACTGGTCAAGGGTCCTGAGCCACACCGGAACGCCGCAGTAACGGTCCTTCTCTGGACAGATGGGCTTCATGCCGGCGACGTTGCGCATAGCGCACGGCGGCCCGATATGCTTGCCGATGCGCGGGTGAACCTCCGAGACCTGGCGCACCTCTTCCAGGCATTGACGCCAGATCTCCTCCTGCGCGAGATAGCATAACCTGGTGTGCCATTTATGGTGATAGTTCAGGAGGTTTCCTGATTCTATGTAACGCACTGCTGTCGCGTTCGGAAGGAGATACTGTGCGCAGTCCCACGGAACTCCCTCGCTCAGGAGGTCTCCGATGGTCTTCCAGACCTTTGCCGTGAGCTTCGTGACTTTGTCCATCGCCTCAGGGACCTGCCGATATGAGATGGGCCAGATGCAGTCCGGCTCGCTCGGGTCGAAATGCGCCTGCAGGATCGGTCGCGTGCCCGGGATCATGCGGTGCCTTTGGCTTTGACTGTCTGCAGTGTGGCTCAACCGGTGCTCGAACGTGTAATTAACGACATGCAGCGCACGCGACAGTTTCGAGAGAGTGTTCACGTTCAGCGTGCTGCCTAGATATGAGTTCTTTCTCGGATCCAACACGACATCGATGGCGTCATCGTCTGACATCCGGGATTTCGGCAGCCCGAAAATACCGCGCACGGCGTTCGCGAGCGCGGCCTCCGCGTTCGGGTCATGCCCGATGAGCAGCGCCTGCAATCCGTCCAGCCGCGCGTCGAACTCCCTTATGAACTCGGACGCGTACGGATTGAGCCCGGTGCCGAAGAAGGACGTGAACATCACGTATTCCGGGGTCTCCTGGAGAGGTACCGGGTCTTCGAGACGCGAGAGGTACCGCGGGTCGTCCTCGCGGACCAACCCTATCATGCGGCCCACGATATCCTTTGTCTCGCCCGGTGCATCGAACTGTTCGCACATGCGCCAGTATCGCATCAGCGTGAGCCCGGAGATGGTGTGGTATAGGTCGGCCTGCATCGCTACAGGTATCACATAACGCGCCGCCTCGAGCGTGCGTTTGTGGATCGCGGCGTCCCAACGCTTGCCTCGCTCGTTCTTGTTCAAGAAGTCGGCCTTCCTTCCAGAGTAGAGCTTGAACCATTCCTTTTCGATGAACGGGCGCATCAGGTCATTCAACTCGAAGTAGGCCTGCATCATCTCTGTGGCCATCGCCATGAAGATGGTGCGCGACTTGCCTTCCAGCGGAGGGATGACGAGCCGGTCCGGTTTCATCTCAACGTAGCGTTGGCTCTGTTGTTCTGAATTGTAGAATGGGTGGCTGTGCAGGAACGACCATAGGAACTGCCGGCTCACGCCCTGCATCAGGAACGTGTAATGCGGGTGCTGGATGGTGGTATGATGGCCTGCCTCGAGCACGGCTTCGAAGATCTTGTCGGCAAGATCAGGACGTTTCGCTACCTGCTCCGGAGCGACCGCTTTAGACGCATAACAGGTGCGCG
Organism: Candidatus Woesearchaeota archaeon; assembly: GCA_016203225.1. Taxonomy (GTDB): domain Archaea; phylum Nanobdellota; class Nanobdellia; order Woesearchaeales; family ARS49; genus DSQK01. The sequence goes on along the minus strand of JACQNC010000009.1, from coordinate 74,456 downwards.
CCGCGCCTACTGATAGGTCGAACGCGGACTGGTCGAACTTGGCGACGAGCGTAACGAGAGGAGGTGTGAAGCTCATGAATACCGCTTCTCGATCTCTTTGAATGCGTGTTGCGTCCAGCATTCGACCTTGCACTGTGGATCTTTCATGAGCGCGTGGATGTTCGAGAACGGCATCATGCGCCCCTCTCTCAACTCCTCATCCTTCGGCACGACCGTGCCCGTGGTCTCGATCACGTACAACAAACCCACATGCACGGAATCGACAGGGCTGAACGTGTCATCGTTGACATAACCAATCAGCTTCGGCGCTCCGTACCGACCTTCGCACTTCACCTCTTCTTTGTGCACTTCGCGCATCAACGATGCGAATATCGGATCTGCGGGATCCTCTTGCTTGTCGCTTGGACGCACATGGCCGCCGACGCCTATGCTGAACCTGCCGTGCAGACGCGTCTCGGCATACTTCTCCTTTTCGCTGGCACGCCAGTAGCCAAAGACGAGTTTTTCTTCAGGGTTCACGAACACGAGATATGCGATAGGCTGCTTCTTGGAATTGTCCGCTTCAAGCCCGACCCCTGATTCAGCGCTCCCGCGCTTCCCGAATTCACCATGTTCCAGCATGCGTGCCCTGAAATCTACGCCATCGACCGGTGAGAATCCCTCGAAATAGTCCTTGCCGAACAGCTTCGCACGCTCAACATACATGATGAGCTCTTTCTCATTGGCGACCCTGCCCGCGATCTCCGCAGGATTGGGAAGCTTGAGCGGTTTCGGCAAGAGCGCGAATTTCTGGTCCATGTGGGCGCCTCCATATTCTTTGTCCGGCTTAACGCGCACCTGCTCATATTGTACCGCGCAGCACGGGTCGCCATGATGGAGCACCATCTCGTCCAGCACAGGTATCTCCAATGTCGCGATGCCCTCGAACTTGTTCGCGTCGAAATACCCTGCGATGTGCGCACGGTTCTCCATGATGTTGGTGCGATAGTCGGGCATCACGCCTGCGTGGGTGGGGGTCATGCTGAGCCATTCACGGGACTGCGTCAGAAGTAGCTCTCCGCGCTTGAGCTGGACGTCTCCTGTCTTGGGCGCGAGCAACGGCTCGAAATACTGCTCCCAGTCGATGGCTCGCTTCACGCGACGGTCGATTGGTTCAGGGTTCCTGCGTGAGCGGAATCCGACAAGCCCGTCGCTTTCCCTGCCTTCCAGGTCCGCGGTGAGAAGCAGCCCGTTGTCGAATTCGAGTTCATTTGCGGGGATCGCGTGCCCGTTCCTTTTGACGAGCTGGAGCTGGTTGATGAGTTTCCTGAGGTCGTCGTCGCTGACTACGCACTGGCTGCCGCAATACGCGCGCAGTTGATTGAACGAGAACCCCGGGAACACCCTGTTGAAGAACACCAGTGGCTTGACAAGGACGTAAAGCTTACCTTGGAATCCCTCAGGCACTTCATCGTATCGGGGGACGCCGTCACCGAGCAACCGGTCGAAGTTTCCCATCCTGCCCTCGGTCGACTTAGGGCTTGCTCGGATGAAGAAGTTACGCGGAACCTTCCAGGAACCTTCTGCGGGGAAGAGGTAAGAGAATTCCGGAGCGAGAACAATACCGTCGGATGGATCGATCTTCTGATGGGACCTTTCGCGGGGGAGCAATCGCCGCAATGATTCAAGCACGGATACGCCGCGCGAAGGACGGAATCCGTTAGGAACGCGCCAGCATTCGTCCTGGATGGCGAGGTCATAATTCGCGGGCTGGATGCGGTCCTCACGCTCAGGCGTGTGCTTCAAGTCGGTCCAGCCGTCCTGGAAAAATGCCTGTCGGAGCTCTTGAGAAGCCAGCGCGCCCTTGATGCGATCGTCTAATGCCACAGTATTCCCCCAACAGATGAACCGCTTCATCCGTCCTATAAATGCATTATTATCCTCCATTATGCACAATCACAACAAACGTTATATAACCCGTTTCGACGCGCTTCGTGCATGCAGTTGTCTGATTATGCGACGCTTTTGGCCGATGCGCTGACTCGGAACGAGACGATCGTGCTGGCGTGCACGTGTTCGATAAGGTATTCTGGCCGCGCAGAGAGCCATCTCGGCCGCGGCGATCGCGTGATCGTAATCAAAAGCGACAAAGCCATCCTCGTCCACCAGCCAACAGGCAACGCGCCTATCAACTACATGAAGCCCGACACCAGTCACACGGCGGTGATGGACGGCAGCAAGCTCCTGCTGCGCAGCAAGAACCTGCCGTTGAAGGAATTCCTCGACATCACGATCGAGCGCGTGCACTTCTACAACTCGCACAAGCTAGAGGACGGCCAGACGATAGTCGTTGCTGGCACGGAAGAGGACATGAGCAACATGCTCTATGACAATCCGGAGATGATCGAGGAGGGATTCAAGCCAGTCTCGCGCGAGGAACAGACCAAGTACGGATTCATCGATGTATTCGGGACCGATAAGGAGGGGACGTTGACGATCGTCGAGTGCAAACGCTATTGCGCAGACCTATCGGCAGTGACGCAACTGCGCAGATACGTAGAGAAGATGATGGTCAGCAAAGGCATCACGAAGGTCCGTGGCATCCTCGCGGCGCCGAAGATCACCGAGAACGCGAGGAAGATGCTGGAAGACTGGGGCTTCGAGTTCAAATCGGTCAAGCCGCCGAAATACCTGGAAGAGTTCGACAAGAAACAGAGCACGCTTGACGGGTTCTAGAACAGCTTTCCCCACACATAGCCCGCGCCAAAACCAATGGCTTGTGTCAGCGTCCCGAAGATGCAGCCGTAAGCTGCGCCCGCGCCCATGAACGTCCCTTCCTCGTACCCGATAGGACGGCCTTCCTTTTGTAGCCGTTCAATCACTGCGCGGCAGATCCTGCCGCCGAACCCAAACCCATAGCCGCCTGCGATAGTCTCGAGCGTCAAGGGGATGCCGACAAGCATCGCGCGTCCTTCCAAAGGAACATCCTTTCCTTGCGCAGTGATGAAGCCGTGGAACGCGCCTGCCGCGAACGATCCGAGGCTCAGGAGCAGCTGTTCCGGGGGCATCGGCATCGCCCGCGCGTCCTTCTTAAGGTCATCTGGGAGGTCGTCGAAGAGGCTCATACTTGGGCTGCCTAAAAGAGTGTTTAAAAACATTCCGCGGCAAACGCGTTCTGCTCGTTAACGACGGTGCCTGTGTTCAGGTCGACGAGGATGTAGCCAGCATCGAGGTCTTCAGTCCGGTTCTCGTGCTTCTGCCAAAGAACGCCGTCAAAACCGTGTTCCAAGAGCGCCTTCACGGTACGCCAATGCGTTTGTAGAACGTGGATTCTCCTTCCTTTGATGACGATCAACGTGATGTTTGACATGCGACGAATGGCGTTTTCGCAATTCATATGTCTTGCTGGAATTTTTCCGGAAGAACAGAGCATCGCGCCGGAAGAACCACGAGAAATGCGGAAATCTTTCGGCTACTCAACGATTTCTACGACTTTGTCGCGCGACGTGGCGCCGGAGACCAATCTCACCTGTTTGCCGAGCTGCTTCTTCAAGAACTTCAGGAGCAAGATGTTCGCTTTGTTGTCTTGCGCAGGAGCCGCGACCGAGATCTTCACCGCATGTCGTGCTTCATCGCACCCAAGCACTTTTGTCTCGTCGGCGCCAGGTCGCGCACGGACTTTGATATGGTGGTTGTGAATATGTGCCGACCAGTCCATCATTTATACTCGCGCCAGGTGTGCTTGCACTTCTCGCACTTGTAGAACCGCGTCGGGGCCTCGTCGGCAGAACGCGTCTGGAGCTCCCAGAAGAAGCATTTCGGATGACCGCATTTTTTGCACGCGTAGTCCGCCAACGGCAACGTGGGATCGTTCTCGTTCTCCAGCACGTGGACCTCCTTCTTGACATGCTTCACCTCTTCCTTTATCGTGACATCGCCCTCTGCCTTGTACCCGCATGAGCAGCCGAGCACGCGTTTTCCGCCGATGTTCTTCGGCATCAGGATGCTTCCGCACTTCGGGCAGAACATCATATCAGTTCCTTCCAGCGATGATGTTGACCAATTCAACGAACCCGATCTTTATCCATCCCAAGTATGGCAACCTGAACAAGGCCTTGCCTAGCAATCGCTCTTGGGAGAGGTTGGTCTCGAACGGTGCCGAGACGCAATTGTGGTCGCCCTTGGTGGTTATGCTGCTATCAGAGATCGCCACGGCGCGATGGATGATCGGGTCACGCAGACCAGGAGCGGAGAAGACGACGACATCCCCCAATCCGACTTCCTTCGCGCTGCGCAGGATCATCAGATCCCCCTTGTTGAACCCGTTCCTGAACCGGAATGCCCCGAATTCCGTCTTGTCGACGCCGTACTCCGCGTACAATTCAGATTGCGATGCGCTGCCGCACTGCGACGTCCACCATTGGTCGAACGAGCCGTCGTGCTCCATAGAACCTGAAACGACTGCGACTATCGGGAAACCGGTGCCGAGCAACAGTCCTAGCCCAGGATAGACTATGAACTTGATTATGACGAACGCCAGGATGATGTTCACGATCCAGCTCCAGATGCTGTTGTCCTCCCAGATGAACCACCAAAGCCACCGCCAGAAGTTGGCCTTGATGTCGGGCTTGCCTGGCTGTGCCGGTTGGACCTGCGCTTGCACCGGCCGTGCAGGCGTTTGCGTTGATATCTGTGTCGATGTTGATGGCTGTTGACCGTTCATGCCTGTTTGTCCTTTCTCTGCTCTTAAAAGCTTTACTGTTGCCGCCAGACTTCCGTTGCAGTCCTTGCATTTCCGCCCAGTCACGATTGACGTTGCTTCATCGCAATCGATTCGATTGCAGTAAAGCCACTACAAACCTGCCTGGGAAGTTCACGCTTGGGAACGTAGAACGTCTATTTCGTATTCATAACGAACGCGCCATCCCAGTCATCGCTGGGCGGATACTTGAGGTACATCTCGGATCGCGCGATGAAGATCCTGCACGAGTCGTTCGTGGGCTGGTGTTTCAACGCGTCACCGAACTCTCTCTTTGCTTCAGCGAAATCGCGGTCGAAGTATTTCTGCAGCCCGGCCTCGAACTTGAGACGGAAATCGTCATCGCGCTCGACGCACAATTCATAGATTATGATCGGGTGCATGCGGCCTTTCACGCGCACGGCGTCGAGTTTCCTGCATACGAACTCATCCTTGACATGCTTGTACGTGTCCTCGGAGATGATTATCTTGGTCCCGTACTCCTTCGTGAGCCCCTCGAGCCGTGACGCGATGTTGACCGTGTCGCCGATCGCGGTGTAGTCGAACCGTTCCTCGGAACCCATGTTGCCGATCACCGCCGGACCTGTGTGCACGCCGCACCCGATCGTCATGACCGGAAGTTTCCGCGCGGCCCACTGTTTCTGCAGTTCGCGCAAGGCCTTCACCTGCTCGACTGCAGCCCTGCATGCGAGCAACGCGTGCTGCCTCTGCTCCAAGGGAGCGTTCCATAACGCCATGATGGCGTCGCCGATGAACTTGTCAACCGTGCCGCTGCGCGCGAGGATGATCCTGGTCATCGCGGTGAGGTATTCATTCAGCAGGCCAGTGAGCTGTTCGGGAGACAACGATTCCGAGATGCCCGTGAACCCTCTGATGTCCGAGAAGAACACGGTGATGGTGCGCTTCACGCCACCGAGCTTCAATTCCTGCTTTGCCGTCAGCAATTCCTGCAGGAGTTCCTTCGAGACGTACTTGCCGAACGCGTCCTTGAGGTACGCGGACCTCCTCTTCTCTTCCCAGTAATTGAGCGCAACGCCCGTGCCGGTGAACACCGCGAGCGCGAGAGGCGCGTAGAAAAGGTCAAGGACGATCCGCGCCTGTTTGAACACGAAAATCGCGATCATTCCGTACAATATTACCGCGCCCAACGCAGTCGGGATGGCGAACGTGACATGCATCCTAGACAGGATGAACATGCCCAAGAGCCCGACAAGTGCGACAAGCAGGATCGTGCCGGTCTTGCCCTGGCGCGTCAGAAACTCATCCAGGATGAAGTTCTGCAGGATGTTGGCATGGATCTCGACGCCGGGCATGGCCTTGCCTTCTGATGTCGGGACGAAGTACTCATCATGCAGATCAGGAGCCGTAGCGCCGATCAGGACGAACTTGTCCTTGAAACTCAGATTCTTCGCGAGCACGTCGTGCGCAGGATAGGAGGTGAAACTCCCTGGTCGGCTGACGAAGTTGATCGCGAGCTGCGTTCCGGGAAGGATCGCTTCCTTGTTCCAGCCGCGCTTGTACAGTTCGAACGCGAACGGAGCCACGCCATCCCTGAGGCGAGGATTGACCTTGCGCGTGATCCCATCGGTATCGGTCACGAGATTGACGTAGCCGTACGCCGCATCAAAGATCGGCGCGTAAAGCACGCCTTCCTGCACCTCCGCGGCAAGCACGAGATTCGGCATGCGTTCAATGGCGGTGCGTAAAGCTATGTCGTTCGCGCTCGGCTCGAAGAACGAGACATCAACGCCCACTATCCGCGCATCCTTGAGCTTTTCGAGCAGGCGTGCGTGGACGCTGCGCTCCCAGGGCCATCTGCCGAGCCTGTTTATGCTCACGTCATCGATCTTGACGATCACGATGTCCTCGAGCGGCGCCCGGTCGCCATAGAGGCGATCGGAGAGCCCGCCGCGGATGTGACCGAACGCGTCCGCGAGGATCAACAACGCAAAAACAAGGAAGACGCCAGCGAAAACGCTGGCTTTGGTGCCTTTTTCCATCTACTGCATGCTTTCGATGTCTTCATTGACCTTCTGGATGGTCTTCGTGATGTCCGCGATCTTATCGACCGAGTCCATCTGGACCGGCGACTTGAGCACGAACTCGTCCACGTTGAACATCCCCGCGTCGGCCTCTGCCAGCTTGTTCTGGATGAACGCGTCGTCGACGCCGTACATCGACTTCACCATCGCGTAAGTGGTGGGATGCTTGTCGATCTCGAGCTGGCGCATGTGCTTCAGCTCACCGACCGCACGATTCATGAAGCCGGTCATGCTGGCGAGCTCCTCGGGTGTCGCGTCACGCGCGACGCCGTCCTCGACGACCTGACCGGTCTTGACGGTGAATGTCTGACCCTCCATATTGTACGTCACTGTGCCTTCGCCAGTCATGATGAAACCATCGCTAAGCTCGAATACAGTGCCGCGCACCGAAGCGACTGTGCTGCCTGCCTTGGCCGAGAACGCCTCAGCGCCCGCGAGCTTGGTGAACATGGTCCACGTGGTGCCTTCCTGAGACACCTTCGGGTGCGACTTCGTGAGTTCGTCAAGCGTCACTTGGCTGTCGGGCTCAAGACTGATCAGCGTGCTCTCGTACAGTACGACAGTGGCTTTGCCATCGCTGCCGGTCGTGATCACGTCACCTTCCGAGAGCTTCACGGTGCCTGCGGCAGTAGCGCCATTGACCGAGACGCTGCCTGATTCGACGTGGACTTGCGCCTTCACTGTAGAAGAACCAGTGACAGCATAGAACGCGTAGCCCGCGCCTGCGAGCACTAAGAGAACGATGATGCCGATAACCAGACCTTTCTTGGACTTCTTCGGAGCTTGTGTCTTTTCCATACCCAACACCTCAGGCACATTACCGCACGATGGGTTTATAAATGTATTTCGGGAAATCACCTTTATGCCAGTCCGTTATCAGCAACGTTGCGTGAAATGCCGCAAAAACATGGTCCCCATGTACTCTGCGAAGCAGTTCCCTATCTGCGCGAGCTGCCAGCTGGCGGAGATCTCAGGCCCTATCTCGAACAAGACGATGGCGAAGTTCTTCGACATCCCGCTCGAGTTCTACCAGCAATCCCAATTTCTGAGGAGCATCAAGTCGCAGTACATGAGGTTCGGCAGCCTCACCGCCAACCAGAAAGAGGCGTTCATCAAGGTCGTCAAGGAATTGAAGAACCCGAAGAAGACGCCCCGGACGACGACCAACCTGCCGGGGGAGATCTCGCGGGCGACGGGCGCCGAGGACGATGCGTCATTGCGCGAGAAGCTCATCAAGGCACTCGACCACGTGTTGCTCAAGGACACCAAGTCCAAGCGCCGCGACCTGCTTGAACTCATAACCGACCTCAAGGCCCAGCCCATCACGCACGTCCATCTCAAGCATGCCATCGACGAACTGACGCGGCCAAGCCGGGGCCGCCCGCGCATAATGCTGATGACGACATCAGAACTGAAGGACGTCCTGGACCGGCTGGCCGGCGCGCGATGAAGAAAGACAGGCACCCCGAATACTTCGAGGGGATACTGCAATTGCGCAACGTCTCGCAGGAGGTCTACGATTGGGTCTATGATGTGATCGAGCGCGAGAACAAGTCCACGGTCGCGAAGGAGAAGCTCGTCACGAACGGCTATGACCTCTATCTCACTGACCAACATTATCTCCAGGCGCTCGGCAAACGCCTAAAACTGCGCTTCGCGGGCGAATACGAGGTGAGCAGGAGATTGTATTCGCAGGATCGCATGAGCGGCAAGCTGTTATACCGCGTCACGGTGCTTTTCAGGCAATTGCCGTTCAAGGTCGGCGACATCATCAAGACCGACGAAGGCTCGTGGAAAGTCCTGCACGTCGGCAACCAGATCCGCGCGCAGGATGTCGATTCAGGAAAGAAGAAGATGTTCAAGCTGCACGAATTGGACCGATTCATAAGATGACAGACCTCGCAGAACTCATCACGCTATTCACGGGCGCAGCAGCCGTAAGCCTCACGATCGGTTCGCCGGTCGAATGGCTCATCCATCGCTACCTCCTTCATCCCAAGAAGAGCGAAATCGTGCCCTATGTCAACGACAACACGAAACGCGGCCATACCGACATCCACCATCGAGGATACGCCGCGCCATGGAATTATTACCAGAACGCGACCAATGAACATGTCGTTCTCCATTTCGCCAAAAACGACGTCGCGCTGATCCACGCCATCGCGATCGGGGTCGGCGTCGGCTTGGATCGGATCTACGCAGCGTACGCAGGAACGTCCGGTGTCGGCCCCGTGGATGCGGCGATCGTGCTCGGGACGCTCGCAGGCTCCGCGCTGTATTATGGACTCTATGAAAGCGCCCACCACGTCATGCACGTCAGCGGCAAGCAGCGCCTCGGGATCAACCGCGTGCTAGGTGACAGAATCCAATACGGCGCCGCGTACGTCCCGGGACAGCCGCGACGTCTGATGAGCGAAGACGACTCCAGCAGGATTGATGAGAAACTCCGCTTCTCAAAACCGTTGCTCGACGACATCTGCGCAGAGGTCCAAGCGAACATCGAGCGGAACATCGACGCGAAAGACCAGCACTACACGTTCAGCGACGGTGTCGTGGCGCGGCTCAAAGAACAGCTCGCGATCAATCGCGCATCCAGCCGGAAACCGCTCGTCGCCATCGCGGAAGGCACGGAACACGAGCTACTGGAGAGTGTCACGACCGAGATGCTCCAACGCGAGCGGGAATCCCGCGCTTCATTGCGTTGGTACCAGAAGCCATTCTCGTGGCTGAAGCGCACCGGCGAGCGCGTACTGCGTTGGTTGCCGCCGTTCAAGTACCTTGATAACCATCACTTCCTGCACCACATAGGAATGTACCTGAACCTCAACGTAGTCTTTCCCCTGATGGATTTCGTGATGGGGACCAAAGCGGACAGTTCTGTCGCCCAACTCGAAGCGATCCCCGGATATTGGCTCTGCCCCAATTCAGTCGAGGCCGAGAAATTCGAGATACCGCCGGCCGTGCAACGTCCGGGCTTGCTAAGATTGATCGGCATCGGTAAACGCTCGAACGCAGCCTAGGATCCGACCCCTGACAGGAAAGCAAGCTCTTTCCTCAATCGCTCAGCATCGTCGTTCCAGAACAGGCTGTATGTCCGCGGCCGTCCCACACGTAATGCGACTCTCAATGCGCGATATTCTATGCCCAATGGAACGAACGTGACCGGCCCGATCGTCTCCTGCATCTCGATTAGCATGCGGATCCCGCCGGTGCGCAACTCTCCCATGCCCCCTGAGACGCGTGTGCCCTCAGGATGCATGACTATGATCTCGCCGTTCGAAAGCAACCGGCCCGCCTCGGCAAACACTTGTTCGTTGTTCGCGAGCAGAGCGCGTCGGCTGTTCGTATCCTTGCTGCGATAGACGGAGATGCCTCCGAGCCATTGGAATGCCCTTGGCAAGGAGGGTTTCATCAAGTAATGTCCTAGCCGGCCTTGGCTCCCGTACAACATCGCTCCTTCCAGCAGGATGTCGAGATGGGAGCTGTGTTTCGGAAGCAGCACGTACGGCCCTGACGGCAGCCGTTCGGTATTTTCATAACTCGCGATCGATTTCGCAAGGGTACAGTCCAAGAGCGAGACGATGAGTTTGCATAGGCTCGGCTTCATGCCGTTCGATGCATCTTGAGCGATCGCTTGCGCTCCAGGTCCCCTATGGTATGTCGTGCTCATTTCAGAACTATGACGTTGCCACGTCCTTTCTTGATCTTCTCGATCTGGCCTTTGTGCTCGAGCTCCGTGATGATGAGTGAGACCTTGGCCTCGGACAAGGGTGTGAGTTTGCGGATCTCCTTCTGAGTCGTGCGACCCCCAAGCTGCCGGATTATGTCCAGAACAGTCTTTGCGTCATCGCGCTCTGTCTGAGGCAGTTCCTCCGGCTTCTCTTTCGGACCGTGCGCGTGAGGTTCCTCGAGGTGCGTCTCGGCGTGATGTTCCTCGATCGGAGTCTCTCCTGCTGACTCTTGTTCCGGCCCTGTCGCTTTCGCATGATGCGTCTTTTTCTTCCGGTGCCAGAGATACCAGCTTAGCCCCAGGATTACGAGGATGCCGATTCCGCCAAGCAGGTACGTTTGCGTCAGATCGCCGTTAGCCAATTGCGCCTCATCAGGATCGATCTCATCGGTGAGATTCAGTATGTCCTCTTCCTCGAACACGGGGAACATGATCAAGTCGAGCACGAACGTCCCTTCAGAGGGCACAGTCATCTCTTCGCTCGCGATAGCCGTGATGGTCTTGTTCTGGATCAATCGCGCCGTGAGAGTGTACGTCCCTTTCGGGACCGTGAATTCATATGTTCCGTCAGGCGCGATCAGGACCTGGCGCGGTTGTGTGTCGATCTCCACGCGCGCGTTCTTTACCGGGTTGAGATCGAGGTTGTAGATGGTGCCGTGTACCGTCGCGCCTAGGACGAGAGAACTCGCCAGGACGAATGCGAGAAACGCTGCGAGTGCATGTTTGGTGACCATCCCCGCTTTGAACCCGCTTCGGTATTATAAATAACTGTCGTCGGAAACCCTTTGTTTTGTGACAAAAGGAGGAGCAAAACGCTCTTTCTTGCTTTAAATAGGAATTTTCAGGTTCTCTAAAGCATTGGGAGCATGAATAAAGCTTCAGCCGAAAGGATTCTGCAAGTTTGTTTATAAGCAACAATCGACATAGAGGTTCCTGATGGTGAGGTCCCCCTCAGCCATCACACGCAAACAAGGGCTACGCGGTGGGCGATTTCGCCCCCGCCTTTATGCTCCCTGGAGGCACAAAAATGGATTGGAAACAACTCAGCGTCCTGATGGTGTTGGCGTTGTTCGTCATGAGCGCGATTCCCGCGGTGTTCGCGGACGAGGGCTCGGACGACGGCTCCGATGATGCAGGAAATGAAACAGAAATCGAATCAGGTACCGAGGTAGACGCCGCGTCTGAAGGCGGGACTGATGGGACTGATGATAGGTCTGGTCCGCGCGACAGAATGAAGGAAGCGCGTGAGAAGCTGCTCAAGGCAGAGAAGCGCGCGTTGGAAGCGCGCAAGGATGTCCGCGAAGCGAAGCGCGACTTCCAGAAGGCACGCGCCAAGCTGCACAGCGGCGGCGCGACGTTGGCCGATAAGCAGGAGTTCCTCCTGGCATCTGTCGACAAGATCATCGAGCTGTTGAACGGCCTGAAGGAGAAGGTCGAGGCATCCGAAGTCGAGGACAAGGATGAGATCCTCGCAGACATCGATGCCGCAATAGAGAACATGACCGAGGCGCAGGCAACGGTCGAAGCATTGGATCCCGAGACCGCGACGCGCGAAGAATTGCGTGCTGCGGCAAAGGAATTGCAGGACGCGTGGAAAGACGCGCGTCACGTGCTCAAGCGCGGCGCAGGCCATGTAGTCAACAAGCGCGTCGGCAACGTCGTCGAGCGCATGGAGCATCTGGCTGAGAAGCTCGATCGCATCCTCGCGCACCTCGGAGGGAAGGGCTACGATGTCTCAGTCGCCACTGACTTGAAGGCGGAATTCGACGTCAAGCTAGCATCCGCAAAGACGCACTGGGAATCCTCGAAAGAACTCTTCAACGGTGAAGACAAGGATGTCCAGGCGGCCAACGACGAGATGAAGCTCGCAGGAGCCGACCTCAAGGAAGCGCATCGCATCCTGAATGAGATCGTGAAGGCAATCCGTGGTTCGACAGAGTCAGGCGCGCTCGAAGAGGCTGAAGATGCAGCCGCAGAGGCACCTGAGGCCGAAGAAGCTGGCGACGCAGACGATGGAGCCGCTGAAGACGCGGACGACAGCACTGCAGACGATGCCGAAGGCGCAGGTGAGGCCGACGATGAGGCTGACGACGCCGACGAAGCGGACGAAGCGGATAACACCGATGCTGACGAAGCAGAAGACGCCGACGAAGATGAGACTGGTGTTGAAGTCAACGCCAGCGTTGAAGCCAACGTCACCGTGTAGGAACCTGGAAAGGTTTTTATAGCGTGACACAGGAACAACGACCATGAAAAAGTGGCTCATCGCACTGGCGGTCCTGCTCACAGTCGTGTTGGTTGTCGGCTGCGCCCAAAAAGCGCCGGCAACATCTGAGGCCCCGAAATCAACCGAGGCCCAGGCATCCGACATCGAGAAGGACATCGCCGAAGTCGACAGCATCAGCTCAGACTTGGACACGAGCGAGATCGACTCGTTGGACCAGGACCTGCAGCAGATCTAGGACTGTTTTGTTTTCTTTTTTTCCTTTATTCAATATCTTCTAATCACATCGCCTCTTTTTCCCGCGCGTACGATCAGGCCGGTCGTACGCCGGGATTTTTCCCCACATACGTTGAACCGTGCCAGTTCCCAGCTTTGCCGTCCTAGCATTTCGCCCCAAGCAGATTGGCAGTGGATTCATCGATGTCGAATCGATAGCCAAAAGCGACTCACATGCAGAACGGAACGTTCTGCTGTGCAGCCGAGACCTCTGGGCTCGGCATGCAAACCTGCCCGGGGAGCAGAGCCGGGGACGCGTAGTTCTCAGCAAAGCATAAAAGCGGCAAGCTGAAGCGCAACCCTATGCTCACACTCGACGGCTCGCAAGGCGAAGGCGGCGGGCAGATGGTCAGAACTGCGCTCGCGTTGTCGGCGTTGACGCAGATCCCGTTCAGGATGACCGACATCCGCGCGGGCCGTGACGTTCCGGGCTTGAAGGCACAACACGTGACGTGCGTCAGAGCGCTTGAGAAGCTCTGCGGCGCGATCTCAGAAGGCGCGGAGCTCGGCTCGCGCGAGCTCACATTCCATCCCAAACCCATCAAAGGGGGTGTGTTCGAGCTCGACATAGGCACGGCGGGCAGCATCACGCTTCTCCTGCAGTCTATCTTGCTGCCCGCATTGTTCGCCAACAGGCCATCGCGATTGACGATCATCGGCGGCACCGACGTCGATTGGGCCATGCCGATAGATTATTTCATCGAAGTCCTTGCCCCGCACCTCAGGCAATGGTGCGAGAAGCTGGAAGTCAAGGTGCTCAAGCGAGGATACCATCCAACAGGCGGCGGCCGAGTCGAGGTCTTCATAAAGCCACGCATCAAACGCATGGATTTCGAGACTTTCGACCCGTTTCTGGCGGAACTTCGGGGCACTATCAAGCGGTTCAGCCTGCTCGAGCAAGGGCACCTGATCGCGATCAGGGGCGTCTCGCACTGCTCAAAGGACCTTGAAGCCGCGCAGGTCGCGACAAGACAAGCGCACGCAGCCCAGGCGGTATTGTCGCGTTTCGGCGACGTACGGATCCGGAGCGAATACGCGGATAGCGCGTGCACCGGCTCAGGCATAACGCTCTGGGCGCTCTACTCGAACATCAAGGACGAGACCAATCCCTCGTGGTCGGTCAGGCTCGGTGCTGACGCGCTCGGAAAGAAGGGGATCCCCGCAGAACAGACAGGCAAGACCGCTGCAGAACGGTTGAGCGAAGCCATCGCGTCACCCGCGCCCGTCGACAGGCACTTGGCGGACAATCTTGTGCCGTTCCTCGCGCTCGCAGAGGGTACGATCAAGGCAGAATCGATCACCCAACACACTACCACAAATATCGACGTGATCAAAGCGTTCCTGGGAACACAATTCTATATCAAAGAAAACGTGATCACGACAACGCCGCGAGCTTGATCGAGGTCTTCAGGTCGAGGATCTCGTAACCTAGCGTGCGTTTGGCGTCGTTGTCGTGCAGCATACTGTGGATCTTCATGAGCTTCTCAAGGATGACCTTCGCGGTCTTCAGGTCGTTCGCCGCCAGCGAGTCATGCGCCTGGTTCAACAAGTGAGGTATCTCTGAAGGCCGCGCGGCAGCGATGCCCGTTTCCTCGTGACCTTCAGGAATCTCTGCGCGCGCCTCGTAGACGTGCTCTTCAGTCTCGACCGGTTTTGGCGGCGTGACAGGCGTAAGACGATGAGGAACCGGCTTCTTCTCCTGTTTAGCGGCCTTTTCATGGCGCTTCTCGATGGCCTTCACGCGAGAGTCCTTCGATTCCTTGAGCCTGTCCTCGATGTGGTGGAGCTTCCCACCCATCGCGATCACCTTGCGTGATTCCTTCTCGATCGTCCATTCGAGCTCGCTTCGCAACGCCTCCAAGCGCTTGAGGTCGGCTTTCGCTTCCTTGACAGCCGCGATCTTGGCCTTCAATTCCTCCGCTTTCTTGCGGGCTTCCTCGGCCTTGTTGAGAGCCTTCATGATCAGGTCTTCCTTCTTGCCGAGGGCGTCCTCGTAGGCCTGCAACGCCTTCTCGCGGGCCTGGAACTGCTGCTCAACCCTCCCGTGCTGGTGGGCCACTCGCTCGAGCTCCCTCACCCGCTCAACGAGGCGGTTCTCCTCAGTGATGAGCTTGCGCTTGTCCTTCTCGAAATCCTTTGTGGCGGAGACGAGCTCGTCCTCCTTCTCGCTAAGCACGCGCAAGTCGCCCTGCACGAGCTTCGTGATTGAAGCCTTCTCCTTCTTGATCTCGCTGCGCGCGGCATTCAACGAGTCAAGCTCGGTCTTCCACTTCGCCACGAACTCCGCGTACTCGGCCATGTGGCCCTTGAGTTCCTCTGCCAGCGCTTCCTTCATGAGACTGAGACCATCCTCCGCTTCCTTGAGCTCGCTCTGATGCTGCGCGAGTCGCAACTCCTCCTCTGCGATGGATTTCTCGCGCTTGTCGAACTCCCGCTTCTTCGCAGTCAGATCCTGCTCGGCGGATTTCATGCGGTTGGTGATCTCGCCATCGATGGCCTGTTCCCTGATTGCGAGCTTGCGTGATCTGTTGACTAAATCTTGTTCCGCGGATTTGGTGCGTGCCGCAATCTCTTCATCGATTGCTTGTTCGCGGAGTGTGAGCTTGCGGGCTTTGTTGGCCAATTCCTGCTCTCGAGCCTTCATGCGGCTATCGGCGTCGCTTTCGAGCTGCTTCTCGCGTTGGGCGAGCTCCTGGGACCGTTTCTGCAGCTCTCGCTGGAGCGCCTTGTTCTGCGCGAGGACGTCAGCTATCGAGAGGTCTTGCTTGCGGGCGAGCTCCTCCTTCAGCTGCGCTAGCTCGCTTAGGCCGTGCTTGTCACGCTCGCTGAGCTCGCGTTGCTGGCGCTTGAGCTGTTGGTCGAACCCGAGCAGGCCCGACTCCTTCTCGTTCAGGACCTTCTCCTTGGTTTCGAGCAACTGTTCGCGCTGGTCGAGCCGATGCTGAAGATGGTTCAGTTCTGCGTACTTCTTCGCAAGATCCTTCTCGGTGCCACCGAGCAATGCCCGCTTCTGGCCCGCGTCGCGCTGGAGCGCGTCCAGGCGTGACTTTAGCGCGCCTACCTGCTCTTCCAACTCATGACGCTTTACCTCAAGCAGGTCGTTCTCCTTCGCGATATCCGCCCTACGGCGTTCGGCGCGGGATACTGATGCGAGAGTCTCCTTTACGAGCGCGTCCTTGTCGCGGAACGCGCGCTCCTTCTGTGACATCGTGATCTCGCGGTCCTTGAGGCTGTTCTCGCGGCCCGCGAGCGCCCTTGCCTTGCGCTCAAATTCTGCAGCTTGCGAAGCCAGCATGACCTCCTTCTTGCGCAATAGCTGCTCGTGATCCTCTAAAGTGACAACTGTGTGCTCAGGGCGTTTCAGGAACGAGAACAACCCGCCAGATGAGATTTCCTGGGACGGTCGCGGTGGCGGGGGTAGTTTGACTGCCAGTTGAGGCAGCTTACGCGGCTTAGGCGTGGGCAGTCTCACCCTCTTCTTCCCCATAGCTGCAATCGACCCGAAGAGCGTTTATATTCTTTTGTTATGATTAAGGAGTAGTCAGCTGGGCCCCTTTGCTGTTCTCGCGCTCCCCGGCGTGATGAGCTCCAAGCAGGTTTGTAGTAGCATTACTGCTTTCGATTCTATGCCTATAAAGCGACTACCCACCTGCCTGAGAACGGAATGCCGGGGACGACTCCGTTTGTTGTGTATCCCCAAGCAAAGCTTTAAAAAGGACCCTGAAGCTTCCCACGAGTATGACACAAGCATGTTCGTCTTGCAAGACGCCCGTGGCCAACATGAAAGGCGCAGCCGTGTTCAAATGCCCTTCCTGCGGAAAGACCGACCTCGTGCGTTGCAGGCACTGCCGCGAGATCGCCGCGGCGTTCTCATGCCACGAATGCGGATTCTCGGGCCCGAACTGATATGGGAAAGGCCTACGTCATCATCACGCTCCGCATCATGCCGAGTTCTCCCGAAGCAGATCTCGCGCACTTACAGCATCATGTAGATGAATTGGTGACGAAGTTCGCGGTCAAGCCCGGCCAGTTCGAGACAAAGCCGTTCGCGTTCGGATTGAAGGCGCTCGAGGTCACGTTCATGATGGAAGAATCCAAAGGCTCCACCGAACCCTTGGAAGACGACATCAAGAAGATCCACGACGTCGAGAACGTCGAAGTGACAAGGATCGATCGGGCGCTCGGCTGATTCTATCGCTCGTACGCTATCTGTTCTTGAGCAGGTTCAAGAGTTCAACCGCACGTTTCGGATTTCCTCTTCCTATCGGGAAATAACAGGGAATAACCTCTGCTGGCTGTGAGCCGATCTTCAGTTCGTAGGTCTTGAGCCTCCTCGTTCTCATCGCTTCAGAATAATAGTCGTTGAGCTTGATTTTCTGTCGTGTCAGCTTTTCGAATGGGATCAAGCCGAATGTGACTATGGTCTCTGGCTTGACAAGCGCTATCTCCTTTTCCAGGATCGGAAGGAACAGCTTGACTTTTTCGGCATCAGGAAGTGCAGCATCGTGACCTGTCCATTTCACGATATTCGTGAAATACAGCCCGTTTTGCCGCAGGAATCTGAGCACGTGATTCGTGAACACAAGCGACCAAGTGGGTTGGCGGTTTATCTGGGCCAGGAGTCGGTCGTCAAAGAGCCCCGCTTTGTTGAACACCCGCCAAACCTGCTTTGTTCCTATGAAGGGGAATCGGGGACCCTGCCAGGACGGATCAGAACTGATGTTTCGCGAAGTCGGGTTGATGAATACAAACATCACTTTCGGTTTTTGCGTCTTTCCATCGCCTACGATGGGCGCGAGAGAGTTGTCAGGGAAATATCTTTTGTTGAGCTCCCGGACCTGGACCCACAATTCATCCAACGACTTGCAATCATCGACCATGCACCCCTCGGACGCGGAGAACTTTAAATGCGTTATGGAAACGATAAGAACGCGTTCACTATTTCAGCCGTGCAATGATGCTCTTCACTTCTTCCAACGGAGCGTCCGTGCGGATTCCTGTAGGCGAGAAATGCGTCAGCCCGACATCATGACCTTTTCTTTTCAGCGCAGCGATGACTTCGGCCGTCTTCGGCACGGGGACTTTCAATAATGAACAGATCTTGTGGATGTCGAAGAATCCCACGATGGGGATATGCGATTCCTGATGAATCACGGATAGTAACTTCTCCGCGTCGCCTTTCGAAGTCACGAGCATCTTCTTCACGAGCGCGTGGTTCCATAACGGGCCGAGCCACATCGGGCCTGCGGCCTTGAACGGTTCGCCGCACGAGCACATCCCGACGTTCGCGTTCGACACTGCGCGGTCCATGCATCTCTCGCAATACAAGAGATAGCCGTGCTTGTCGAGCAGGGCCTTGACATAGGATCTCGATTTCTCGCAGTGAAGGTAGACTCTATCGTAATGCTGCGTGGCGTGGACGAATATCGGGACCAGCGCGCGGTCGTACTGCGACGCGATCAGCTGCACTTTGCGGATCAGGATGCGGATGCCGACCTCGTGCATCAACTCGTTCCGCAACGGCTCTGCCCAGTATTTCCTGTGACACGCGTCAGGGAAGCTGCCAGCAAGCGCACCGGTGTCTGTGGCTGTGACGGCGATGATGCCGTCGCGCGAGAGTTTCTTACACGCAGCATCAAGGAACGGATTCGGGGATCCGAACGGGTCGACGTCGACGTAATCGAATCCAGGACCGTCGAGCAGGAATGAGGATGCTTCGCGGCGCGCGACAACGACGTTCTTGCTCGGAATCTTGTTGAGCTTCAATTGCTTCCTGAACAGCGCAGGGAATCGTGGGTTGCCATCATTCGCGCGCAACTCCTCGATCATCCCGGGAAGTTCCTTCAGGAATCGCAGCGAGCGCACGCCCGTGCCTGCCAACGGGTCGGCGACGACAAGTTTCCTCTTGCCGATGCTCTTCAACAAAATCACAGAAAGATCCCTGTTCAAGCTCATCACGGGATTATAGAACACAGCCATCCCGGCAGAGACCACCTTCTGCACCGGAGCGAAAAAGGAAACAAAACCCTCAGAAATCCTCTTCATTATCTCTTGTGATGCTTGTCCGGCTGGGCGCCCTTGGAGAAGCCTTCTTCCATGTCGTCGATCTCGTCGTCCTCGTGCAAAAGATCGCGGCCTTCATCTGTGTAGACGTCCTCTTCGGCCTCGCCCTTCTTGATCTTATCCGCGTAATCCTCTTTCTCGAGATCGTAATCGTCCGCGTCCTCGTGCGACTCCTTCTTCTCGATCGGCTCGTCGTCTGTCACAGGAGCGGACTTACCTTTCTTTGAAGGGACCTTGGCGGACTTCCTTTTGACTGCCTTCTTGGGCATGAACATCACCTTTTTGCTGCGATTCGTCTGCAGTTTCGTTATATAAAGTTTTGCGTGGCAAAGAACCGCTTCACGTGCGCCACCGGATCAGCGGTCAGTTTCGGATTCCAGTCCTTCGGGAAGCAGCGCGCGTACATCTGTGTCGCATAGCGTTCGTCCATGAACACCAACACTCCCCGGTCGGTCTCGGAACGGATGCACCTGCCCGCGTTCTGCAATGTCTTCGTCACGGCAGGCAGGATGTAACCGTAATCCCAACCACGATGGAACTTCTTGTCATAGTAATTGATAAGTTCCTTTGTCTCGAGGTCGGGCCGGTCAAGCGGGATCCCGACGACGATCACCGACTTCAGGATGCCTGGCAAGTCCACTCCTTCCCCGAACGAACCAGCAGCGACGCCTAGCAGCACCGCCCCGGAATCCTTGTATTGCGCGAAGCGCTTCAGCAGCTCCTGGCGGTCCTCTTTCGTTGCACGCGGATCCTCGAAGAACACCGTCTTCGCGACAGCATCCTGCAAGAATTTCGCGACCTCGTCACGTAATAGGTAGCTCGGGAAGAATATCGCGGAGCAGCCCGGCACGCTGTTCACGATGTTAGCGCAGATCGAAGCGATGTTCTTGAACTGGCCTTCGCTGCGCGCCGTGAACTTGGTGGTCACTCCCGGAACGATCAGGGAGACCTTGTTCGCGACAGGGAACGGGCTGGGGAACTCCTTCTGCACCGTCGTCTTCGGGAAGCCGAGCACGTCCGCGAACATCGACGTCGGCGTGAGCGTGCCTGACATCATGATCACGTTGTGCGCGTTGTCGATGACCTCTTTCGCGGCTAGGGACGGGTCCATGCAGCGGTGCGACAGCACGGTCACGGGTTCGTTGCCGAACTGCTTGACCGCGATGATCCTGCTGTACCCGACGTCGCCCTCGTTCCAGCCCTTCAGGAACGAGGCGATGCCTCCGATGGCTGACGTCTTCTGCTCCTCACGGATGCCGTCGGCAGCCCACTCGAACAGGACCGCGAGTTCCTCATAGTCCTTGACTCGCTTTATCTCATCCACGAACTGCTGTTTCGTCACGAGCCTCTCCTGATCGC
Organism: Candidatus Woesearchaeota archaeon; assembly: GCA_016203225.1. GTDB lineage: Archaea > Nanobdellota > Nanobdellia > Woesearchaeales > ARS49 > DSQK01. Next base: position 54,024 of record JACQNC010000009.1, on the reverse strand, counting down.
GGAACAGCCCGAGCGAGAGCTTGTTCAGGATGTCCTGCACGCCCACGAGCGCGTCCAGTACCTCGTTGTAGCTGTATTTCTTGGCTTCCTTGATCGCTCTACGGATGGTCAAGCTGCTCAAGCGCTGCGTCTGTTGTTCGCGCAAGCGACCGGGAAGATTGTGGCCTTCGTCGATGATGACGATGCACTGCTCGAGCTTCTTGCCTATCTTTGAGAGGAACGCGTCCCGGATGCGCGCGTTGAACAGGTAGTTGTAATCCGCGATTATGACCTTCGCGTCCTTCGCGACAGCGACCGTGAGTTCGTACGGGCACATCTCCTGTTCCGTGCCGCGGTTCAATATGTGCTCCGAAGGCGCAGGGAGCTCGTTCCGCAACTCGACCGCGACCAACTCGGCTTTCGGTTGCACCAACCCGTTAGTCGTGCGCGTGTTCAGGTAATAGCTGCACTTGCCGTCCTCGCGCAACGCGCGGCAGTACTCGAGGAAATCGTCCGAGCGCAGCGTAGTCACGCCCGATTGCGCGCACAAATTCTTCTTGCCCACTATCGAGACCGTCCCGGGATTGACGTTGAACCTCTGCTTGATGTCCTTCAGCGTCTGGATCGCGATAAGGTGCTGCGTGTGGCGCGACGTGAGGAAGAAAACAACTAGATCCTTGTCCTTCGCGTACGTGACGGCAGGCGCGAGCGTCGCGGCGGTCTTGCCAAGTCCCGTCGGCGCGTGAACGAGCAGCGGCGTGCGCGTCTCGATGCACTTCTGCACGAGCGCGAGCATCTCGTTCTGCACGTCCCTGACGTTCTCGTGCGGGAAAAGCATATCACCCATCGGACTTTTTCGCACGCATCCGCTATAAAATTGTTTGCACCACGAAAGTTTTATATACGAACCGGCAACGTGCAGGAACCTGTTGGAGGGGAACGCGTGCATCCGCACGATTTCGTTTTCACGTCGGGAAAAATTTTCTTGGCGTTTCAACGAAAGGTTTAAATATCGCTTAGGATGTATGTGTTCCATTATACAAACATGGCATGGGGAGGGGTCGCGTTGAATAACAAGGAAATCTTCAAAGTATTCTTTCGCGAAAAGCCCGCCATGATGCTGGTCGAGTTGCGAAACGCCAAATCCGAGGTCTACGCATCCTCGTTGGCGAAGCAAATCGATTGCACCTACTCACACGTCGTCAAGATTTTGCAGCAGATGGAGAAGGAAGGCCTGATCAACTTCGACAAGCAGGGCCGACTGAAACTCCTGACGCTCACCAAGAAGGGCACAGAAGTCGCAGAGAAAATCGATCACATCAGAACCGCGTTGTGATTCTCGGTTTTTAAGCAGAACGATGATGACTTGAGTACGCTTTCTTCTCGTTTACTGTTCCCGTCCCTACGTTTCTCCCCCGGCAGGTTTGAGGTCGCGTTACGGCTATCGATTCAACCGCAATAAAGCCACTACAAACCTGCCTGAGCACGCTAGTATGCGCTCATCACGCTCGGGACTATGACGAAAAATAAAGGAAAAAACAAACCAGAATCACTGCGTGTACAGTTTCAGTTGCGTAGGATCGTACTTGAACGTGATCGGCAGCTTGCCGGTCGCCTTGTAGTACTTGATCAAACGCTTGATCTTGGCATCGGTCAACTGCATGCCTCGCAGCGCGGGCATATCCTGCTTGTTGGCGTCCAAATGGTTGCGCACGTTCAACGCGCGGCGCATCAACGCGACAAGATCCTCGGGCAGTTTGGACGTTATGCCTTTCTCAGCCATGATCTCCTGTATGCGCTTGCCTGTCAGTGTCTTGACGTCCGGCACGCCGTAACTGTCGCGTAGATCGAGACCGATCTGTGAAGACGACTTGCCTTCCTTGGCGAGCTTGACGATGAGCATCTCGAGCTCCTTCTCCTTCAAGCGCAGCCACGTGGGCTTCGTCTTGTGCAGCGGCTTCTTCGAGCCTGATGTCCCGCGCTTCCTGCTGTGCATCTTTGCCATGATTCCACCTGCTGTTGATACGAGATTGAGAGAACAGATTCTCTCCCGCATGCACGAGTCCTTTCGAACCAATGCATCGCTCGATGTGTTGAGTTCTCGACGGCCGCTATAAAAAGCTTTCGTGCGTGCGAGGGTCTCTATCGCCGACCCTCACGTTCCCGCGATGAATAGCCCTGGGCGGTGCTCGCCGACGCTTCGCATCGGCGGCACACTTCCAGGTCTCGCGCATTTCGCTACGCTCAACCGATAGCCCCGGGCGGATTCGAACCGCCGTCAACGCGTCCAGAGCGCGCTATACTTGACCAGCTATACGACGGGGCTGATGCTGACAAGTATTGCCTCGAGAGGGTATAAAAAGGTTATGCGAGAACTTTCTGCGACAGGACCGTCTGCACTTTGCGCGTGTACGAGAACGGATCCTTCTGCTTCAATGCATGGATGACGTTGACGTAAGGCCGGAGTTCCGTATACAACTTCTCGAACAGCTTCTGGCCTTTCGACGTCAGCGCGAGACTCTTGTTCTCATATGATATCAGCTTGCGTTTCTCCAAGTCCTCGAGGTTCTTGTAAAGCGCACGCGCCTGTTTCGTCGCGAAGTGCGCACGTTTAACGAGATCGATGAACGTGACCTTCGAGATGACGACGTTTACCGGGGTGCTCGCGAAACGCCTTTGCGTCTCAAGGTACCAACTGCCAAGAGTGAATAGGATGAATTTCTGCACGTTTGTCGCTGCCACCCGACGATATGTCGACGGAAGAACTATTTAATGATTTAGTTGCGCGAACGCAACTATGCCGAATCAGTAGATTCGGCTTTAGACTGCCCAGAGCACAATCAGGCCGATCACTATGCCGATGCCGATTCCCCACGCGACATCCGCGATGTAGTGCTTCTTGAGCCAGAACCGCGTGCCCGAGACGACGAGGGCGAGCGCGACGAGGAACGTGGAGAGCCAGATGTTGCGGAACACGTCCATCAGCACGATCGCGAGGATTGTGCCTCGCATGGCATGCATCGAAACAGCGGTGCCCGCGTCGATCTTCTGCCACCACGTCCTGTACGAGACCGGCTTGGGCCTATCACGAATGAAAACGCTTCTGACGCCTGCGATTACCGCATACGCGATGACGATCCCGATGACCAACTGCCAGAACGGCCCGTACTGCTGTGACAGCAGCAGCGTCAGCATCGCCGCAGCATAGAACGGCAACCCGCCCAGCGCGCTCAAATCCTTGATGACATCATCGAGGGACATGGTCTTCTGTTAATCTTTTCCTCTTTTTAAATTTATACATAGCCCCACCCGGATTCGAACCGGGGTCCGGTGGTCCAAAGCCACCTATCCTTGACCGCTAGACGATGGGGCTGTTATGAGAAGAAATGACCAACTTGCCTTAAAAAGCTTATTGGAAGCATCGCAGCGCGTCTTCTTCCACGAAGTGCAGTTTTCCAGGTATGATCAAACAGTGCACTGGCGCGCCGAAGTCCTTTTTGATGACGTCTTTCGCTTTGCCCGCGAAGATCAGCTGATCTTTCGCGCCCAGTCGTGCGCAGCCTACAACGAGCGTGTTGTCCTTCACAAGCCCTTTTCCCTGTTTGATCTCCAATTTCTGCAGATAGCGCAGCGCATCGTTGGCCGTCATGAACTTGTTCTCGTCAGGTTTCAGGTCCAAGAGGAACAGCGTGTGCGCGCCGATGGATTGGTTCTCCGTGAGAATCGCGTATGGCGTGTCGGGCTCGTAATCGCCGTGCGTGAACGGGATGCTTGCCACTTTGCCGAACTTGTAAAGCTGCAACCCGGTAGCGCCGATCGCGGTCAAGACAGAAGCGTTGTGGACGACGTTTGTATTTATCTTCATCTCGACAGCGCGCTGGATCAAATCGATGTGCGTCGTCGCGGACAGCGCATCACCGATCACCAAAAGAGTGATTTCCTTTGTCTTGGCAGGCTTCAACAGATTCTCTTCAGCTTCGATTTCGACCAGCTTGCGGTCAGCCAACTCGACCTTCTTGCCATAGAACCTCTCGAGCGCGGAAACAGGCACGGCGAGCTTCGATGTGTACGATTCCAAGTAAATGACATCAGACTTCTTGACGAGCTCGAGCCCTTTGACTGTGATATCCTTCTCGTCCGCCAGTCCGATGCCGATGATGTTCAATGACATGATAGTATTTCCCAGAACGCGGTTTTTAAGTGTTTCTCAAGCGATGTTGAGATTTCTGTATTAATACAAGTACATCTTTACGGTCTCCGTGGAACTCGACGATTATGCAATCACGGACTATCCCGGCTATTTCGGTAAAAGAAGAGACCAACGACACGCGGAATTCGACCAGAAATACGGCAAAGACAACTGGGTCATCGCTCGTGCAGTGCAAGGCAGGATCATCACGGACAAAGCCAGCCTGATGCTCTACGAGGACGGATATTATCACCATCTGCGCTCGCACGCAGATGTGCTCGCGTGGCTCATCAATACCGCTTCAGATGTCTATGATAACGCGGAAACCAACGTCAACTCAGGATTGGAATACGAAATCCAGGAGAACGCGAGCAACCACTTGCAGGACATCGCCGTCCGCCGCGCGTTGGTGCGATTGGGGGCGTGGTTCCGCGGTGACCATCTTGTGCGCGTGCGCGAGCCAGAATCGGAGGGCTATCGTCTCCAGCCCGGCCAAGTCCCGTTCCATATGCCCTGGCTCATCCGGCAGCCGCGAAAGGAGGGCTGGTGGTTACAAGGCTCGATAGAAGACTTCTGGCAGAGCAATAAGGTCGTCGCGGTGAAGAAGGAAGCGTTACGCACGTTGGATGCGCGATTTTAAGAAATCAAAAAAATAAAAAAGAAGCCCCCGAAGGGGCTCCTCTTTTTCTGCCTTCACGGTTGTGTTGATTGGGGGTGGTAAACGTGAAGGCAAGAACACACCACGTTCGACCAACGGGGAGCTTAATGCACGATCTCGATACCGAGCTCGTCTGACATCTTCACTGCCTTGGCAGCGGCTTCCTTCTTGATGTTGGAAGCGCCGGTGATGTACGGGCTCGAAACACCGGTGATGATGGTCATCACCATGAACTTGCCCTTCATCTCGTCTTGCACTCGCGCGCCCCAGATTACGTTGGCATCCTCGTCCAACGCATCGGTGATCAACTCGCCTGCGCGGTTGATCTCCTCCAGGGTCATGTCGGGTCCGCCTACAACGTGAATGAGCGCGCCTGTCGCGCCCTCGTAGTTGATGTCGAGCAACGGGTTCTCGAGCGCGCCACGGACAGCCTCTTCGACGCGGCTGTTCGTGTCGGACGTTCCGACACCGATGGCCGCGACGCCGCCGTTCGTCATTATAGCCCTGACGTCGGCGAAGTCGAGGTTGACCAGCGACGGGATCGCGATCGTCTCTACGATACCGCGGATCATCGTCGAGATCAGCTCGTTAGCGACAGCGAACGCCTGCTGGATCGGCAGGTTCCCTGCGATCTGCACGAGGCGGTTGTTGTCGATCACGATTACCGTGTCGGACGACTTGCGCAGTTGCGCCAAGCCGAACTCGGCCTTATCGACGCGTGCGCGTTCGATCTTGAACGGCATCGTGACCGTGCCGATGACTATCGCGCCCATGTCCTTCGCGATCTGCGCGACGATCGGAGCGGAACCTGTTCCGGTGCCGCCGCCCATGCCTGCGCAGACGAAGACCATGTCAGAACCCTTGAGCGTGGCCTTGAGCTCGTTCGCGGATTCCTGCGCTGCCTCGGCTCCCTTCTGGGGGAATCCTCCGCAACCAAGTCCGCGCGTGACGTCCTTGCCGATCAGGAATTTCTTGTCGGCCTCTGATATCTTGAGATGCTGCTGGTCGGTGTTGACAGCGATGATCTCGGCACCCTTGATGCCGCGCTTGTACAGCCAGGTGACCATGTTGTTGCCACCGCCACCGCAGCCGATGACCTTGATGTTTGCCTGCCCGACGTTCAAATCTTCGTCCCGTTGCTGCATTTGCGCAGCCTTTTCCACGATAAAGTCCATTTCTTCTCCCCCTTTGTTGTTGGTCGTGCGTTTCTGTATCCTGCAGTGTATAGCTTTTGCTACAACAATGTTTATATGCAGGCGTGATTCTAACGCTTCTTAAGAACTCGGTATGTGTCGCGCCAACGATGCCTACTGAATGCCAAAGATGTGTCTATCGAACGCCAATTCGATGAACACAATTGCCAAAACCCAACAGTTGATTTTTAACTTCCCCGCCAAGGGTCGTTAAAAACAATTTTTCTATTCGTTATTAAATCATACTTAAATATACTTCTGTGATTTAAAATAGAGTTTATAAACGATAGGCTTGGTTTCGCGTAGAACTCACTTTACCTTCTTCATCTTCTGCAGAACGTTCTCGGCCCACTTCTTGGTCGTCGCGATCGCTTCCGAGACGTATTTGCTGTAGTCGCCGAACAGTTCCGCTACGTCCTTGACGCGGTTTCCGTACCTCTCGAAGAACACGATGTTGTGCAGCTCGAACTTCAACGGCGCGACCGGCTTCTCGTCAGGATAACCGAGAGTGATGACCGCGAGCGGTTTCGCGTTGTCAGGCACGCTAATCGCGCGACGCAGCATGGCATCGTCGAACGCAGACACCCAACATGCGCCCAATCCTTGGCCGTGTGCAGCAAGTAGCATGTTCTCGACGGCAGCGCCGGCGTTGAGTGTCGAGTACAAGTCCTCGCCACGCTTGCCGTAGTAACGCTCGGACTTCTTCGGTTCCGAGCACACTATTATCAGCACTGGCGCAGTCGCCACCCAGTACTGCTGCAGGCACGCCTCGGCGATCTGTAGCCTTTTCTCGGGCTGCACGACAAGCACGAACTTCCAGTCCTGCAGGTTGCCCGCAGACGGCGCCAAACGCCCAGCGTCGAGGACGCGCCCCACTTTCTCGAACTCCAGCGGCAGATCAAGATACTTCCGTATAGAACGGCGTGTCCTGATCGCCTCGAGAACAGTGGGCACCTCCTCTTTCATGGGCACGACAACCGTCTGGAGATTTATAAACCTTCTTGTGCACAAATGTTTTTATATAATGTCCTGAGCAGACGACTTATGCGGTATGGGGAATTAGTGGGAATTTACGAGAAGCTCACTTCGACGTCGAAGCGGCTCGAGAAGACAGCCATCCTATCAGAGTTCCTGAAAACCATCCCCGCCAACGAACTCGATCATGTCCTTCTCTTGGCGCAAGGTCGCGTCTTCCCTGCTTGGGACCGACGCGAGATCGGGATGGCATCTCAGCTCGTGCTGAAAGCGATAAACCTCGCGACAGGCATAGACCAGACGAGGATCGATGAGGTCTGGAAAAAGACAGGTGACTTAGGCCAGACCGCACACGACCTGACGAAAACCAAGAAACAGTCGACGCTGTTCTCGAAAGAACTCACGACGAAAAAGGTCTTCGACAACCTCCGCAAGCTCGCGTCACTGGAGGGCGCGGGCGTCGTGCAGAACAAGGTGCAGCTCGTCGCGGAGCTTCTGACGAGCGCAACGCCGTTGGAAGCTAAATATCTGGTCCGCACCGTTCTGGAGGATCTTCGTGTCGGACTCGGCGAAGGCACCATGCGCGACGCGATCGTATGGGCGTACCTGATGCACGAGACCGGCGCGAGCTACGACAAAGAAAAGAACGAACTCGTGCTTCCTGAGGACAACAGGGAGAAATACGATGCGGTAATCAAAGGTGTCGAGAACGCCTTGAACCTCACGAATGATTTCTCAGCCGTCGCGCGAGCCGCGAAAGCAGGGCTCGCCAAACTCGCAGACATCACGCTCGCGCCGCAGACGCCGATAAAGGTCATGCTATACCCGAAAGCCAAAGGCATCGCCGACGCGTTCGAGATCGTCGGCAAGCTGGCCGCGTTCGAGTACAAATATGACGGGTTCCGCATGCAGATCCACAAGAAAGGCATGATCAGGATATTCACGCGCAGCCTCGAGGACGTCACAGAGCAGTTCCCTGAAGTGGCAAAGCTCGTCGAACAGCACGTCGAAGGCGACGACTTCATCCTGGACGGAGAAGCGGTAGGTTACGAAAAGAAAACAGGGAAGTATCTCCCGTTCCAAGCAATCAGCCAACGCATCAAGCGCAAATACGATATCGCGGAGATCGCGCAGAAGTTTCCCGTAGAACTCAACATTTTCGACGTGATAGAATACAACGGCAAGAACCTCGTCAACACCCCGTTCTCAGAACGCAGGGCTTTGCTCGCATCGATCGTAAAGAATCCGCATGACAAGAAGATCCGGCTTGCAGAGCAGCTCGTGACTGATTCCGAGGAAGAGGCACAGCAATTCTACCAGCGAAGCCTCGCCGCCGGCAACGAAGGCGTCATGGTCAAGAGCCTCAAAGGCGAATACGTTCCTGGCTCGCGCGTCGGCCAGGGGGTCAAGGTAAAGCCGGTCATGGAAACGCTCGAAGTCGTCATCACAGGAGCCGAATGGGGCGAAGGCAAGCGCGGCCAATGGCTCGCCACGTTCATCATCGCCGTGCGCGATCCTGATACGGGAGATTTGCTCGAAATCGGCCGCGTTGGCACTGGCTTCAAGGAGAAAGAGGAGGAAGCAGTCGATGGCGGGATTACGTTCCAGCATATGACCGACCTTCTGCGCCCCTTGATAACAAAAACCGAAGGGAGGATAGTGGCTGTACGACCGCAGCTCGTGCTCGAGGTCAATTATGAGGAGATCCAAGCGAGCCCGACGTACAGTTCAGGCTATGCCTTGCGATTCCCGCGTTTCGTGAAACTGCGCGAGGACCGCGGTCCTGATGACGTGAACACGCTCCAGGACGTGCAGGATTTGTACGACCACCAGCGTGGACGGTAAGGTATTTAAAGCGAACACGGAAGCGTTCTGGTTACTGCCCTCGTAGTATAACTTGGATAGTACGCGGCCCTGCGGAGGCCGCAGTCGGGGTTCAAATCCCCGCGGGGGCGTTAGCACCCGGGGGTTCGTCGAGGCTCGGACTTGGCGTCTGCCCGGGGCACTTGTTGTCACCAGATAGTGGTTATAATAGGAAGCTTTAAATACTACCTCTACGGTTATCGACGGTAGGAAAGGGGATATGGCTAAAGACGAAAAGGTCTCGGAACTTGAAACAAAGCTCATGCGCCTCGAAGGCGATCTCGGGCAGATGAAAGACTGTCTCTGGGCAAGCCAGACCGCGCAAGTGATCCTGGACAAAGTCGGTGAGCATACGGTGCTCACTTGTGGTCGTGTGCGAGGACTCACCCAAAACCGGAACGCGTTCGAACAGACCGCACGCGCCGCAGTGCGGGAAATCCAGAAAGTCGTCGAGTGCTCGGCGTATCTGCTACTCAACCTGCCTGGCAGCGATGATTCAAGCAACCTCAAATGTTATGGCCATGATCCTCGGAATGACATGACTCTGGCGGATCTCGCCGAATTCAAGCTCCTGGAGCCGCATACAATCAGGAAATTGGAAGTGTTCGGCAAGCCTTTCGGAGAGCTCTATGTATTCAAGGAACTCGGAGATGAGGGCAAGCATGACGTGTTCAAGCAGCTCATGCTGCTCAACAACCTCGCCCCGGGTATCGCGCGAGAGCTCCACCGTGCGCATACGATTGAGGCGCAGATCCAGGAACAGACCGCGCTAGTGCGTCAGATGTGCGCGAAGGACCAGGAAACCCGCGAGACGAGAAAACTCGAACGCAAGTTCAAAATCGATACGCTTCTACCGACCTATTTCCAGAAAAGCTCCGGTCTCGACGTGCTCGGCGACTACATAATCCATGCCTGCCAGGATAATAAAGATATCTCGGTACTATTCATCGATGTTGATAGCTTCCACGATTATAACAACACGTTCGGTCACTTCCAGGGCGATGAGGCGCTGAAGGCGATCGCGGACGACCTCTTCCGCCACATCCGTCACGCGGACATTCAACGATATAAGGAACCCGCAAATATCGCAAAATGCCTCCTGCAAACGCCGAATGACTTCGCAGTCCGTTTCGGCGGCGAGGAGTTGGTTCTAGTGTTGTACAACACTGATCGGGAACATGCTCTTCAGGTCGCGGACCGTATGCTCAACTCGATTCGCGCAATCCAGATCCCATTCCATAAGCAGAACAAGCAGCCAGGCGCAAATTATGGCGCCTTCAGTTTGCCTTTCACTTCTGCCACGGTCTCTATCGGGGTCGAAAGCCTGAATGGAGACTATGAAAAGACGGTTGAGGAACTTGTCGGTAATGCCGATGCAGCGATGTATTGGGCGAAGAACCACGGCAAGAATGGGGCACGAGCATATGACTCAAGTATGCCGCCCGCGCCTAAGAAGTGATTATTTTCTCCATTATTGAGTAGTGAATAATAAAAAGGTTTAAATACTACTGTTTGTGAGGATTCTTTTTGGTGAACCCGCGTGATGTTCAATCCTGATGATGACGAACCTGAGATCAAGGTCCCGTCCGAGGTCATTGACAATCTGCGCGGAATTCTCGGCGGACTCCCGCCGCAGGAACACTATCTTATTCAGTTCGATATAAACACTTTCAGCGATTTCTATAACGAATTCGGTCCCGAACAGAGCGCAGTCGTAATCAACGGCATCACGCAATATCTCGGGAGGCTGGAAGGCAATCGTGATGTCGACTATGGTGCGCGCGTCAAGCAGGACCAGTTCGTCATCCTTTCCAACAATCCGCATCTTGGTGACATACTCAATGAATGGATATCGAATCATGAGTTTCCGCTCGCGCGCAGCGATCTAGCACCCGTAGGCAAGTTGAATCCTCAACACGTGAGAGTTCATACGGGAGTCATGGCGTTCACGCCACGTCCCGATTTGAGCCTTGAGCAGATGCTCACAAGACTCGCGGACATTTGCCAAGAAGCTTACGAGAACGATCCTCAGATCAAATACGAAGCCTGGCAGCGCTGATCACGCATCGTACTTGGACATTTCCAGTTGTCCTTTCCTTTTCGCTTCAGGAATCGGCTCAGGCACGTCCTCCCCGACCTGTTTCTTGACAGAGATCGCGACCTGTTTCCCGAGAATGTCGATGAGTTTCTGCAACTGGATTTTCCTGACATCACCGAGATCCTTGACACCATTATTGTACAGTTTCCGCGCCCTGACCCTTCCGATGCCTTCGAGCTTCAGCAGTGTCAGCAATTCCTCGCGCACGCCGTAGCGCAACCTGAACCGGACCTTGTTGATATCCTTTATGAGTTCGTTGTGGTTCAGGATGTTCGACAATTCGATCATGCTGTACAGCAGCCACTCCGCCAATTCCAGTTTTGTCCGCGTTTCGCCGGGGCGCACGTTGTACTGCTCCATCAGCCACTCGTCGTCCTTCTCGTCCATCCAGTCATTGAGCATCATCGCGGTCTTCACTGACGCGAGATAGTCGTCGTAGTCAGGGTCGTACGCAGAGGGCTCGTTCACGAGCAGCCATTGATCCCACTCGGCGAGCTTCGCCTGTACCTTGTCGAACTCCTTCACGCCCACGCGCAGCAACGGCCGCATCTCCAACGTATGGCAGATCGTGTGCAGGAACGACACGCTGTTCCGCGTCTTCGTCGCCATGCTCTTGTTCAGCGCGACGATGAACCCGTGCGCGGTCAAAGGATCGAGATACAGCTCGGCCACGCGCTTGCCCAGGAACGTCGCGCGATAGCCGACATCCTTCGCGAGCTCATCCGCGGATACGAAATCGTCCTTCTTCGCCGAAGGCAGTATGAACTCCCAGTCCAGCAGCAGATCCAGCATGCGGTCGATGATGGCCTCGAGCTTCTCAATGTCCTCGAACTGGTGCGCCCAGAACGTGCGAGAGAAGAAGTCCATAAGTTCCTTGCGCGTCCGGACGAACCCTGACGCGATCAGCGATAGCACGTATGTGCGCAAGACAGGCTCGACGGCCAGTTTCGAGTAGATCTCCTCAGGCTGGCCGTGGATGTAGCGTTCCACGATCTCGTCCGCCTGCATGCGGTTGTCCGCGACACAGATAGCCTCGCCGACCGTGTCGAACTTCGGACGCCCCGCGCGTCCGGCCATCTGAAGATACTCCAAGACGGGGATGAAGCCCATGCCGCGCTGGCTGTACCGTTTAAGGTCACGGATGACCGCGCGATACGCAGGCAGGTCGACACCCATCGCCAGCGTCGGCGTGCAGCAGATGAATGAAAGCGCGCCTTTGCGGAAGTGCTCCTCGATCAATTCCTTCTGACGGCCATGCAATCCCGCGTGATGGAACGCCGCGCCGTGCTTGACACATTCAGCCAGACGCTCGCACTGCTTTGTAGGCTTGGAAAGCACGTTAAGGATGTCGTCAGAGAGCTTGTCCAGCACGATGGAACGCAGTTTCGTCTTCTTGCTCAAGTCCTCCGCCTGCTTCTCAGCGCCACGTTTAGTGTTCACGAACACGAGCGCCTGCTTCTTCTTTGCGAGCGTGTCAAGACACAGGTTGATGACAGAATCCGCGGTCTTCTGCTCGATAGGGATGTGCATGGAAAGAAAACAAAAGAAGGACTATAAAAGAATATCCGCGCTCAAGCGCATTTCGTCATGCACGCTTCGCCGCACTCGTTGCGGAAGATGATGCCGCACTCGATAGGGACGCCCGTGGCACACGCGCCCTTGCAGCCCTCGGAGCGGATGATGTCCCCGCAGTTCGCGACACACTCATCGTAATCAGTCGCCTTCGAACAAGCGGTGTCCGCGTCCTCGTCGCACTGCGTAGCGCACGCATCTTGGCAGCCGTCAGTCGTCTGCTCCTCAAGCGCAGGCGCCTCAGGCGTGGGCGTAGGAGCCTTGACCTGGTCCGGCGCTTCCGAAACAGGCGCAGTCCCCTTCGGTTCGGCAGGGACTCCGCAAGCGACCACCACGACCGCGAGCGCGGCCAGGAGCAGGACAAGTTCTTTCTTCATACGTTCACCTCACAATCTGTCTGACAGGATGATTTGCATGTAGATTTCGTCTCATTGCAGCCGAGCGCGCACTTGTTCTCAAGGTACTCCGTGCAATCCGTGCTGTTGTCCTCCTGACAGCCGTCCCTGCAGTCGACAGGATGCAGGTAGCCCTCGCAGGTCTCGCGGCAGATGTCCTCGTCTTCGGAATCACAACCGAGCGCGGTCTTGCTCTTGCATTCACTCTCACATGAGGCGCTGGCCTGTTCATCGCAGTAGCCCTCGCAATCCTCGAGACAGTCATTATTCGAATTGTTGAGCTGGTCTTTTGTCCAGATGTCCTCAGGGCCTTGCTCGTCATCTGTTACCTTCTCGCCGCTCTTCACTTTAAAAGTGTTGTTCTCGGCTTCGACATCCGCGTCCTTGTATGTCGTTACGTGGATGACCGGCTTGAAATACGCGTTCTCGCCCGCAAGGAAGACGCTCCTGTCGAGCTCGAAATCGAGGATGGCTGCGGCCGTCTTGCCGGCTTCGACATCGATCACGCCGGCCAAGCGCACAAAACTGCTGGGAACCTCGAGATCATAATCCGTGCCAGCGATGGTCGCCTCGGCATCGAGTTGGAACCTTATCTGGGTGTACTTCGCAGGCTCAAGAGGAACATCCAAAAGGAGTCGTGTGAGATTGCCTGCTTCGATTAGGTCGTACGTCACCTTGCCCGAGCTCAGCTTTGTCCAGGCCTCATCGCCGCCAGTATGCACTTCTAGATTCGAGATCTCCACGTCGAATTTCGTGATGTCCTCGCGATCGACCGCTTTATCCTTGACTCCGAACACGACGCGACCGAGTTCCTCTTCCTGCACCGGAGCTGTCACGTTCTCGAAAGATTCGTTCTCGGAAGTCTTGTTCTCGGGAGCAGACTCAACGGCTTTCTTCGCGCAACCAGCAAGCAGAATGCCGATAACACATGCGAGAACGAACGCGATCACCCATCTTTTATGCATACGCGTTTCTACCGCCTTTTGTTATATAAAGTTTTGCGTGGTAAAGCTTTTATACCGACCTACGTGCGGTCAGCACGTGCCCTCCTAGCTCAGCCCGGTTAGAGCGTGTGGCTGTTAACCACAAGGTCGCCAGTTCAAATCTGGCGGAGGGCGTTCGATGAAAGGTGTAATTCGCGTCCCCGCATCCGTTGCAGTCATTACACTTCTGTCAAAGCACGATTGACGTCACATTACGGCTAATGATTCAACTGAAATAAAGCCACTACAAACCTGCCTGGGCACGAGAAACCTGGGAGCATCACGAGCACGACGATATCTATACCACAATCTTTAAAAAGCGTTTCAGGGTTGCCTGAAGATTGGCCCCGTAGCTTAGCCTGGCTTGAGCGTTCGACTGATAATCGAAAGGTCCCGTGTTCAAATCACGGCGGGGCCACTCTTTATTTTCTGCCAGAACCTTTATAAACGCTCCAAAAGCCCCCACTCGACGGGGGCATCATGGAGACCAATTATCCTGACATCGCGCACCGGTACGATTACGCGACGATCCAGCGCGCGGGAGCGTACTGGGACCGCTTCGTCGCGAAGACGTTCGAGCGCATCGATGTGAACGGTCTCGAGCGGCTCGCTAGTCTCGCGCCCGATACAAGCGTAGTCCTCACATCGGACCATCGGAGCCATCTTGATTACGTGTTGCTCGCATTGACTCTCTATCACGCGAACCTACCTCCGCGCATCAATGGCCAGCCGCGTCCGTTGGCGATCGCCGCGGGCGACAACCTGTTCAAACGATTCGGCAAATGGGACTTCGGCGACCTTATCAGACGGCTCGGCGCGTACAAGATCATCCGCAAACCCGCGGAAGGCGAGAAGAAACGCGTCCTACTCGCGCAAGCCGCGTATACCGCTGAGCGCATGGACGCCGGCGATTGGTTCCTGCTCTTCCCCGGGAAGGGGCGCTCCTATTCGGGTGAGCTGATGCCATTCGACACAGGCGCAGTAGGACTGTTCCTCCACGCTGAGAGGAAGGTCGAACGGCCAGTTGCCTACGTGCCGGTCAGCATAAGCTATGAACGATCCCCAGAGGACCGCTGGTTCAGGGGATTCTCCGCGTACAAAGCCCAGAATGAGCCCTCATGGTCGCAGCAAGCGCTCTATTACGGCCGCGACTGGCCGATGATCTGGTTTCAGCAACATTTCAACAAGAGTCTCGGCAATGCCAACATCGCATTCGGTCAACCGGTCACTAGCACCCAGAACGGCACGCGTCACACCAAGGAATCGCTCACCGAACTTTTGGAGCATGAAGCAGCAAGAAACCTCGTCGCGTACCCGACGGCCATCTTCGCGGCAGCGCTCCAGCGCGATCCGACGTTCGAGCACGTCTATGGGCATGTCTATGACCTCCAGTCAGATCTGCGCCTCCTCGGCGCAGTAGACAAAGTCAGGAATCCGCACGCGATCGCGTTCCGCGCCCTGCGTTTCCTCGACGCACCCTGGCGAAGGTTCGTCGTGCCACGCAAGGACCGCTACGAGATCCGCCGGCCTGAAGTGATAGATTATTACGCGAACACCATCAAGCACCACATCGCAAAATGTCACGTCCCAACGTTGCAATCATAGGAGGAGGGCGGTTCGGCAGGACCCTCGAGAAG
Organism: Candidatus Woesearchaeota archaeon; assembly: GCA_016203225.1. Taxonomy (GTDB): domain Archaea; phylum Nanobdellota; class Nanobdellia; order Woesearchaeales; family ARS49; genus DSQK01. The sequence continues at coordinate 38,482 of JACQNC010000009.1, read as the reverse complement.
GTCCTGCACGAAGCGGACCACGCGGACGTCGCGGTCTGCGCGCGTGAAGGAGGGGTGTATCCTCGGCGCAGCATCGAGACGCTCAACAAGGCTGATGTGGTCGTCTATGCAGTTTCCAGCACCGCCTTGCGCCAAGCATCGCTCAACACATCAGACCACATCCGGCCTGACTCGATCGTGCTCTCTGCAGTGAAAGGGCTCGATTATCGCGAAGGAGCCCTACGCACCATGACCGATGTGCTCGCCGAACGTCTGCTGACCCGCACGATTGGCGCGATCTCTGGGCCCAACCTCGAGGCTGAGATCAATAAAGGACTGCCGACCTACACAGCGATAGCGCTCCCGCTCCCAGAAGAGACCAAGGCCAGGCATGCGCGGCTCGGCATCGCGCACGAGCTCTGCAACCTGTTCACCACCGGCTCGTTCCGCGCGATCGTCGAGCCTGACCTGCTCGGCCTCGAATATGGTGGCGCGCTCAAGAACATCCTCGCAATCGCAGCAGGTATCGTAGAGGGCTATTTCGGAGACGCCCGCAACACGCAAGGCTCGATCCTCATGTTCGGACTGCACGACCTGCACTCGGTCTATGCGCATGTATCCCACAAGCGCACCCGGACGCCTCGCAAGCTCCCCGAGGTCTTCCTCGGCGATGCGTTCGCGACCGCCACAAGTGCCGGGTCGCGCAACTACCTGTTCGGCAAACTACTCGGCAGCCAACTTCAGCACGGACCTGCCAGCGCAGATGAAATCCTGTGCCATATGGACGGCGAGACAGTCGAGGGGCTGCCAACACTGGAGGCTGTGCACAAATATGCTCTCGCCCACACACTCGACCTGCTCATCGTGCCGCAACTCCACGGACTCGTGTCCGGCAACAAATCCATGCGCGAAGCCATAGCCGCGATCACGAACGCGGAGGTGGCGTTCGAGAAACAGCGGTACAAGGACTTCCTCCGCGAAGGCAAACCTTTAAGAGACAAACAGCACCCGTGAATCCCATGCCCGCGTATGATCTCGAGCTCGACCGCGTCGTAGAGCACATCAAGAGACAGGACGCAAAACTCGTCTGCATCCAGCTGCCGGAAGGACTAAAGCCAGACGCGCAGCGGATCCAGGACCGCGTAGAACACGACACAGGCGCGAACGTAGTCATCTGGATGGGGTCCTGCTACGGCGCGTGCGACGTGCCGCTCGAGATCGAACGCCTCGGCGTGGATCTATTGGTGCAATGGGGCCACAGCGAATGGAGCTGACCCAGTATCTTCTCATAATCATACTCTGTCTCGCAGCGATCCCTGCAGGCATGCTGATCGGACATCTCGCGCGGCCTGAGATCGCGCCAGGCGTAAGATGGTTCCGCTGGCTGCAACGCATACTGCTCATCGTGATGGTCGCCATCGCGGGATTTAACTCGCTGTTCGAGCAGTGGATCCTCGCGCTCGTCGCGATCATGGCTGTGCTCATGCTGTTGCCGCGCACCAGCATCTTCCTCACCCAGATCGCGCCAGGGCCTGCGCTAGTTTTTCCGCTGTTCCTGTTCACCTCGCAGCAGACCTCATTAATCGGGACGTTCGCGGCGCTAATAATCGTATTCCATCTCGTGCAAGGCACGCTTTGGACCGGGCGTCATGATCAGCGTATCAGGTTCGCGGCCATCCACGCGGTGACGTTCGCGGTCCTCAGCATCGCGCCCTGGTTCTTATAGGACAGAAAGCAGAACGTCACCCACGAAGCCTGCGAACACGATGATCACAAGACTGTCATCGATGATGTTCACGAGCGCCTCGGAGAACGTCGCTGCGGCGGCCATCGCGAACGCGATCGGCATCGGCACGATAAGCCATCCGACCAGGGCGCTCACCACGAACATCGCGGCGCTGCCCTGCAGCGATTTCTTGCCGACCAGCTTGACAGTGCCGAATCTCTTGCCGATAAGCGCGGCCGCGGCGTCGCCGAAGAAGAACATCGCCAATGCGGCGATCACCACTTCGCGATTGAAGAATTGGAGCGCGATCAATGCGCCCATCAGCGCGTGCGTTATGGCGTGCAGGTGCCCGACTTCGCGTTTGCGCTGCAGGAACGGCAAAATGTAGATGTTCAGCCCCAACTCGTTCCGGGCATAATCGATCGCGAGAGAGAAAAGCAAAGCCACCAACAGGATGCCTTTCACTGCGGCCATCCCGTATGCTTGTTCTATCCACAAGCCGATGCCTATCGAGACGATGCCTGTGAACATGTGCAGGATCTTGCGCAGCACTTCCTCACCATATGTCAGGTCCTTCACCACGACGTAGACCTCATGCCCAGCGCGAAACCGATACGGTTCACGATGATGTGCAGGAAGAAGCTCATGACCAGGAGCACGGTTGCAGCGGCCCAACCCGGGAAGAATACTAACGACGACAGCGCAAGCCCTCCGATAACGAAGTCAATCTGGTCGAACGGCACCCAGGACGCGCCCGGCTTGATGGCAAGCCTCCGCTTGATGAAACTCTTCAGCAGGTCACCGAGCAACGCGCCCAGTCCGAGCATGGATCCGAGAAGCCACCAGTCGCGATATGGCGCGATCGAGAACGTGCCCACGTATGGCGCGAGCCGTGACTGCACGAACGCGATTACGATAGCGCCGATGACGCCCAGCACGATCCCGCGCCAGGTCTTGTGACCCCCGAACCAATGCGCATTCACGGGTCGTGCCAGGTCTTTCAGCCAATCCTTCCCGATAACCGGCATCATGTTCGCCACATACGCCGGCAGGAAAAAATACCCTAATTGCAAGACCGCGAACATGCTCTCATTCAGCCCCATAGCATCCACCATTTGTTCGAGTACGCCGCGCGCAGCTCGTACGCGAGCGCGACGATGAAGATCCCGATGACGGAGTAGAACACCCAGGGATAGAACCCCAACAGCAAGGTCATGACGACGAACACGAACCATGCCGCACCCGCGACCTTCGCGTGCCACAGGTGGTGGCCGGTGAACGTGCGCGTCACGACGAGCTTGATCGCCAAGTAGAGGAAAAGCGCGCCGAAGAGCGCCAAGAAAGCCGTACGCTCCTGACCGACCTCCGGCCTAAGCCACAACAACCAGACCACAGAAGAGCCGTAGAAGAAGTAGTCCGCGACAGAATCGAGCCACGCGCCGAACGCGGACGTCTGCCTCAGGCGTCGCGCGATGAAACCATCCAGCGCGTCGGTGATCCCGGTGATGACGAACACGATCGTGAACCACGCTGCCGGGCCGCTCCACGCGAGCGCGTAGAGCACGCCCGTGAGGACGATCCGCAGCACTGTCACGCTGTTAGGGACGTTCAGTCTAGCCATGGTGCGTGTGGAAGAGCGCGTGCTCCTCGTGCATCCACCCCTTCCTGACTTTCTGTTTCAGATAAGACCACTCGACGCCTAGCTGGTCCTTGACGAGTTTGATCCCTTCGTGACGCTTGTGCGCCCTGCCAACGAACGATTCCTCCTTCTCTACGCCAACGATAGCCTTCTCGTAAAGCGAGTTCTCGCGACCCATCGAGATGCAGTGGCCCCTGCGCAGCTCATCCAGGAACTCGTGGACGTCGTGCGCCTGGCAGAAAGTCAACGCCTGGCCCAATTCTGCCACCAGGTGCCCGTCGGAACCGCCCGTGATAGGCTTCTTCAACCGATCAGCCCATCGCACGGCCTTCGCGTTCATCTCGTGCGTCGCGTAGGCATTCACGCCTTCGACGCAGTCGAGAGACCGCTCCATCGCGCGCGTGATCCTGATCTTGTGCACGCCGGTCACGCCAGGCCCGAACGGGTGCGGCGCGCATACCGTCGCTTGGTGTTCCTTGGCGGACTCGTAGAGCTCCTCGGTCGTGATCGGGAGTTTGAACGGGTCCTTGCGCTTCAAAGGCTTCAAGACCCTCGATGCGAACTCCCTGCAGGCGCGCGCGGTCGAGAAATACAGGAGTGTGTGCGTCCCCTCGGAGGACGTGAGTTCGACGCCAGGGATGACGAAGACTTTCTGTGCATTATTGAAGAACCTTGCGCCCGCGCTCATCTCGTTGTGGTCGGTGAACGCGATGCCTATGCCGAGTTTCCTAGCGCGGCGCAACGCATGATCGATACGCGCGAGACTGTCGAATGACCTGTCGGAATGGAAGTGCATGTCGACGCCGAGAAAACCAGCCGCGGAAAGACCCTCGCGGTCTGGCTCGCGGAACACCACTTTTCCCATCGATTCCCCTGTGCATCGAAGCATATTTAAACCTTCCTCGCAACTGGATGATCAGAAAAGATGGTGCTCGAGCAACTCGTCCAAAACAGGCTGTTCTGGAGCGTACTCGTGGCGGTCGTAGCCGCGCAGGGACTCAAGATCGCGTTGCTCGTCCTCAAGCGCAGACAACGCTTCTTCCTCGCAGACCTTGTAGTGACAGGAGGGATGCCGAGCAGCCACAGCGCACTCGTCTCTTCGTTGGCGTTGGGCATCTACCTGAGCGAGGGTTTCAGCGCGTTATTCTTCGTGGCCATCGTCCTGGCGCTCATCGTGCTACGCGATTCCTTGGGCGTGCGCCGCACAGCCGGCGAAGAAGGCCAGGTCTTGAACGAGCTCATCAAACGCTCCAAGCTAAGACTGCCGAACGTGCACTACTCCCTGGGCCACACTCCCGCCCAGGTCATTGTCGGTGTTCTCATCGGCATCGCGTCTGCTTGCGTCGTATTCTTGCTGTGAACCGAGGTAGGCGTTCTGCGCTGTGCTCCCCGGGCACGATTGAGGTCGCGTTATCGGTGTTGATTCGATAGCAATGAAGCCAGCTCAAACCTGCTTGGGAAAGTAAAGCCTGGGAACGTTCACGTCTGGGAACGAGGACGCTGTCGTAGATTCCCGTCCAGCAACATTTAAATAGCGATTCGCCAACGTTCCGGCAAAGAGGTGCGATGTGCTAGGAGTCTACGACTACGTCTACGGCAGCGCCCAACTTGGCGCGGCTTTCCTGGCCGTCATCGCGGGCCTCATCGCACTCTCGCTGTTCCGCCACGCGAAGTCAGAGCTCCGCGCGTGGAAGTACCTCCTTGTCGCGCTAGTCCTGTTCGCGGTGGTGGAGATCATCGGCGCATTGGCCGCGTTCGGCGTCGGTGTAGCGCCCTACTGGACGCACATCCTGACCAGCATCATATTGTTCTTCGTCATCACGGCTTTGACAGTCCAGATCCACATAAACCGCGGGTGGAAAGAGTGACAGAACTAGTGACTGCCCTAACAGTCGCGGCGCCCTATTACAATCTCTCGCTCGTAATCATCGTGCTTTTCCTGTTCGGCAAGCTCTTCTCGACTAAGATCATCAACAAGAAGGTCTACCTCGCGCCGTGGCATTACATCTTCGTGGCCGTGCTCATCTTCATAGTGGAAGAGGTCCTAACGGTCCTGCGGCAGGCACGCGTCATAGACATCCCATTCTACATCAACGGCTTCTTCGAGCTGGCAATCATCAGCCTGTTCATCTACACGCTGTTGCTACAGAAAGAGCGCATCGAGCGCTAACGCTTCTTAGGCAGTCTTTTCTTCAGCTGCATCTTCAGGACCTTCAGCTGGTGGTCTAGGTCTGCCAGTTCCTTCCGCGCATCCTCGATCCGGTCGTGCGTCTCCACCGCTTCGCGTCGGATCAGCCTGTTGATCCCGGGCGTAACCGCACGCGGTATCGGAATGTGCGCCGCGGCCTCTGCGTGCTCATGCGAAGGCAACGGTCGCATAGACGGCAGGACAGGGGGCTGCGCGTAGACCGGAGGATGCTTGTGTCTGCGTTCGAACAACAGCGCAGCCAAATGGTATGCTGCCAGGACGAGCAATGACGAGATCAGCAGCCAGGGATAGGTCCGGCATACCGCGATCAACAGGATGATCACGATTAGCGAGACGAGCGCTGCAGCGGCACCCACATGGAGCCATCGCAGGCTCATCTGACGCTTCCTGAGATAGTGCTGGATCAGGAACGTCAGCGCGATGATGGCGACCGTGATCAGGATCAAATATGCGAGCACATTGCTGCCGACGCAGAAGCTCTCGACAGTGAATATGGTCGCGCAGTCCGCAGGACAGCCCGACGCATCCTCGCCTTCGCCGCACCAGCCATTACCGCATGCGCAACCCGAGGGATCATAACGCTCCTCCTTCCTTAGCGTATTGCCGATGACCGCATACTGGTCGCCCGGCCTGCAGTCCGCCACAGTGAACGTCACGTACTTGTTCTGGCCGACCAATACCTGGTCAGGCGTGCTCTCGCCGATGTCCGAGGTGATGATGCGCTCGACAACGCGCACGCCCACATCATTATCGAGCAACTCGGTATGCGTGAGGTTGATCTCGTAATAATCGCTGCAAGCGTCATTGATGCGGTCCTGTCCGACCTTCTGCGCGCTGTCAGTCGCGATCAGGCCGTCGCTCTTCACGCCCCGGAGAACATCGACGTTGAACGCATACGGCCGCGTCCCTGCGATGACCTGATAATCGATCCCGGGCACGCGGGCGATCTCTCGGCCGGTAACCGCTGCCTGCACGAGATTTGAGTTGATATTGAACGCCTTAGCGATCGTGCGCTGGTTGATCAAGCTCTCGAAAAGATTCTTCACGGCCTCGATCGCGGGACTGCCGCCGCTCGGAGCGGCCACAAGCACCACCCTGCGCACTTTGTCCACCACAGGATCCTGGCGCTGGTGCGATGTCCAGATTCCCTGCTGCACGATGAGTCCTCCTGCGCTGTAGCCCAGGAGGTATATCCGGTCATAACCGGCCATGCGGCTCGCGAGCACGTCCGCAAACGAGGCACCAAGCTCGTCGAGAGTGTCGGTGGAGGGATAGGCGAAGGTCCAGACATCGAATGGCTGATGTGTCGCCTCTATGTCCGCCAGCAGGAACTTGAACGTGCTCTCGTCGCCGAACGTCCCCGGGACAGCCACGACCGCTGTCCGCGCGCCCGGATAGCGGTAGGCCTGTTCGAACTTGATCTCGGTGCACGCCGTGCACTCGATGCCGAGCGTCGCGATAATTACGCGTCCAGCGACAAGGTACTTGCTGATATCAACGATATCCGCGGTTATCACTCCTGTCGACGGGTACGATGTGCCGTAAAGCGGCATCCAGGTCGTTCCGACAAGCGCGAACAGGCCTATGCTCGCGGGATCTATGCCCGGAGGCGACGTCAGCGGGAGAGTCACGCTCGCAGGGATCGCGCCAGGAGGCGCATCCGATATATCGATGACGAGCGGTGTGCCTATTATCGCGAGGCTTGGGTTGGCCGGTTCGGTTATGGCGAACGTCAGCCCGCTCATGGTGGCGCTCAGCGCCGTGGGCGTCGTGAACGCGTACGCACCTGACGTGAGCACGCTGTCTCCGGGCACGAGCTCTTTGCTGGTGGATGTGATGGCCGGCAGTTCCTCGGGCGTGAGAACGCCTTTGCTGCCGAGGATCTTTTTGTGCGTCTCGGTGCCGAGAGTCGTCGAGCCGCAGGTGTGCGATAGCGAAGATGTCCCTGTCATCTTCGCATCGACGCACGTGTCCCCTGTGCAGCGCAGCACGCGCAGGTCGGTGAACGATTCTGGGACGGTGACTGTCATCTCGAGAGAGTCCCCGTCGCACGTGATGCTGAACGGATCCGCCGCGAGAGTGTATCCTGCGGGTATGGCTTGGCTTACGTCAAGCGTGACGCTGCGCGTCCCGATGCTCGTGCCTGAGGACTTTGTCGTGCGCACGCACGTGACCGGTGTCCCTGTGAACATCTCGCCGTAGGTCAACGGGATGATCGGCGAAGGCAGTTCGATGATAGGCAGCAGCGCGCAAGGCTCCTCTGTCGCGGGCGCATCTGTAGGGATGACGCACGAATTCACATCGACGCAACCCCTCTCGTGGACCCCCGACACGCACGGGCCCCACTCGTCGCAGAGCCAGCTCGATACGCACGGGATGCATGAGCCCGCGACGCATCCTTCGCCCGGAGAGCACGGATCGGGCGCGTATTCTGTGCACGAGTCTGAATCGTAATCCGTCACGCAGGTGAGCGCGGCGCTGATGCCCGAACACGCGGTCGTGCCTAGTGTGCACTCGTCGCTGCAACCTCCGCCGCCGCCACCGCCTCCGCTAGGCGTAGGAGAGGGAGCCGGCGCCGCGCCGGTGATTATGGGACCGTCGTCCTCGACAGAGCCGATGACGAACGCGCCGTTCGCGAACGTGTACGGGTAATCCCCTCCGCCATCGCCATAGCCGTTCCCGTCTCCGTCGGTGATGTCGAGACTGGTGATGTCGTCCCAGAAGTTGCCGCGCGCAGGGGATCCGCCGTCGTCGAACTGGTTCGTGGAATCATCAGTATGCGCGTGTGCAACAGTGTCATTGTATATCCAGTTGCCGTATATCAGCGATGAACCGCTGCTCACAGTGATATTGATGGCCACAGACTGGTTGATGATGGTGTTGTTGCGGATGGTCCCGCTATCGGTATCAAAGATGAATTTGACGCCGGTGTTGTGGTTGAGGATGGAGTTGTTGTAGACGACAGTTCCGTGGGAGCCGATCTCTGCGATCACGCCGATACCTGGGCCGGTGATGTTGTTGTCCGTGATGTTATTGTACGCGACGACGTTCGTCGTAGAACGGTTGATGTGGACTCCATACAGCCCGTTGTCCGTGATGTTGTTCTCAGCGACCGAGTTGTTGTTGCTCTGAAAGAATATGTACACGCCGCCGATGCTGTTGTTGAACAGCTGGTTGAAGTTTATCACGTTGCCGATGTCTACGAAATTCAGATCTATTCCGTAATTGGTGTTGTTGTAAATGGTGTTGTTAGTCAATCTGCTTCCTGTGGTCGAGTTCAACTGGATGCCGTCATAGAAGTTGCGGATCTCGCAGTTCCTCACAGTCACGTTCGACACGCTGACCAGCGCGACGCCGATGCCTGTCCCGCCGACGCCGATTATCCGGTTCCCTGCGCAGTCGAGGAAGATGTTGCTCGTCTCGATCCTGACGCAGGTCTGCTGCGCTTGCGCCTGCAGGTCGTTCGCGAGCGTCAATGATGATGTGATGATCCCCGGACATGAGCCGGTCGTATTCAGGACGGTGGTGTTTTCGGTGACGTTGAGCGTGAAAACGGTGCCGGTGCTGTTCGCATATGTGATGTTCGCCGTGTTGTTGATGACCGTGCCATTGCTCACGTTAGTCAGCACTTGGACTGTGATGTTCACTGTTAAGAACTGGCCATCGCTCAGGTTCCCGATAGCGAAAGTGTTGTTCAAAGGGCCTGTCGCGGCCGGCTGCGAGGAGTTGTAGACGACCTGGGGCGGGTACAGATCCGAAAGCGTGATGTTGTACGCCGTGCCGTTCGCGACGCTGATGTTGATGGTGAAGTTGAGGAGCAGGGAGCCGCCCGCGCTCGCATTGAGCGGGTCTGCGCCGTCGGACTTGCTCAGCGTGATGTTGACGCTGCCGTTCTCCTTAGAGGCGAAAGTCGTGAAGTGCGAGACATTGAAAACGTACATGTTGTCGCCGTTCTGGCTCACTTCGCTGCAGACGTCCGCAGGACAGTCGACGAACGTTCCATCATCCTCGAAGTCTACGAGCGGCTTTGCATCAAGGAACGTGATGTTCCGCAGCGTGATGGTCGCGCTCGTGTTGAGGAACGTCAGGTTGGTCGCGTTGATATGCGCCTTGTTGAAGGAGATGTTGAGTTTGGGGAGATCGACAATAACCGAGGCGGGAATGGTGACCGTCGGCACGATGCGGATACTGCCATTGCGGTCCGTGAAGGTCGTGTTGGCGAGTGTGTTGCTGGTCGATGCTCCGGTATTTATCCATGTAGCATTGGTGAAGAGCTGCGTGGTGTTGAATGCGTTGCTGCTGCCTGACGTTACATTGAGCGCTGCGCTGGCATTGGATGCGAACGTCCCGTTGATGATGTTGTTGCTGCTTCCCGCGAGGCTCGTTCCTGCGCGGGTTCTACTGCTTCCGGTCAGATTGGTGATATTGCTGTTGGAGATGCTCACGAGACTGACGCCGGTTCCATTGGTGCTTGTCCCGCGATTGTCCGTGATGACTGCATAGGAGATGCCGCTCAGTTCGATCCCCGCGCCCGATGCGCTCGTTCCATCGTTTCCGCTGAGCGTTCCTCCGGTGTTGCCAGAGAGCGTACAACAAGAGATTCCTGCATAAATGGTTCCGGTTCCCGTATTATTCGCAAGAATCATGCTTACGCTGTTCTCATGGTAGATGAGAATCCCATACTCTCCGGTTCCGGTATTGTTGATGAAGGTGTCATTTGCGCCCCCGATAAAGATGCCATCATCATCGCCGCGGGCTACGTTGTGGCTGAAGGTGGTGTTGAAACTCGATGCGGCATAGATCCCCATGCCGTTGGTTGTGCTCGCATTGGCTGTGTTGTTTACGATCAGGCTCGCATTGAGACTGGAGAACCCGATTGCAACAGTGTTGATCCCGGCTCCAGGGCCCTCGACAATCTTGCAGTTGCGGATGGTGACGTTGACGCGGGAAGTTCCGTTTATTCCATACGTGCCGCTCGCTCCACCTGTCCCGTACGTGATCGTGTAGCCTGCGCAATCAAGGTAGATGTTGTCTGTATTGATCTGGAAGCAGGTTCCCGTGCTCGATACATTGTTGATGAGCGTTGTTGATGTAGTGAGATTGCCGCAGGAACTGCCTGATTCAGTGGCGCTGAACGAGGTCCAGTGGCTCACGTTCATCACGTACGTGCCCGCGCTGTCGGTGGTTTCGGTGCACACGCTCGCGTCGCAGGTCGCGAACGTGCCGTCATCCTCGAAATCGACGGCAGGGTCATGATTTGTCACGTTGAGGCCGTTCAGCGTGATGACTGCACTGGTGTTGAGGAATGTCAAGTTGGTCGCGTTGAGGAATGCGCGGTTGGCGCTGATGTTGAGTTTTGCTTGGGTGATGGCGGTGGTGTTTAGTTGTATCCTCGCAGGGAAATTAATGCTGCCGTTTCCTGCCTGGAACGTGACGTTGGTGAAGTTTGTGAACGTGCCGGCTGCGGTCGTGATCCATAATCCGGCAGCGATCAACGTGGTGTGGTTGAACTGCGTCGTATTGCCCGTGAATACGTCGATTGCATAGAGGCTCGTGCTGCTCGTATTGATGGTGGTATTGACAAACGTGTTGTTGTTTGAGCCAACGATGAAAACGCCACGGCCGTCGGCAGATACGCGGTTTCGGTAGAACCGGTTGTTCGGCATAGCCGCGACTCGGATCCCTATGCTGGCAGATCCCGCAATGATTTCGTTATCTGAGACGCTATTATTCCCCGCGGCGCCGCTACCCGTCACCTCCAAGGCCGTGCCCGAGGGCGCCAGTGAGGAACTGATGAGGTTGTCCGTGACGCTATTGCTGTCGGAAGCGAGATAAACGCCTTCGCTGGCAGAAGATGTCCCTCCGCTCCGTAGATTATTGCCCTGCAGGATATTTCCGTTGCTGTCGATCTCAGCGGCATAATTGCTACTTGTGCCGTTAGTCTGTACTGTGTTGTTTCTGATGGTATTATTCTCGATGCTGATGAGCAGACCGACATTCAGGCCCGCACTGCCGCCCGTGTTTATCGTATTATTAGTTACGAGGTTGCAACAGCCGGCATTTGAGACACGAATGCCGCGATTGAAGTTGGTGCCATTGGTACGAACGGTGTTGTTGGTGATGTTGTTGGCAGTGCCAATAACGTCGATACCGGTGTTCAAGTTGCTGGTTCCCTGCGTGGTGACATTGTTGTTCGCAACAGTGTTGTTGTTTACGACCTCAAGACCGATGCCGTAGTTCTGCGTACTGCCGTTCGTGCGAATGTTGTTATCGCTGATATTGTTGAAACTATTGTTGAAGACCCCGCTGGCGAGGTTCGCGTCCGCGAAGATTCCATAATTGATGCCCGCCGAGCCTTGTGTCCGGATCGTGTTCGCGCTCACCCGGTTCCTGTGGGCGTTCATCAGCAGGAGAATTCCGTAATTGTCATTGGTGCCGTTCGTCTGAATCGTGTTATTGAAGATGAGACTGTCGTTGACGTTCGTGAAATTGATGCCGATGCCAAACGCTCCGCCAGAGTTGTTGTCGACTATGTTGCAGTTCCGCACGGTCACATTCACACCACTCGATGCGAGGATCGCGGAATCGCCACCGCTCCCGCCATTGTCGTAGATGATCGTGAACCCGTTGCAGTCGAGGAAGCTGTTGTTTGTGCCAAACGTGAAACAGGTACCTGTCGCGCTTACGTTGTTGATCAGTGTTGCGGAAGTAGTGATCGTCCCACATGTGCTCGCCACATCCGCCGCCGCGAAGCTCGTCCAGTGGCTGACGTTGAACGTGAAGATGCCGTCCGAGAAGCTCTGTTCTGTGCAGACGCTCGCGGGGCATGCGACAAAGCCCGTGCCATCGGTGAAGTTCACGGAAGGGTCCGGCTGCGTGAACCCGAGCCCGGCCAGGTTGAGAGTTATGAACGCGCTCTGGTTGAGTTGTGTGAGGTTAGTGACATTCAGGAATGTGTTGTTCAAGCTGGTGTTGAACTTGCTACGCGTGATGTTCAGCGTGCCGTTAAGCTGGATCCTCTCAGCGAACCGCACGCCGCCGTTGCTCGTGATGAAGCTCGTGTTGGTGAAGTTATTGAATGTCCCGATGCCAATGGATGCCCACTCGGCAGGACTGTTGAGGGAGGTATTGTTGAATAATGAACCATTCGAAGCAGAGATAGAAACGCCGTAGCTGCCAGTGCCGCGCGTCGTCACATTGTTGTTGATGAAGATGTTTGTGTTGGAAGTGGAGGCTAGGTAAATGCCCCAATTGTCGTTAGTTCCATTCGTAGAGATCCGGTTACCCGCTATGAAATTGTTATTGGAGCTAATTAGGAGTTCGATGCCATAGTTGCTGCTCGTGCCGTTGGTGAATATCGTGTTGTTGGACACGATGTTGCTGCTGGAGCTGGCGAAGAGGTCTATGCCGATGTTGTCAGTGGTTGTGCCTCTGGCGAAGATCGTGTTGTTGGTGATGGTGTTGTTGGAGCTGGTAACGACGCTGAAGCCACGGTTACTGTTCGTTCCGAAGGTGGTGATCGCGTTGTTCGAGAGCGTGTTGTTGGAGCTCGAGCTGAGAGCGATGGCATCGTTGCTACTGCCGGTGCCATTCGTGGCGATGGTGTTGCCGGATACGACATTGTTGTTGGAACTGGTGAGCAATCCGATTCCGCGCATGCCGCTCGATCCGTCGGTGGAGATGGTGTTGTTGAGGATGAAACTGTTCGTCGTCGTGGTGAAGTTGATATTGTATGTCAACCCCGTTGCCGCATTGCTTCTCCTGATGATGCAGTTCTTGACCGTGACGTTGTTCCTACCCAACGCCGTGACGCCTGCATCGGCTGTCGCGGTTGAACTCGTGTGGAACGTGATTGTGAACCCGTTGCATTCTAGGAATGCATCATCAACGCTGAACACAAAGCACGTGCCTGTCGCTGATACGTTCGAAATCAGCGTGCTGTTAGGCGTCGATAGCGTTCCGCATGCCGAAATGTCCGTTGCGATGCCGAGGCTCGATGTCCCGATCGTCTGCGATGATTGTGGCGTTTGCACGAGCTGCGGCGTCGCCGATGCTTGTTCGCTAGTCTCAGTATGCTGCGAACTCGCCAACGTCCCTGTCGCGGTCGGCTCGTCGACCGCGAATCCTGTCGGAGTCCCGGGCTGAGCGAGGAACAGCGCGCTCGTCGCGAGCACGCCAACGAGCACGGTCGCGAGGACGTACCATGGGATCAATGCGGCGAGCGTCGTGCGTCTCATACTAGCCACACCCGCCGCGAGTTGAACGCGCACTTCCAGAACGCGAGGAAATCACGCACGTCGTTCTCGTGCGATTCAGGCACGAGCAGCACCGCGCGACCGAGCTGCTCGATGCTCCATTGTTTCACGATGCCGGTCTTTCCGTCGCGGCCTTTCAGCGCATAATAGAATCGCACCTTGTCGGTCTTGGATAGGTGCTCGATCGCATACGTGAAAATGACTTTTGCTGTCGCGTTCTGAGGACAGGGAGAACCCTGCTGTTTGGTTTCAATCCTCGACTCCTCTTTTGGGCTCACGATTACCGTTAATCGAGTTAACAGTGCTCATTTTTAAGCTTTTTGATGTTAGATTGTTATCGAGAATGTTAAATAGATTAACAGGACCTTGTTGTTCTGTTAAGTAGATTAACGTGCGGCTATATCAATCTTTTGTCGGAATCCTGCGGTATCCCTTGCACCGCAAGCAAAAATAGACGACCTTGCCCTCGCGAGTACGGATGCGCACAGTCTTGCCAGGTGCCCAGTATGCTCCGCATTTCTTGCAGAACCTGCCTTTCAGCTCACGAGGCATGCGAACCTTGAACCGCGTCTGGATCTTGCGCGCGATCGCGACGTATCTGTCAGCAAGCGCAGGTTCCCGGGAAAAAATGGCTTGCGCGAGCTCGAAAAGGCGATCAATGCGTTCCAGAGCGATCCTGCGATGCACGTTCTTTTCGGAGACCTTGCGCATGGGTTTGCCTCAGGATGTGCGCTATATATTGCTTTTGTACACAAAGGCTCAGTAGAAAGTCTCGCGCTCACATGCTTGCCCCTCGTTATGACCTATTGCAAGCACCAATCGCCGGTTCAAGAACGGCGCCTTGTTCGCGCTGCCAGAAGGTGACTTTCTACTGAGCCGTACACAAACCTAAAATAGCATCGCTATCCGCGCCATGTCATGGGGTTTTTCCAACGTCTCTTCGGCGCGAAACCCGCAGCGCAGGTCGAATCGGTCCCGCTCGCGGGATTGCGTGACTGGTACTTGTCAAAGCGCAAAGACCTGTACGAGACGGCGCAGCACGACCTCGACAGGAGCGCCCCAGAGCTCCGCGCCGCGATCGACGAGCTCGGCAAAGGGATCGATGCGCTCAGGAGTGCCGGACTCCTCAACCCCAAGATCCAGGAACGCGAGCGCCATTTCCTTGATGGCAACCGCGACCAGTTCCTCAAGGCCGCCGAACGTTTCCTGCGAAGCATCACTCCGCCCGCGACGCCCGAGGAACTGCCGTCCTTCGATCAGCACGTCCAGCAGCGTGTGAAACAGTTCTCAGAGGACATCCAGCGCGCATTCCAGATACTACAGAACTTCCTGGCGAACGAGACCAAGGAACTCGTGCGCCAAGTCGACGCGATCGCAAAACACGCAACGGCTCTCCGCGGAATCAGGCGACGCCTGGACGGACTGGACGCGCTCGGCACCGCGATCGATGATCTGTCCCGGGCGATCAGCGACCAGCAACGCGATAGTGAAGAGACGCGCTCGCGCGAGGAAAGAGGCGAACGGCTCCGCACAGAACTGAAACAGGCGCAGGATGCGGTCTCAAGCATAGAATCCAGCCCCGAACACAAGGAACTCGTCCGACTCAAGTCCCAGACCCAAGACGTCGCCAACAAACTCAAGACCTTCAGGCAAGGCATGCTCGAGCAGTTCTCCGCGATCGAGCCGGCCCTAAAGAAGTATGAACGCATGACCATGCACCATCAGCTCGTCAAGGACTACCTCGCGAATCCTATCGAGACTCTGGCGCGCGATAGAGGCCTGCAGCTTTTGCACATCCTGGTCGCGATGCGCAAAGAGGTCGTCGCAGACCGCATAGAACTCAAGGACAAGAAGAAAGAGAAGGTCCTGACCGCAATGGACGCATTCAACTCGGCTACGCTAAGCGCGTTCCTGAAGGACTATGGCAACCTCACACAAACACAAATCAAGCTTCTCGGCCAGGCAGACCTCCTTCCCGTGCTCCACGATCTCGCTGCTGCGAAAGAGCGCGTCCAACGTGTCACGCGCGATTTGTCTGAGACGGAACAGAAGTCTGCCATGCGATCCGCACAGACAGGTGAGGAAAACATCACAGGAATGAGACGACGCGTGATCGATGTCGCTCACGGGTGCGGTATAAACCTTCGGATCAACTGAGCCTTCTTGATCCGCGGCACATTCTCCTCCAATGCGCGGATCCCCGGCAAGGTCTTGCCTGCCAGGAAATCCAATGATGCGCCGCCGCCTGTAGAGACGTGCGTGAACCGCGATGCGAGATCGAGCTTGTTGATGGCGTCGATCGTGTCGCCGCCCCCGACGATCTTCACCGCTTTGAGTTTGGCGATCGCTTTCGCCAGTTCGTTGGTGCCTTTGGCGAACCGCGCGAGCTCGAACATGCCTACGGGACCGTTCCAGACGATGGTATTCGCTTCTGCGAGGATCTGCCGATAGACTTCAACAGTCTTAGGACCGATATCCAGTCCCATCACGTTCTTCGGGATGGCTGTGGCATCGACGACACTGCCCCGGGTGTTCGGCGATGATGCGACGACGCAGTCGATCGGCAGGATGAGCTTGCGGTGGCTCTTCTTGAGCAGCCTCCTGGCCAATGCGTACTTGTCGGGTTCGACCTTGCTTTTCCCGACTTCGAGACCGGTCGCTTTCAGGAACGTGAACATCATGGCGCCGCCGATGAGCAACGCATCGACCTTCGCGAGCAGGTTCTCGAGGACCTCGATCTTGTCGCTCACCTTCGCGCCGCCCATGATGGCGATGAACGGACGCTTCGGCCGGTGCAAGACCCGATCGAACGTCTCGATCTCGTGCTGCATCTGGAAGCCCGCGACGCTCGGCAGGAGCTTCGTGATGGCGTGCACGCTCGCGTGTGCACGGTGCGAGACCGAGAACGCATCGTTCACGTAGATGTCAGCCAGGCTCGCGAGTTCGCTCGCGAAACATTCATCATCACGTTCCTCTTCAGGATAGAATCTGAGGTTCTCGAGCAAACATACCTCGCCCCATGAGAGCTCTCCCACCGCATCCTCGACGTCGCTGCCGACGACATCATCGAATTTGTGGACTCGCGCCTTGAGCAGCCGCGACAACCGCACGGCCACCGCGTCCAAACGGAATCTGTCCTCGACCTTCTCAGGTCGGCCGAGATGCGTCATAAGGATGACTATTGATTTCTTAGAACGCAGATAGTTGATGGTGGGCAGCGCGGCCCGGATGCGAGTGTCATCCGCGACGCGGCCTTTAGCGTCCAACGGCACGTTGAAGTCGACCCGCACCAGAACGCGCTTATGCGACATGTCGATGTCTTTCAGCGTGCGGAATGCCATCTTTTTCTAGTAAAACGCGCAGGCTCGTGCTATTAAAACTTTTGCATGACACCTGCCGACGTCCCAGGCTGTTACGGCTGCTTCAATGCTATCGATTCGATGCTCGTAAAGCTACGACAAACCTGCTTGGGAACGAACGCAGGGGACGATGAGCTCGAGAACGGCAAGCGTATGACTACGACGAACGCAGCGCCAGGACGTTCCTGTTCACTGGTTCTTGTTGTTGATTCCGCACCAGTCGTGGAGCGGGCAGTAGCCCGCGAACGCCTCGATGAGGGCGATCCACGCGATGATGTACACCGCCAGGTTGGCCCAGCCATTGCTGAAGGACGGCGCCCAAGCGCTCATCCACCAGATGGCCAGCACGAACCTGAACGTGCGGTCCAGTTTTCCGAGGTTTTGTTTGCACATGGTCAGTTGCAGATGCAGTGTTCAGGGGGATTGCCGCAGTGCGCGCAGCGCTTCTCGAGCGCGACCTTATGTTTCGGGCACGTGCCTGCGTGGTGCGCTTGCAGGCCGCACTTCGGGCAGACGTAGACAAGGTTCATGGCGCCACCAGCTTGATCACGTCGATCATGCGCACGGAATATCCCCACTCGTTGTCATACCAGCCTGACACGCTGACGAAGATGCCATCGATGACGATTGTGTTTAGCGCATCGAAGACGCAGCTGTGGGAGTTCTTGATTATGTCCTTGCTGACGAGCGGCTCCTCTGAGTATTCGACGATGCCCTTGAGGTGGTACTTGGCGACCTCTGAGAAGAGCCAGTTGATCTTCTCGGCCGTCGCGGGCTTCTTGATCGTGCACGAGAACTGCACTATGCTGCCGTCAGGGGTGGGCACGCGCCACGCGATGCCGGTGAGCTTGCCTTTCAGTTCCGGGATGGTCTCGGCCACGGTCTGCGCGGCGCCGGTGGACGTTGGGACGATGTTGATCGCCGCAGCGCGCGCGCGGCGAAGGTCCTTGTGCGGAGAATCGACCAAGCGCTGGTCTGAAGTGTAGCTGTGCGCAGTGATCATGACGCCGCGCTCGACTCCGAAATTGTCGTTCAACACCTTGACGATGGGCGCGAGGCAGTTGGTGGTGCAGCTGGCGTTCGAGACGATGTGATGCTTCTTCTTGTCATACAAGTGCTCGTTGACGCCTTTTACGATGGTGATGTCGGGGCCTTTGCACGGCGCCGAGACGACGACCTTCTTCGCGCCAGCAGTCAGATGCTGTGCTGCGCCTTCATGGTTCGTGTACAGGCCGGTGCTCTCAACTACGACGTCGATGTTCATGCTTTTCCAAGGGAGCTTTGTGACGTCCTTCTCATTCAGGACCTTGATGCGCTTGCCGTTCACGACGATCTCATTGTCCGTATGATCGACCGTGCCCGGGAACTTCCCGAACACGCTGTCGTACTTCAGCAAGTGCGCGAGCGTGTGCGTGTCGGTGAGGTCGTTCACAGCCACCCATTCGATCGAGGGATCATCGATGCCTGCCTGTAGAACCTGACGACCTATTCTTCCAAATCCGTTGATGGCGACGCGGATAGCCATGCGCTTGGACGAGAACTCTCGCTTTAAAAGAGTGCGTCACTATCCGAGAATGGTGGTTTGAACGTTGCGTAGAAACCTTCGTAGTCCCCTGCGCGATGAGCCTGAATATTGCTGCCCAAGCAGATTGGTAGTGGTGTTATTTTTATCGCATCGACACCGATAAAGCGACTACCAAACTGCCGGGGGAGAAACGCGATGTCTCTCACGCGTTCTTGCTCAGCTTCAACAGGCTATCGTGCGCCTTGACCAGATCCTTGTGTTTGACATATATCAGGAACTCCGGCATCGCGACGATGAGCTCGTGGATGTTGATGTTGCTCAACGCAAGCTCCGACGCCAGCCGCGCGATCACTCCCTTTGTCTGCGCGGCCTTTTCGTTCACGATGACGCTCAGCTCGCTGAGATCGGTCTCGGTCGCGGAGATCTCCTCCTTCGCGAACAACCGCTTCATTCCTTCGAGTTCGCGCTGGTCGATTATGAGCTTGACGCCCCGCGTGGCTGTGAGGATCTTCATCGAGTGGTTATTCGGGCGGTCTGTGCGGCAGTATCTTTGGTGGAACTCCGACGCTGAGATGCCCAGCGTGATGACTGCCACGTTGTTCTCTGTCGTGATGTGGGCGTCCTTGAAGATTCGCAGAAGTGACTGTTCCTCCTCCTCGAACGTCTCCCTGCTCTGGAAACGTCGGATGGCTGAGATGACGCTGTCGAGCGAGTATCCGAGATGGTGTTTCTTGATGAGGTACTTGGCCAGCGCGCGCATGTTGATCGTCTTGCGCGCGAGGTCCTTCTGGATCGCAAGGTCGCCCTGGATGAGGTGCCACACGTGCTGGTTGATGCTGGTTGTCATCATGAAACCTGGGTGGCACCATCTTCACTCACAGATTTTGCCACGAATATGTCAAAGTATAAACAAATCAGTCTATTTAAGGCTTTCGTGAGGTGTTTTGTCAGAATACTTATATATCTGACATATCTCACCATACTGGTATACGCAATAGGTGAGTGAAGATGGTCAACGAAGAGCGAAACGACGGATATAGCATCGAAAAACGTGCCGCGAAACCACAACCGCCGGTCTCAGCGCCTCCGTACACTCCTTCGCGTTATGTCCGACCTCAGGTCAAACGGCAGTGCAAAGTCCTGCTGGTAGGCGTCAACGGTGAAGTCAGCAAGCCGGCGCAGGCATTCTTCGCAAGCAAGGATATAGAAGCGACCTTCGAAGAATTGCCCTGCCTGACCGGACGTACACGGGATGATCACGTCACGGTCATCATTACCGACTCAACGCTCGCCGATGCGCGCCAGCTCCTCAAGACCCGGGCATATGATCTCGTAGTGGTGCGCGAGACCACCGACGGCAGTTGCTATACGGTGGGTTATGTCGCGAAACTCCTGAATCAGCGGGCGATACTCTACGGCGCAGGGAACAACCACGCGAGCGCGCAGATGGATTTCGATAACAACACCGCGAAAGATACCGCAAGCCTGGAGATGCGCCTGCGGGAGATCGAGCCCTGGCTCACGAGAAAGGATTAAGCGTCCTTCGGTTTCAGGATCCTCGTGACGAAGAAACCTTCAGTGTCGTTGTCCTGCGGCCACAAGCGCAGGCATTTCCTGACTTCTGGATTGAATTCAGTGCCTTCGAACTCCGTGACCGCGGGGCCGCGCTTGATCGGCAGGTCGATCTCGCCGAGCTTCGCTTCCGGATGTTGTTCAAGGAACCAGCTGATGTTGCCCTCATCCTCCTCGGGCTCGAGGGAACAAGTCGAATACACCAGCGTGCCGCCGGGCTTCAGCACGCGATAGGCGTTCTCGAGCATCTTCCGCTGCGTGAGCGTGAGCCGTTTCACCATGTCAGGATTCCACATCTGGACGGTCTTGAGCGACTTCCTGATGGTCCCTGTCGCGGAGCATGGCGCGTCGAGCAGGACACGATCGAATTCTACGCCTGAGATGCGTTGGCCCGGCAGCTGAGTCATGATGCAGTTCAGCACGCCGCACCTCTGCAGGTTCACGCCCAACGCCGCGAGGCGATCGCCAGTCAGGTCGTTCGCGACCAGCACGCCCGTGTTCCAGAGCATCTGCGCGATCTCCGTCGTCTTCGAGCCAGGCGCCGCGGCCATGTCCAGCACGACTTCGCCCGGCTGGCAGTCCAGCACGACGGGAGGGATCATCGAAGCCGCCTCCTGGACATAGTACAGTCCGAGCGCATGCTCGACCGTGTTGCCTACATCCAACCGTCCTTCCTTGTGCTCGATCCAGAACCCTTCCTTGCACCACGGGATCGGCTCCAGGAGGAACCGATCAGACAAGCGCGCCACGCAGTCGTGCACCGAGATCTTCAGCGTGTTCACGCGGATGCTCTTGCGCAGGAACGATAACGAGTACTTCTTGAACGTCTCCCAATCGGTCAGCTTGCTATACCGTTCGATGAACCTCTCCTTGAACGCGAGGCTTTCCGTGTCTGGTATCGGCTTTAGTTTGTGCATGGTTGTTTATCGTTCTTAGGGCTGGCGTCCCCCGGCGTGATGCGTCCCAAGCACGATTGACGTGGCTTCATCGCAATCGAATCGACAGCCATCATGCGACTACCAACCTGCTTGGGAACTGCAACGGATGCGGGGACGTGCAGCTATTCTCTGGTTCTTCAGGAAGCTTTTTATAACCTTCCCTGGCCGCGAAGGTTGTGAGTGAAGATGGTCAATGATGCTGCTGAGGCTCTCCTGCGAGCCACTGATTCAGAACTCAAATGCCTGTTGGCAGGCTACCTTCTCGGAGACGAACCCAAGACCGTGGGCGAGCTCCATTCCGACGCTGAAGAGTTGGTGGGCACCAGCCGTGTGCCTGGAACTCCAAACGCATTGCGGTACCACATTTGCACCAACATGAATCCCAACGCGTCCCTCGCGCCCTATGTCGAAGCCGAGTACTCGCCCAGATCCGCGCGTTTCAGTCTGAACTCCGAAGGCAAAATCCTCGCACCATTCGCGCGGTTCAGGCTGTCCAATTCGCTCGAGCATGGCGTTCCAATCAGCCGCCTGTTCGCGATGCGCGGCAACCTCGAAGGTCATGTCCGCTGCCTCCTTGCAAGCCATGATGGCGCGACCGTGCAGGAACTCTCGACAGCCGCAGACCTCACAGTCAAACAGGTGAGCGACTTCCTCGAAGCGCTCATCGAGACAGGCCTCGCAGAACGC
Organism: Candidatus Woesearchaeota archaeon; assembly: GCA_016203225.1. Taxonomy (GTDB): domain Archaea; phylum Nanobdellota; class Nanobdellia; order Woesearchaeales; family ARS49; genus DSQK01. The sequence goes on along the minus strand of JACQNC010000009.1, from coordinate 16,593 downwards.
ACTTTCGTGCCGAACGGCAAAGGGCGCCGTCTCGCGATGCGGGCAAACGGCAAGCTCTCCGCGTATACGACTGAGGTCATCCGGCCCATGCAAGACTACCTCGCGGCTCCCGAATGTTCAGTGGCCAGCCTACAGGGCGCGGCTCACTCCGACCTGATGACCGCCATCGCACAGTATGAGCGCGCGACAGCCACGACATGGCACGCATAGTCACTTCCCCTTCTTCTGGTGCAACAACAGCTTCAGGCGCGCGTTCTCGTGCGCGACGTTCATCGAGCGCTCGTTCAGTCCGGCGAACTTGTCGCTGAGCTTCACGATCTGCTCGATCAGGCGTTCCTTGGAGCGTTCGTGCGAGTCACGCGTCCTGTTAAGTTCGTCCTCCTTCTTGTCATGCAGTTTCTTTATCTCGTTCAGTTCCTGTTCCAATGCCGAGATCCGCGTACGTTGCGTCACGATGATCTTCTCCCTGATCATCTTGCCGTCGGAGCTCAGCCAATCGAATAGTCCCATGCAGTCACCTCCGTTTGTGGTATTTTTTCTCGATAGGGATGCCGTTCGTCACGACGATCCAGCTCGTGCTCATGCTTATGATATCCCCCTCTGTCGCCTGCGCGGTGTGCCGCAATCTCTTCACGGCCGTCCGCAGCGCGTTCCCTCCCTTTTCGTGGAGTCCGTCTATGCTCAAGACCATCAGACCAGGACCCTGCCTCAGCAGCTGCAGCGCGCGCTTGACATCAGCGTGGTTGGCCAGGGCCATCGTCTGGATCGGGACCTTCTCCGGATGGTGCGTCTCCTCCTTCTTCACCTCAGGATACTCATCGATCACCTCGTACCCTTTGCCGGGAGGTCGTCTCATCTTGCCCTCCTTCGAGACGACGTGCACAGGGATCCCCACCAGCTTCGCGCGCACCAGCGCTCGCACCGTAGAGACGAACGTCCTGTAACCGATGTATTCATAGTGCTGTTCGATCCGCACAGGTTCCTTGCGCTCGGCCCACTTCTTCAGGTCGCGGCTCGCGTCCAGCAGCACAAGCCGGCAGATCCTGACCACCAGCGGAGGATACTGCGCGTACAGGCGATGCCAGAGATGCTCGTCAGGCGTCGCGGTGAATATCTTGTCCAGGACGCGATCGGCAAGCATGACGAACTCACCAGGCACGAGTATCTCGTTCTCCTCTGCCATTATGTGGACTTCGTGCGAGACGATCAACTCCTGACGTTCGATGTACAGGAAGATGAACAGCGCGAGCACCAACGCGGACACCAGGATGCCGATTATCACGGGCAGCCAGACCCTCAGCAGGTCGGCCAGCCCCAACTTCGCGATGATCTCGAACGGAGGCAGCACGCCAGGCTCCTCGGGCGGCGCGCAGGCCTCTGCCTGTTGCGGTTGATCATCGGTCGTACCGCAGTAGTTCTCGTCCTCGCACGTGCGCGTCCGCACTCCGTCGGCGCATGCGTCCCAGTCGTCGCACACCCAGGTCTCCTCGCAGAAGGGCAACACAGGCACGACCGGCACGTAGGGCGGAGTGACTACAGGAGGCACCGCGGGCGGTCCGCCGCCTCCGCCTCCGCCTCCACCGCCGCCGCCTCCGCCTCCACCGCCTCCTGCTGCAGTCTCGCGGATGCTGAATCCGCTGAAGCTAGTCACGTTGAACGCGAAGTAGTCGCCCGTCGTGTTCTGGAACGCGCCAGAGACCTCTGTGAAACTGCCCGTGCAGGTCCTGTTCGCGAAATCCCACGAACTGCACACATCGATGTGCAGGTTGCTCTCAGTAGTGACGCTTGTTCCGTTGTACGCGACATGCACCTCGGCATTGGCGAAGCTGCAGGCGTGCACGACGCCATAGCTCACCAGGTAACCGGTCACTGGAGAGGGCAAGAGATCCATGCCGAGCCTTACGCCTGTGCAGTTGCTGATGTTCAATTCGCGGAACTCCACGTTGAGCATCGAGCTGTGAGTATCGAACACGTAGTCCATGGGCGTGTCAGGCAATTCCTGCACGACGGTGCCCGTGAACGTGATACTGCTGTTTATGACGTCGTCTGTGCCAGGGAACGTGATCCGCTCCACGACGGGGATGCCTGTGTTGTTGAAATCGGTCACGTTCTTGCTGTAGTTCGTCGCATTCGCCACGATGAAGTATGTGTCATTGCCGAACCCGAGATTGCCGCCGGTGTCGTTCACGAAGAACGTCACGTTGTGCCTGCCTTCGATAACGGTCGTGTATGTCGTGTTCAGCGTGAGCAGCACTACGCTGCCGTTGGGCAGAGTGACGTTCGCGAGGCTCTTGTCGACCGCGATGTCGTCCGTGGCGGAAAGGTTCATCTGCACACCCTTGCCGCGGATCACTGCGCGCGGGAATAGCGCCTGGCTGATGACGGTCGGCGCGATGAGGTCGAAGGTCTGCAGAGTGGTGAAGTTGAAGATGCCTGTGCTGTTGCAGTTGGCGCTCGAGTCGCAGCTGGTCACGTTGAAGAAGTACTGCGTGTTGTTGTTCAGACTCACGAGCACGATCGAGTGCGCGGTCACGAGCGAGGAGGAGCCGTTCGTCAGGTTGAGATTAGACGCGTTCGTGCCATAGAGCACCGTGCTGTTAGAGCCCTCATTCGTCGTCCAGTTGACCCTCGCGGACTGGTTCGTGATGTTGCTGACGTTGATTCCGGATATCGCAGGGCTGGTGTTGTCGGGCGCAGCGCTCACGTTGACGCTGAACGTCACCGCCGCGGACGCGTTGTTGCCTGAGGTGTCATTCGCGAACGCCGTGAGCGTCACGGTGCTGTTATCGCTGAAAGTCCTGAAGTGGGTTACATTGTAGGTGAAGTTCGCGCTCAGGTTCCCAAGGCTGTCATTGTACCTGTAATAGATTGTGCTGACCGCCACGTTGTCAGATGACGTGAGATTGATGAACACCGACGTGTTCGTATAGACGGTCGCGATCGGACTGATGATGGTCACGGTCGGTGCGGTGACGTCCAGGATCGTCACGGTCGTGTTGCTCGTGTCGTTCACGTTGCCGCTCAGGTCGGTGCAGTTCGCGAGCAGGATGTACGTCCCAGGCTGGGCGAAAGTGACGCTCCTGTTCGCTAGGCCTCCAGAGACGGTCATGCTGCCGTTGTTCGTCCCATTGATGAACAGGTTGCACGACGCGATCCCCGCGCCGTTGCTCGCGTTGGCCGTGAAGTTCGTAGCCACGTCCTCATTGGCGCTCGTCGGGAATATCGTGCTCACGCTAGGTATCGCGGTGTCATTGATGCTGAAGAACCGCGTCCCGCTCGTGGTCGCGAGCGGCAGGCTCGCGTTGTCGGTGCAGTTCACTCTCCAGGAACTGCTCCCGAAAGGCAGCGTCGTGAGCGTGACGAGCGTCGGAGTGTTGTTCACGGTCAGATTCGTCGTGTTCGCGGTGCCGTTGATGTTCAGTGTGCAGAAGAACGACGCGTTGAAGTCGTCCGTCGCGGTGTAGTTGAACGTCACGATCTGCGTGTTGTTGATCTGGGTGTTGTTGGCAGGCGCGTTCAGCGTGATTATTGGAGCGGTGTTTAAGAACGCCGCAACGATAGTCAGGAAGTGGGTGTCGGTCGTGGCCGTGTAGTTCTGGCTGGCGTTAACGCGCGCAGTGATGTTGTAAACGCCCACGCCGGTGATATTGCTCAAGTTGCTCAACGGCGACGCTCCAGATGCGATGAGCGTGCCGTTCCTGAACAGGTCGATGTTGCCGACGCCCGTGACGAGGGTGGCCGTGAAGTTCACGATGCTGCCGTTCTCTGCGGTGAAGTTGCCGTCTGTGGCGTTGATGGTGAGGTTGACCGTGGCGGCCGCTTGATTGACGGTCAGGATGTTGGTCTGGCTGTTGGCAGTGAAGTTCTGGTTGCCGGTGGTGTTGCAGGTGTAGTTGTACGTGCCTGCGGCGAGGACGGTGGTGTCGGGGTTGCTGACTGCGGTTCCGTTCCTCAATAGGCTGAATGTGATTTGGCTGGTGTTGCTCGTGCAGGTCGCGTTGAGCTGGTTTCCGAACGTGACTGTTCCGCCGCTCAATGCTGATATGTTAAGTCCGGGCGTGGCTTGCGTGACGGTGTACGTCATCGTGGTTGTGGTGTTCGTGTTGCCGACCGTGTCGTTGGCGATCTGGCGCCATGCGTAACCGCCGACCGCGAGTTGTGTCGTGTAGTTGTACGTCGTTCCTATGGGCGTCAACGTTACGTTAGTCAGTACTCCTGTGAAGTTCTGTTCAATCCTCACTGTATCCACAGCAAGCACTTGGTCTGCCCAGGTTACGTTGAACTGGTATGTCCTGTTCTCCAGATAGACCTGCGGCGATGTCGGGAAGCTGATGTTGTTGCTCGGCGTCGGAGTGATCTGGTCCACCGTGAATGTCCGCGTCACGCTGAAGTTCGTCAGCGCAGCATCGTCGCTGCACGTGACGTTCCAACTCCGCGTTCCGTTGCCCGTGAATGCGACGTTCACGGTAGTCGCCGTACCGTTCGGGCTGTCCACAGAGATGTTTGTATACGTTCCGTTCACGTTGACGCTGCAGTTCAGTATCGGATCGTCTCCGTTCGAGGCGGTCCAGTTGAGCGTCACTACGTTCGAACTCGTGTTGAAACCGTTCGGCGGATTGTTCAGCGTCACGCTCGGCGTGGTGTTGTCTATAGCGGTCACGAAGAACGTGCTGAAGTTGCCCGTGAAGTTCTGCGTGCCGTTCAGCCTGAGCGTGATGTTGTACAGTCCCGGCGTGCCGAACACGCTCAGGTTGCTCAACGGCGAACCGCCTGTGTTGATCAGTGTGCCATTCCTGAACAGGTCCAGGTTGCCTACGCCGGTGATGATCCTGCCCGTGATGTTGATCGTGCTTCCCGTCGTGACGGTCAGGTTGGCTTGCGTGCCGTTGAGAGTCAGGTTTAGGCTGGGTGTTGCTTGCGTGACGGTGTACGTCATCGTTGTTGTGGCGTTCTGGTTGCCGTTGGTGTCATTCGCGATCTGGCGCCAGACATACGTTCCAACTGCCAACTGCGTGGTATAGTTGTACGTGTCGCCGACGCCTGTGAGCGTGATGTTCGCGAGCACACCCGTGAAGTTGCTCTCTATCCTGACGACGCCGATTCCGAACAGGTCGCTCCAGCTGACGTTGAACTGGTACGTCTGGTTCTCCAGGTAGACGACCGGTGATGTGGGGAAGCTCACGTTGTTGCTGAAGTTCGGCGCCTGCGTGTCGTTGATCGTGAACGTCCGCGTGCCCGAGACGTTCGCGTTCGTGCCGTCAGTGCAGTTCACGAACCACGTTCTCGTGCCTACTGTGAAACCAGTCACGTTCAGCGTCGTAGGCGTGTTGTTCGTGCTCGTGTTGGTCGCGTTCAGCACGCCATCGATGAACAAGCGGCACGTCAAGGACGTCGTGAGATCGTCCGTCGCGGTCCAGTTGAACAGCACCGAACGCGTGTTGTTGGACACAGTGTTGTTGGCAGGCGCGTTCAGCGTGACAACGGGCGCGGAATTGTTTGCCGGCGTGATGGTCAGGAAATGCGTCTCGAACGCCGAAGTGAAGTTCTGGCTCTCGTTCACGCGCGCCGTTATGTTGTACAATCCCTCGATCGTGATGTTGCTGAGGTTCTCCAACGGCGACGCGCCCGATGCGATGAGCGTGCCGTTCCTGAACAGGTCGATGTTGCCCGCGCCCGTCACGAGGGTGGCCGTGAAGTTCACGATGCTTCCATTCGTCGCGCTCGTGTCAGCATCTATGCCGTTGATGGTGAGGTTGACGGCTGCGGTGGCTTTGTTGACCGTGACAAGGACGCTTTGGCTGTTGCTGGTGAAGTTCTGGTTGCCTGTGGTGTTGCAGGTGTAGTTGTATACACCTGGCGTGAGGTTGGCGCTATTGGGATTGCTGATTCCGGTGCCGTTCCTGAACAGGCCGAGCGCGACCTGACTGCTGTTGCTGACGCACGTCACGTTCACGATAGTGTTGAAAGTCACATTGTCCGAGGGCACAGCCGTGATGTTGATGCTGGGCGTGGCTTGCGTTACGGTGTACGTCATCGTTGTGGTGGTGTTCGTGTTGCCGACCGTGTCGTTCGCGATATGGCGCCAGACGTAGCCTCCTGCGGCGAGTTGTGTGGTGTAGTTGTACGTCGTTCCGACTCCAGCGAGGGTGATATTCGTGAGCACACCTGTGAAGTTGCTCTCGATCACCACTTTGTCCACGGCGAGGACTTGATCGGTCCACGAGACGTTGAACTGGTATGTCTGGTTCTCCAAGTAGACGGATGGTGATGTCGGGAAGCTGATGTTGTTGCTCGGCGTGGGCGGTATCTGGTCGATAGTGAACGTCCGCGTGACGCTCGTGTTGGTGTTCAGTGAATCATCCGTGCACGTGACGTTCCAGCTTCGCGTGCCATTGCTGGCGAGCTGCACGTTAACTGCCGTCGCAGTGCCGTTCGGGCTCGCGATGCTGGAGTTCGTGACTGTCCCGTTGATGCGCAGGTCGCAGCTCAAGCTCGTGTCCGTGTCATCCGTGACCGTCCAGTTGAACGTCACGATATTGCTGCTCGTGTTGAACCCATTGACCGGGCTATTGAGCGTCACGCTCGGTGCTGCAGCGTCGGTCACAATCACGAAATAAGTAGTGAAGTTGCCCGTGAAGTTCTGCGTGTTGTTGACCCGGAGCGTGATATTATAGACCCCGATCGTGCTGAAAGTCGTCAGGTTGCTCAAGATGCCGCTGCCGCTGTTGATGAGCGTCCCATTGTTGAACAGTTCGAGCGTGCCCTGACCCAAGATGAACTGGCCGGTGATGTTGACGACGCCACCCGTGGTTGTGCTGATGTTCGCCTGCGTGCCGTTCAGTGTCAGGTTGAGCGTGCTGTTGGCCTGCAGCACGGTGTAGAAGAACGTTTGCGTGACATTTGTGTTTCCGCTCGTGTCGTTCGCGTATTGTCTCCAGATGTAGGTCCCCGCAGCCAAAGGCCCGAACGTGAAGTTGTATGTGCTTCCGACGCCGGCGAGCGTGACGTTCGTGAGCGTTCCGCTGAAATTGTGCTCGATCCAGACCTTGTCGATAGCGACGTTATCCGACCAGGTCACGTTGAACTGGTACGTCGCTGACGAGTCGTACACGACCGGCGACGTCGGGAAGCTCACGTTGTTGCTGAAGTTCGGCGCCTGCTTGTCGTTGACAGTGATGTAGTGCGTGTCGGTCGCGAGAGTGTAGTTCTGGCTCTCGTTGAGGCGCGCCGTGATGTTGAACACGCCCGCCTGGTTGAACGCGACGATCGAAGACAGCGGACTGGCGCCCGTAGCTACGGCGGTGCCGTTGCGGAAGATGTCGATGTTGCCGACGCCCGTGACGATCACCGCCGTGAGGTTCGCGTTCGTGAACTGGTCGATTGTGAAGTTGCCGTCTGTGGCGTTGATGGTGAGGTTGACGACCGCGGTCGCTTGATTGACTGTCGCGATGATTGTTTGCGTGTTTGCAGTGAAGTTCTGGCTTCCGGTTGTGTTGCAGGTGTAGTTGTACGTGCCCGCGGCGAGGACGGTGGTGTCGGGGTTGCTGACTGCGGTTCCGTTCCTCAGCAGGCTGAGCGTCACTTGGCTGCTGTTGCTCGCGCACGTCGCGTTGAGCTGGCTGCCGAACGTCACGGTTCCGCCGCTCAATGCCGAGATGTTCAATCCGGGCGTGGCTTGCGTGACCGTGTACGTCATCGTTGTGGTGGTGTTCGTGTTGCCGACCGTGTCGTTGGCGATCTGGCGCCAGACATAGCCTCCGACCGCGAGTTGTGTCGTGTAGTTGTACGTCGTTCCTATGGGCGTCAACGTGATGTTTGTGAGCGCGCCGGTGAAGTTGCTCTCTATCACCACTTTGTCGACTGCTAGGACTTGGTCTGTCCACGAGACGTTGAACTGGTATGTCCTGTTCTCCAGATAAACCTGCGGTGACGTCGGGAAGCTCACGTTGTTGCTCGGCGTCGGCGGGATCTGGTCGATCGTGAAGATGCGCGTGGTGCTGTTGCCGGCGTTGCTGAAGTCATCCGTGCACGTGACGTTCCAGCTTCGCGTGCCATTGCCGCTGAATTGCACGTTCACGGTCGTGGCGGTGTTGTTCGCGCTGGCGACGCTGCTGTTTGTCACTGTCCCGTTGACAGTCAAGCTGCAGCTCAGGCTCGTGTCCGCGTCGTCCGTCGCGGTCCAGTTGAACGTCACTACGTTCGAGCTGGTGTTCGTGCCGTTCGGCGGATTGTTCAGAGTGACTGTCGGTGCGACGGTGTCGGTGATAGAGACGAAATATGACGTCTGGTTGCCCGTGAAGTTCTGCGAGCTGTTCAGCCGGAGCGTGATGTTGAACAGGCCCGGTGAACCGAACGTGCTCAGGTTGCTGATTGGCGAGCTTCCGCTGTTGATGAGCACACCATCCCTGAAGAGTTCGAGCGTGCCCTGGCCCGCAATTGTCCTGCCTGTGATGTTGATTGTGCTGCCCGCAGTGATGGTCATGTTCGCCTGCGTGCCGTTGAGCGTCAGGTTCAGCGCACTGTTGGCCTGCAACACGGTGTAGGCCATCGTCGAGGTGAAGTTCACGTTGCCGACCGTGTCGTTCGCGATCTGACGCCAAGTGTAGCTGCCGGCCGCGAGCTGGGTCGAATGGCTGTACGTGTTGCTAGTGTTGGTGAGCGTGGTGTTCGTGAGCGCGCCGGTGAAGTTCGCTTCTATGACGACGCGGTCGATCCCGGTGTAGTTGTCGGTCCAGCTGACGTTGAACTGGTAGACCTGGCCTGCGCTGTAGACCGCAGGACCGGCAGGGAAGCTCACGTTGTTGCTGAAGTTCGGCGCCTGGTTGTCGTACGTGACGGTCATCGGCGCGTAGTCGGCTCCGAATGCCGCATCGTTTCCTGCGGCGGTGATGTTGACGTCTACCCCGTACCGGATGTTTACGAAGTTATTGGCGGTGACGAAGTCGCTCGCGCCGGTGATGACGCTGAAGCTTTTGTTGAACTCGTTGGGATCCGTGTCGCTGATAGTGTACGTGCTGACGTTCTGGTAGACTCCGCTTGTCACGTTCAGCAACTGGATCGTCTGCGGGTTGCGCGCGGTGCCGCCGATGGCCGTCCCGCCGCACGTGAACGCGCCCGTTATGTCATCGTTCGCGCAGTAGTTGAGGAGGAAGCTGAGATTGGTGATCTTCTGCGGCGTCACTCCCGCCGCGATGAGCGGAGTTATGTTGTAGCTGAGGTTCAGGAACACCTGCAGGTCGAGGCTTGCGCCGCCGCCGTTGTTCCGGCGCGCGGCGAAGTAGGCCGCGTTGTCGGTCTGCGTGCTCACGAATGTGTTGACTACGCTGCTGTCGCCGTCGCCGAACGTATCATATTGACCAGCATCCGGCGTGCCCTCGTCAGGACTGCCATCGCCGAATCCTGGGTCGGTCGCAGTCAGGGTGATCGTGACGTTCTGGCCCGGTGTGAGACCGGTGAACGTCTCGTTCCAGCCGCCGATGCACGTGAGCGCGCTGAAGTTGTAGTCGCCGCACTTCCAGAATGTCGTGCCGCTCACAGTGACGGTAATGTTGATTGAGGTCGCGTTCAGCTCGCTCAGGTCGGCCGCCCAGCTGCCGTCGAACCCAGAATCGTTCGTGTGGTTGGAGAGCTTGAGCAGACCGTATGGGGTGTTCTCGGTGTAGTTGAACACCACGATGCGTTTGATGGTGTGGTTCAACGGGATGAGCTCGAGAGTCAGCATGCCTGAACTGTTGCTGAGCACGCTCGTGGTGACGTTGATGTTCGCGAACAGCTCATTCACGATGTCCAGCATTGAGCTCGTGACGTATGGTCTGCGGTTGAAGAACGTCGTCACGCTGGAGTTGACGTTTCCGTTTGTGTCGTTACCGAAGAAAGTGATGTTGTAGCGGCCCTGCTGGTTGAGTGTGGTGAAGTTGATTCCATAGATCGTGCCGCTCAGCAACGAGAGGTTCAGCGTCTGGACCGTGCCGTTAGGCAGCGTGATGTTTGCGTATACGAAGCTGACGCCGAACAGGTCCGTGGCGTTGATCGAGATGGATACCGTGCTGTTGATGGTGTAGTTAGCAGCAGCTGTCGGAACAGGTATCAGCATGCTCGGCCCGGTGGCATCCACGATGATCGTGCCCAACGCGGTATTGTTCGTGTTGCCCGCTCTGTCGATCGAAGTGAAGTTGAGGGTGTAGTTGCCGTCCGCGAGTCCCGCGGGGATCGAGTAAGTGAGCGGCAGCTGGCCTGCGCCTGTCACGGTGGTGGTCCCGGATATGTTCGTGATCCCGCCCGTGCTATTATAGAGATAGAACGTGATGTTGATCGGGAATTCGCTGCTCGTGAAGTTCACGCTCACGTTCTGCGTCTGGCCCGTGTTCGTCATCGGAAGCGCAGGAGTGGTGGTCACGTTCGTGATGCTCGGCTTGACCGTGTCGATCGTGATGTTGCCGAGGAAGGTCACGTTCTCGTTGCCCGCCCGGTCGATGGCGCTCATGTTGAGGGTGTAGTTGCCGTCCGCGAGGCCTGCCGGTATGACGAACGTGAGCGGCAGTTGCGATGAGCTGTTCACGACGAACGGCCCTGTCAGGTTCACGATGCTGCCAGTGCTGTTGTAAAGCCTGAACGAGACGTTCAACGGGAACTCGTCGCTCGTGAAGTTCACGCTCACGTTCTGGCTCGAGCCGTTGTTGAACAGCGGCAGCGCAGGAGTCGTGACGACGTTCGTGATGTTCGGTTTTGCGGTGTCGATGATTATGTTGCCGACGAACGTCGTGTTCACGTTGTTTGAACTGTCCGCCGCTGTCATGTTGAGGGTGTAGTTGCCGTCCGCGAGGCCTGCCGGTATGACGAACGTGAGCGGCAGTTGCGATGAGCTGTTCACGATGAACGGTCCTGTTAGGTTAACGAGTCCGCCGGTGCTGTTGTAAAGCCTGAACGAGACGTTCAACGGGAACTCGTCGCTCGTGAAGTTGATGCTGATGTTCTGGCTCGTGCCGTTGTTGAACAGCGGCAGCGCAGGAGTCGTAACGACGTTGGTGATGCTCGGAGGCGTCGCGTCGATGATGGTGAACGTGGACGTGCTCGTGTCCTTGAGTTCGCCTGACTGGTAGAGCTCGACCTTGACTGTGTATGTACCAGACGTGAGGCCGGTGCTATTGGTGAGACCGATGGAGAGGTCATCCTGCGTGGTGTTCGCTGTCGCATTTACGACACGAGTCAGGTTCCGCACAACGCTGCCCGTGCTGTTCAGGATCAATCCGTATAGGGTGAGGTTCGTCCTGTTCGTGTTGCCTGTGTTCTGCAGGTCGACCGTGATGTTGAACTGGTCACCTATGCTGACGTTCGTGAGCTTGCTTGTCGAGTTGCGGATCGCGCCGTCGAACAGCACGAGCGCGTAGGACTCAGTGAGGTTGGCGACCTCTGCGCCGATGCTTCCTGGATCGTCGCTGGACGCGCTGCCGTCGATGATTACGATGCTCTGGCCCGGCACGAGCCCGCCTGCGGAGTATGCGTAGATCTCTGCGATGTCCGTGAGCGCCGCCGCTTCGCTGTTGAGGACAGGACTGCTCGGTATGATCTCGCTCTCGTTCTGCTTCACCTGCGCGACATCCACGAACGCGAACTGGCCCACGGTGAACACTCCTGTGACTTTCGCGCCCGCCTGGTCGGTCTGCACGGTGTAGTAAGGATTCGCGTACGCGGCCTTCTCGTTCACGTCGAGCCTGACTTCGCTCGTGACGTGCTGGATCTTGCGGCCGTCGCTCACGCGGTACGTGTCCTTCTGGTCGCGGGTGTTCGCGCCCGCGCCGGACAGGTCCATATCGTAGTCCTTGTATATCCTGAGCGTGACATTGGTGGCGTTCGAACCTCCGATGTTGGTGATCGTGTGCTTGTACGACACCGTCTTGCTCTTGTTCACGATGCGCATGTCTGTCGTGATCCTGAGCTGTGCGTCCTCGAACGTCGTCCTGAGGACCGCTTCGGTCGACGAGTTCTGCAGGATGGCTATGTCCTGCAGCGTGCCGTTGTACGCGACGGCGCGCGTGTTGTTGTAGATCACTGCGACGCGCTGCAGGAACAACGTGTCGACGCCGATGAAGTAGCTGAACTGCTCGATCACGTCGCCGATGCGCGCCGTGACATTCTTGGTGCCGGCTCCGCCGTCGCCCTGGTCGTAAGTGTCGCCCGTGAACGTGACGTTCGCACGCGCGACGGTGATACGGATATCGCAGTTGTCGATCGTGTAGTTCGTGGCGGTGCCTGAGAACGTGAGGTTGGTGCACGCGCAGTCAGGGTCCGAAGGACAGAGGGTCCTGCCCGGACAGACGTTGTCCGCGAGGTTGTTGCACGACACGTTGAACGTGACGTTCGCGCCCGGATCAGAGGCGAGCGAGGACAGGTTGGCGAGGTCTACCGCGGTGAACCTCGCGCGATAGAGCCCGATCTGGGTTGTCTTGCTCCAGTTGTAGCTGCACTGGTAGAGCGTCGCGCCCGAGCAGTTCATCTCGTAGAAAGTGCTGTTCACGCCGTCGGGGAACGTGATGTAGAATTCCGTGTAGTTCAGCCCGCTATGGATCTCGGTCACGTTGGCCGTGATGTTTACCAGGCTGCCTTGCGAGACGTTCGTTGATCCGGACGCGTTCGCCGCGCGCGATACGTTCACGACCGGCCTCACGGTGTCGTTGCCTATGAAGAACGTCGTGACGCTCGCATTGATGTTGTTGGACGTGTCGTTCGCGAAGTAGCTCACGTTGTACTGGCCGAGCAGCGCAGGGATGGCAAAGCTCGAGTTGTAGCGCGCGCCGGTGCTATTGATCAGTGTCAGCGTCTGGACAGTGCCGTTCGGGAACGTGACATTCGCAGTCACCTTGCTCACGTTGACATTGTCTGTCACGTTCGCGGAGACCGTGATGGTGGTCGAGACGTTCACCTGAGTTCCCGCTGTCGGCGCGACGTCGAACACGCTCGGAGCGGCAGTGTCGGGCACGACCGTGACGTTGATTGTCTGCGTCTGGCTCGTGAAGTTCTGGTTACCCGCGGTCGTACAGGAGTAGTTGTAGACGCCCGCGCTGAGCATCTGGATGTCGGGACTTACGACAGATGTCCCGTTCCTTGTCAGACTGATCGTGACCTGACTCGTGTTCGTGGTGCAGCTCACGGTGGTCGTGGTCCCGAACGTCACATTGTCGCTCGGGCTCGCCGTTATGTTCAGACCCGGCGAGGCCTGCGTCACCGTGTGCGTCATCGTTGGCGTGGAGTTCTGGTTGCCGCTCGTGTCGTTCGCAAACTGCTTCCAGACGTAGCCGCCTACGCCGAGTCTCGTGGTGTAGTTGTAAGTGGTTCCTACGCCGGTGAGCGTGATGTTGGCGAGCGTGCCGGTGAAGTTGCTCTCAATCTTTACTTTGTCGATCCCGCTCCCGCCCGTATCTGTCCATGTTACGTTGAACTGGTATGTCCGGTTCTCGAGATACACCTGTGGGCTTGTCGGGAAGCTCACGTTGTTGCTCCACGCAGGAGCTGTCGTGTCAGGCACGAACGTGACGTTGAAACGTCTAGTCTCGCTCGTGTTCGTGAGGTTGTAGTAGTCCGTGCACGTCACATTCCATGACCTGCGCCCGGTGCTGAAAACGATGGGCGTGAAGTTGACTGTCATGTTTATCGAGACGTTGGCCAGCGTCTGGTTGACCGTGCCGTTTATCGTGAGGTTGCACTGCCTGATGCTCGAGGCGTCGGAGACATTGAACTGGAACGTCACGCTGTCCGCTGTGGTGAAGTTGCTGTTGTTGGCGGGAGCGATGAGCTTGACGGTGGGCGGGGTGAGGTCCTGGAATCCGTCGTAGGAGAACGCGAAGTCGAACGTCTCTGCGCCCGCGCTAGGCACGCCCACGCCTATGCCGATGACTCCTGTCTCCCAGGCCGTGCCGTTCCATTGCTGCATGCACTTGTAGTGGTTGTTCTGCGATATCGCATAGAACATCGAACGGTTGCTGAATGGGTCATCCTCGATCCGCACGACGTCCAGGTCCTGGGCCTCGCCGCAGTTTGTCATGCCTGTGCTCGCCGCCGCTGTCCAGGTGCCTGCGAAGCAGTTCGCCGCGCTTGTGCACTGCAGATAGCTCGGGTTGTCCGCGTTGGAGTCATCGAAGACGACCAAGGCGCCGTTGTTGATCGTGGTGTACGTCACGTCCGCGAGGCCGTCACCCGCGGTCTCTGCGCTCGCTTCTATCTGGGTGGGGACGCCTGACGCGCCGAGCGTGGTGCCGTTCCATTCGATCGCGTTGATGTCCGCTTGGGCGCGTTCTTCTCCGATGATCATGATGCGGTCGCTCGTGTCGTGCGACGCCGTCCGTATGTACTCATGCGCGAGTCCGGCATCAGCAGTGGCGGTGCTTGTCGTGCACCAGTTGGCAGATGAGAGTGGTTGAGTGAAGTTGAACGTGCAGATCTCGATGACTCCTGCGGTGGTGCCGTCCCATACTGCGAGCCCGTCGCCGGAGAGGGTCTCGGTCGCGATTGACATGCGCTTAGTGGCCGTCGCGGTCGTGGCGGTCTCGAGCGTCACGTTGCCGTTCCATGCCGTGCCGTTCCAGACGTTGGCGCAGATGTCTCCGTTCGCGTCGAGGTCGATCTCGAACATCGTGCCGTTCGCGCCAGGCGCGAGCTCGATCCAGAGCACGGTGCCGGTACAGCCGTCAGTTGGAAGCGTGCTGAAGTTAGCCCATACGGAGCCGTTCCAGATTGCGTATGCGGCGTCCGCGGTGCCGTTGCTGAACACAGCCATGGCGTTGCCACCCTCCTTGAAGTATTGGAGGTCCAAGCCGCGTTGGGCGTCGTTCGTGGTGCCGATCGCGGTGCTCAGGTTCGTTTCCGTGCTCCAGCTCTCGCCGTTCCAAGTGAGCGCAGCAGCGATGCCGAGCGTAGAGGCGGTGTTCTCATAGATTATGCCCATTAGCTTCTCGTCTCGGTGCGGTGACGCGTGCAGGAGGAGCCATTCTGGGCCGCCAGAGAGCGTTCCGTCGCTCAGTTCTGCGGTGACATTAGTAGCATTCCACGTCCTGTACTTCACGACAGTCGGACTGGTGCTTGTGTAGTATGCGGCGATGCCGTGCGAGTGCGTCGAGTTGAAGTCCGCGACCACGATGCTCGCGCTGGCTAGGAGGATCACGATCCACAGTCCCAGCAGCGCGTCACGCTTCATACTTCGTAGCTCACCCTCGCCAGTTTGAACACGGTCCCATCATCGACCTCGACCACGAGGCGGTATTCCTCTGACCTGAACGAATCCGGCAGAGCGCACGTCTCAACGCACGCGCCGTCCACGAGCTCTGTCGGCTTGCCGAGCGTGTCCTGTCCAGACACAGGCCCGGTCGGCCTTATGCGCAGCTTGTCGTCAGGCGTCGAGGCCATGCCTTCGTGGCTCACGAAACCAGTTATGGTTTCCAGCCCGCGCTTGGGCGTGTTGGCGTACACGAGCAGGCGTCCGCCATCGAGGTTCTCGAGCGTGACGCGCACCTTGCCCAGGCCGTACACCGCGCCCCAGACGCGGAACGACTTGAGGTTCAGCATCAACGTGGGGTCCTCTGTGCTGATCACGAAGTCGGTGTTCTGCGTCACTGCAACATCGAGCACTTGCGTGCTTGTCTCGCTCGGAACGAAGCCGGTGATGCTCGGCTTGAGCGCCACCAGCCAGGTCAATCCTCCCATCAGGGCAAGCCACGCGCCGATGAGAGCGATCTTCTCCCAAAGCGGGAGCTCTTTCGTCACGGTCTCACCCCCAGCTTCTTGGCTGCGCGATGGCACACGGTCCAGATCGTGCGGTCATCGCGGTTCAGAAGGATCGCGATATCATGCAGCGAGAGGTTCAGCGTGGTCTTGAGGTGATGGGCGAGCGTCTCGAGCACGCTGAGGTTGCGCTCGGCGAATATCACGGCAGGCACGACGTACTTGCTCGGCGGCAGGTGGAAAGGCGCGACCATCTTGCTGCGCGCCTTCGCGTAGGTGGTCCAGATTGTGCGGTCGTCGCGCTTCAGCAGCGCAGCGATCCCGTGGAACGTGAGACCCTTGTTCTCCTTCAGGTACTTGACTATGGCTTCCAATGAGGAGAGCGCGTCCGTCTGGAAGATGTTGACAGGCAGCAGGGTCTGCTGATGCTGTTTGGCTTCAGCGAGCAAAACGTTGACTTCTGCGTGGGAGAGAGCGTGTTCCTTGGCCAGGTGCGCGATGAACGCCTCGAGAAGCTCTTCCTTGCTCGCGTCGGCGAAGTATTTGTGAAGGAAATCGGCGTGCTCTTTAGAAAGATCAGGATGTACCTTCGGCGCGCTCTCCTTTTTCGCCACTCAATTCCTCTGGACTATTGAAAGTACTCACCCTGTAAGTATTGCCTTATATAAAGATTACCTTTTGTGAGAACCAGTATACGGATTATGTAAGTGGGATGAGGGCGTGTTGACGTTCTTTGCGTCGATATTTAATAATTAATACTTACTTTGTAAGAAAAGAAAACTGTTTATAATTTAAATTTTATTCACTAATACTTGCCTTGTAGGTATTTAAAACTCTTAATATTTGGTGTTCTATTGATTTCACTTATTTTGTAAGTAATAT
>JACQNC010000001.1 GCA_016203225.1 Candidatus Woesearchaeota archaeon | reverse complement strand
GTCCCTTCCGGCACGAGCACGCCGTTTGTCATGACGAACTTTTCACTCGACCCACACTTCGCACAGCGTAGGATGCGGTCATCGCCCTCCGCGATGGTATCCTGTCGCTGAAAGTCTTCGCAGTCCGGACAGAAACGCAGATATCGCACTTCGACCATCATTTCTTCCGAGAAGGATGGTTTACGGGCTTGGCGAATCCAGTTTTCTCCCATCAAGACCCACCTTCCTCCCGTGATTTCTGCGGGCGGACGACCGGAGGAACCTGCGGACGGACATCGCGCTCGGCCTCGGAGCGTTCACGTCGCCAAGCCACTTCTACCGTATCGCGCCGACTGCCGAGTTCGGTCATCAGATTGGCCATGAATGTGGAGATGCGCTCGAAATCCACCCGACGCTTCAAGAACGTGGACGGAAGCCACTTCTGTTCGGTCCACAGGGACATATACACCGTGACGCGCCTTGCTCCAAACTTCTCGATGCCGTTCTTCACATTGCGGTCCGCTAGGAACGCCTGGCTCTCATAGTAAGTGAGTCTCTCGGGGGCAGCACGCAGGACAACAAATCTACGTTGGCCGACCGACTCCACGAGCCTCGCGGGGAGGGCGAGCAATGTGGTCTTGCCACTGCTCACATTCTCGTGGGCCAGGAGCTTCTTAGGATTGTCGAATCCGGTGCACGCGATGACGGCCATCTGCGTCCCGGCGAACGGCACGATGAACATCTGTTCTTCGTTGAACGACCAGACGTTGCCCTCCGCATCGAAGATGTTGGGACTGTGAAACTGGACGGAAGCGATATAAGGGATGATAAAGAACAGGGACATTCCGACGATGGCGGATATCCACCATGCGGCTGGGGCCTCGTAGGAGATGGGCACGAAGAATCCGACTAGGATGCCAACTACGATGATTGCAAAGGTGGCGAATAACCCGTAGAACTCTCGGAACGACGATGCGGTGCTCACTCTTTTCGAGACTCCTCAAGTTCTTTGTATGCGACCTGTACGCGCGCCTCCGGGGGCGGCTTGAAGAATCCAAAGACGTGCTCGCTAACGGACCGCTTACGCAACTTGCGCGCGCGGGCTTTCAGGGCATCAATTTTCCCATCGAGGCCGAGACGTATCGTAGTTCGGTCTTCGTGCATCATCGTGCCGAAGTCGGTCAGAATGCCATCGAACGCACGCATGTTTCTCTGACTGGCTTCCTTCGTGCGCGAGTCCAAGATACCTACCCACACGCGTCCATGACCAGGGACGTAGCTGCTTAGAGGACTCTTCATACTGATATCACGTGCGACGGACGAGTAACCGCTGTAGACGTATCCGCCCTTCGAGTCGTCCGGGACCGGAACAGCGGCGATGTAGAAGATGGCGAGCTTCTCGCTCAGCTTCTCGAAGGCCATCGCCGGACCCTCAATGATGTTGTGGCCGGGACCGCTGAGACCGGGCACGCGATATCCACCGACGTTGAGCGCGATGGTTGCAGGAAAGCCCGATACCTCCTCGTCCTCGCTTGTGGTCGCATGGAAAGGCGAAAAGCGATTCGTGCTCTCGCGGAGCCCGAGGCCATCGATGAGGCATGCTGGCGAGAGACCGCGGAGCCAAATAATGGAGTAGCGAGCGCCTGCAAGTGCCGCGGCTGCGAACCAGATGGTGGGGGTCAGCACCGGAATGCTCCAGCGCACGGCATAGAGCACCCCGCCGAGGATAAAAAGCCCGAGCATCACGCCGAGCGCCAGCATAGTATACTGCCCCATCCAGACAGGTTTCCGTCTCATTTTTCTCGCTCTTCACGACCGGCCTCTAACACGTCGGCTAACTCTTGGGCCTCGCGCGCCTGCTTTTCGAGAGTCGTCTCTTCCTTCTTCAGCAACCCCTTGCGCTGAAGTTTCTTGCGCAGCCTGGCCTCACGTAGCAATTGACGGGCCTCCGCGTCCTCTTCTCGCTCAACGAATGGAATGCGACGCGGGTGTGCACGTACCGGGACCTGTGGTGCGGGCTGGTTCTGTACCTGAATGACGACCGTGGGTTGCTGAGGTTGCTGCGGGATGGGTTGCGGCTTACGCTTAAAGAGGGGCATGTTACTTCGACAGCAGACTCTTTACGATGGCGTACACGATGATTCCAGAGGCAAGCAGAACGGCGAAGGGCAGCGCGTTGGCCTTGAGAAACCCTTCAGTCTCCATACGAGTTTCGGGAGACCCGAGTGTCAAGGTGCCGAGAACGAACATCGTGAACAGGAACATGACATACGTCACACCGAATCTCGGAACGGAAGGAAGCGGCTGTCTACTCATCGCGTCGGAGATTTACAGGGACGATGCGTATTTAAAGATTTCCATTACTCTCATGCGCGATGACACCATGGGTCACGCCCATGAGATGGCTGCGGGTCAGGATGTGAACAAGGTATCGGAATCGGCGGCGGTAGAATGATAGGGGCAGGCGGCGGAATGCAAGGCGCATCAACGCAGGGGTCTTCGGGCTCGTCAAGCACGTCCGGCAGGTCCGGATTTCCGATTGGGAAGTCTGATATCACGCCGCCGCTGGGCATCAAGAGCGCAACTATCAGGATGAGAGCGAGCAAGAAAGCACCACCGCCGAACACGATGCCGCCGAATAGATTCACAGCCTTATTATCGTCACTACCTTCAGCGTTCATTGTTCGCCTTTTGACCGCTCGGTCTTCAGGACGGCGAGCGTGAACAACGACCCGATGGTCCCGCCGACGAAGATACCGGCCACCAACGATAGGTCAGCGCTAGGGGGAACCATCCCCGAGTGCACCAAGACCGACACGACTATCATTGCGATACCGAGAACGAGGACGGAGCCGAGAAAGATGCCCATCGCGCGTCGCTGCGACGCAACCAGCCGGTCCGTCACAGGTTAACCTCGTCGTCGCGGTGCTCGAAGATGTAGCGGTCGATGTAGCCGATGGCGGCGAGGTCCTTGACCATGATTACGAGGGCGTAGACGATAACTGCTAATGGTCCGACTATGGCCCCGCCCATGGCGAGAACTGCGAGGAAATCTAGCGTTCGGGAAAGGTCCACTATTGGGAGAACGTGCTTAAGAAACAGCGTCGTATGGAAATAGAAAAGTACACCTAAAATCACCACGGAGACGAATGCAATCATAAAATCCTTCGCAAACCAACGGCGTCTCTCGTCAGTATAGAACCTCTCGATGAGCATGTCGCGGACCCGCGAGCGGAGCAGCATGCCGTGGACGCCGCGCGCCTCCCACGCCTGCGTGAGGGTTGTCTTCATAGTTCAACCTCGTCGTCACGGTGTTCGAAGATGTAGCGGTCGATGTAGCCGAGGGCGACGAGGTCCTTGACCATGGCACCGAAGGTATAGACGAATACCCCCAATAGCACACCGGCGCCCAATCCCATACCGAGAACCAGGAGGAACTCTAGCGTGCGGGAAGCGTCTACCACCGGAATGGCATATCTAAAAAGAAAGTCCAGGATTAGATAGGCTACTGGGCCGGTAACGGCCATGAAAGCCAATGCAATCATGGCATCCTTCGCCAACGCACGTTTCGACTTGTCCTCGTAGAACCTCTCGATGAGCAGGCCGCGTACCCGCGAGCGGAGCAGCATCCCGTGAACGCCGCGCGCCTCCCAGGCCTGCGTGAGGGTCGTCTTCATTTGCCTACCTCGATTCGGTCAATCTTACCGACCGGGAACCAGAATGGCTCGGTCTTCAGGAAACGGGTGACCTGCTGTAACTTCAGCATACCGTCCTCGAATGCAAGCACTTCGTAGCGACCGGACTGCAAAACACTCTCGATAGTCACCGTCTTGCCGACCAGTTCCGCGAGCATTAGGCTTCGTCCTCCAGGAGCCCGAGCGTCTTCGCCGCCGCGAGCTTGTGGGCGAGCTTGTCCATCGCGCGCTGCGGGGAGAGAAGAAGGGCAACCAAGATAGCAGTTAGCAAAACGATGGCCGTATAGAAAAGCGTGGCGAACATACGCGGCTCGCCGTAGGTTACCTTTCCTTCGACCACCCTGCAAAGGTACCCAATCAGGTCCCCGTTTTCGTTCTTCAGCCCGGCATCGCACCTGACATACTTCTCGGTGCCCGTGTACGTGCCGATGCCCGAGAGGCCGAGAGGGTCGAAGAGGGTAAGGAGGCCCAATAGAATGACCCCAAGCATGAGAACCGTAGCGATATGGACTTGCCCCTTCTGGTAGCCTCCGCCGTAATAGCTGAGCCGCTTCTTCATGTCGCTCATTTGCTCACCGGCCCCACGTCCTTGAGGATGCCCGTGACCTCGATGGCCCCGTCGTTGAAGTCGCCGTCGAACGACACAACGTCTCGCTCCTTGAGCGCCTCTGCCTCGACGATGGAC
>JACQNC010000010.1 GCA_016203225.1 Candidatus Woesearchaeota archaeon | reverse complement strand
TCTTCTTGCTCGGATTGACCTTCGACCGCTTCTTGGCCCCATCGACGCGCTTGCGAAGCCAGTTTGCATCTATGGCTACGAGTCGCGAATAACGCACCAGGCCACACATCAGACATGGATCGGATGCGTTGAGCGTGATCCGCCAACCCGAGCTGTATCCGGCGTCTGGGGAGATTGCCCCTAGTACCCGCTCAATCGGCGTGTTGCCAGGGGAATCGTAGTCAGTAAGTACGATATCCCTAGGCTTGAGGGCTTTGAGCTCGGCCTTCGTAAGGTAACGATAGGCGCTCATAGATTCTTCTTCCTGTCGGCTTCCTCTGCCGCAAATGGGTGTAAGATTTGATCCACGAAGCGAATGTATGCCTCGAAATCGCCTTCCTCGCCCTCTCCATTATTCGAGGCAATAACGCCAACTTCTAGTCCACCGCTTCGAGCAAAGAAGAATCTCTTCTTCTTGACTGTCGCGAGACGGATAATCATATCCTCGATGCCTCGGGCGGTCGGAACGAGCCGCGCCTCATCAGCCCACTTCCAGTTCAGCGCCTCATAGACTGGCGCGATTCGTTCAGCGAACCTCCTCGCGTTCGCCTCGATCCACTCCAGACCGAGGGCAACCGCGCGGCTTTCGCGCTTGGTATTACTCTTCAAATTCGCCACAGACTTCAACGCGCTTCCTCCTTCGACTTGTCCTTCTTCTTTCGCCATTCTGCCGCCTGCGGGCAAGTTGCGAAATGTGCAATACGACCACACACAATCTGCCCACATCCGTCACCACAGTAAGTACGGCCGGGTCCAGTGGCATCCTGCTGCCCACCAGGGTTCTAACCCAGATAACCTCGGCACCGCAAGACCCGCAGTAAGTAGCCATGTTCCTCTCCCTTGAACGAGCACATTGTAGCACACTTTGAGCCACAACACAAGAGGCTAGGCGAGATCTTTTTCCTCGGCCAGCCAGAACGGAATCGTCAGGCAAACAACCTCTCCCTCTTCCTCGCAGCCCGAGAGACCGTCTCGAATCTGGCTCTTAGGTATCCAGACCTTCTCGCCGTCGATCTCCAGGCAGAGAGCCTTGTCGGTCTCCCGAACGATTGTACCTTCAACCTCGAACTCGTCTTCGCGGCTCAATTTTTCTCTCCTTTGGCTAGACTAAAACTCGCTCAGAGTCGTTGTGTGTCTTTCGACATGGCTCGCTCGTACATCCTGCGTTTCAGTTGACTTGGCTCGCTCGACGCGCTTGTATATCGCTTCCGTTGGCTCGCTTGATCGCCATGAACTTCTCGGTTACTGACTAGCTCGTGGTGCTTGCACGTCCTCACCAATGGCTCGCTCCGTCGCCCTGTTCCTCGCCTGCATCGGCTCGCTCCCACAGATTGAACATCTAAGACATTGACTCGCTCCTATGTGGTGTGCATCCGAGTGGGTGGCCCGCTCCTCGACTGTGAACATCTGCGATTCCGGCTCGCTCTTCGTTTGTGGGCATCCACGGTTGCGGCTCGCTCATGCTGTTTGAGCATCCGGTTCAATGGCTCGCTCCAAGATCGTGAGCATCAGATTCAATGACTCGCTCCCGCGCCTTGTCCATCCGAATAGCTGACTCGCTCGGCGTCAATGAACATCCAGCACATCGACTCGCTCTTCCTGTCTGATCTTCAAAGCTTATGGCTCGCTCCGCGTCTGGGATCTTCCTCAAGGGCGGCTCGCTCTACTTGCGCGATCTTCCAGTACCACGGCTCGCTCAATGCTTTTGATCCTCGTCACCATTGGCCCAATCGTCTAGTTTGATCTTCCCGACACATGGCTCACTCAGCTGGCATGCGCTTCCTGATTCATGGTTCGCTCATTCTTCACGAGGCTCCGGTTCATTGGCTCGCTCGGCGAGTTTGAACATCGCCTTCAATGGCTCGCTCTGGACATGTGAACATCAATCTCCTTGGCTCGCTCGCGTGATGTGAACATCGTCGCGGCTGGCTCGCTCTCTGCACAGATGATTTTCTCCTCGGGTGCAGTTCCCTTTACGGCTCGCTCACACGAACTGTGCATCTGACGTTACTGGCTCGCTCCTGCACCTTGCGCATCTGGTTGTGTGGCTCGCTCTGCGCCTTTGAACATCCGAATCCATGACTCGCTCATCCGCGATGGACATCAACTTAAATGGCTCGCTCCGTCTCGATGGACTTCACAGATCATGACTCGCTCGTCCGCGATGGACATCAACTTAAATGGCTCGCTCAAACTTGTTGATCTTCTCCTTCAGTGGCTACATCAGAATCCTTCCAGCCGCAACGATCGCCTCCCCGAGTCCCTCCACCTCGTCAACCCCAGGATACTCGATCCTGTCCGCGTGTCCGAGGATTGAGAGAACGTAAGGATCGGCCGGCAGTTTCTTGAAGTGCACGAAGAAGGCGACTTCGTGCCAGTGGGAGAGGAAGAGTTTCACGACCCACCTTCGAGCCCTGGCGTCGATGTGGGCTGGCGGAAGCATGATGGTTCCGCTCCCCGGCGCTCTGAAGGCGATCTTGGTCCGTCCGTTTTCACTCTCTCTTCCGCCTTCCAGCCAGGCATGTGCGGCATCAGCGGTCACACATCCCGTGTACCACTTCCTCGCATCCGTGGTCTCGCCAATCTTGAAGCGTTCGAGCTTCTCCCCGGCCGCATCTTGAAACTTGCCGGCGAGGTTCTGCTCCCACAGAAGCGTTTTACGCTCCAAGTAAAGATGACCGTAATAGCACTGAGGACGACCACTGAACTTGAGCCACGACTGCCCGCACTTCCACATTATCACCTTAAGTCTGGCATTCCACGGCCGCTTCGTTCCCTTGGTCCATTTCTTGTCCTGGCCTGCCGCGAGTCCGGCAAAGGACCACAGATGTCCGACATGCGGAGCCTTTTCGATGTTGATGTGCGCCAGGAGACCAGCACTGATGATGGGACCGATCCCGTATTGCGCGAGCGCCCATCGTCCGACCGGGAATCTTTCGGCATGCGCACCGAGAATGCCCTTGATCGCGGTCTCGACACGGCGATCATTGTCTGCGAGCCAGGTAAGGACCCGGTTAGGCTCTCGGTCTTGCGCCCGACACTGATTCTCTCCCCGCTTCCTCGCTTCTTGACGCTGGTAATAGGCGTCCACGAGGTAGCGCGCTTCTTCCACGGTCAGAGTGAGTGCCGCTTCCCGAATATCCTTCTTGAGTCGCTCGAAAAGCTCGAACGGTGGCTCTCCTGGATCATCCGGATCGTCAGGAGTGAAGGTGCGAACGTCTTCTGTTTCGATCATTGCCTGATTCCTTTCAATCGTCGCTGAACAAAGGAAACTTGTCCTCGGCCCAAGTCGTATCCACCGACACCGGATTCAACGCTACAGCATCTCCGTATTGCCCATTAGCATTCCGTACAACGCCTCGCATGTTCCACACAAATACATCCAATCACAGACCCACCGATTAGGTTTCTGTTCCTCTTCCCTCTCTCTTTCATCACTCAAGGCTTGTCCTCCCGTCCGGCCGGCCCCGGTCCCGTCGGGTTCCCCGCCCCAACCGCCGAGGCCGGCAAACTCCCAAGCCCTTTCTCGAAGGTGAAGGACGGCTTACGGCCCGCCGCATTCCACTCCTTCGCCGCCTGGATCACTAGCGCGATGTCTTCCTCCGAGCCATAGAGGCTGGTGACGAACCAACCACCATCCACCAGGTAATAGTGGATATTCGGGCCGCCGCACCCGAACCGGCACTGGAGAAAATTCTCGTACAAGTGCATGTCGGACTTGATCGGTACTTGTTCCTCCCGGAGCCCGGTCATCTTGGCAGCATATTTCAAGATGTAATCGGGGTAGTAATCCGTAAAGAGACTGGCAGGATGGCCGCTATTCGTGAAACCATCGCGGTCACTGAGCACCTTCTTATCCTTGCCGTATCCCTCCTCATGTGTTCCGATCATCTCGTCTGGAACCAGGTCAAGCGGGTGTTCGCTCATCAGCATATCGACGAGGACAGCCTCGAACTTATCGAGTTGTTGGGATGTCGTATTCCGGGTCAAATCATTGACCACTGATTGCCCAATCGCCTCTCCTATTCTTTCATTTACGGAATACCTGGAGCGATGTGGCCCGAGTTGATCGTAGCGCGGATGTTCCATGTGTTCGCGCCAAAGACGCGCGGCTTTGCGGCAAACATCAGCGTTCGGCTTATACGGTTTGTATTCCATCAGACCCTCCGCATGTACCAGGCCCGTCCTCGAAGGACGGCGGTTCGTGCCAGACCATCGTAGTCCAAAGTTGCAGTCGCTCCACCCGTACACAAAGCCGCTCCGATTCGCTTGGGAAGCCGACGAGCAGAACGAGCAATGCCACATTTCACACTTACATCCTCTTCGCTTCCGTCCGCGAACGTGACGTGAAGAGTGCGAACGTGACCACGACGAAGACCGCGATGGAGAAGACGAGGAAGAATGATGGCGGTCATGGATCGCGCTCTGAGAGTATTTCTTCCACAAACCAAACAAGTTCCTCCCACGTTTCGTAGTCAATCAGCACAGAATGATAGCCATCAAACTCATCCTCGTCCCTCACTGCACATGCAGCGATCTTGACGAGGAGATTTTTGCCTTTCTCAACCTTGGCTTTGTCATAGGTCATGGTTTTTTTTCCTCGCACAAAAAAGAGCGAATACGTTCCATCAACTTGCGCGCACGTGCATTGTGAGCGGCGGTTGCAGATTTGGTGAAAGGTGGAAGGGTTGCGGCGTCAAAGACCTTGAGAGCCGAGCAAAGAAGACGGCGCATCTTGGCGCTATCTCGCTTGGCGGCATTCAATTGGACGTAGTGCATCGCCCCGTTTTCATCAAGGTCTTCGTTCGCGGCTGATAGAAGAACCTTCGTTGAAGCCAATTCCTTCTGACAAACAGAAAATCGCTTCAGAAGCCATTCACGATCGTTGAACAACGTCAGGGAAACAGGCGAGTAGAATTGACGCAATGGTTTCCCCTCTTCGTGCCGGCGCTTGATGTCAACGACCCCGGACTAAAGTCCGGGGCTTGCGGAAGAAATATGCATACCTTCCACATTCGGGCTGTTGACTCGGCCCGGCGCTTCGGAGACGGGGCTCCAAAGGCCCTCATGCCGGTCGCGGATATTCCACGACCCCACGAGGTCCGCATTCCGTTCGTAACCACATCGGACGCATCGGAATGTGCTCTGCGTCCGTCGATTCTTCTTGTCGATCCAGCCGCACATTGGACACCTCCGGCTGGTATCCCTTGGATTGACAGCGGCAATGTTTACGCTTCGGAGCGCCGCCTTGTACGAAACGAACGATCCGAGACGAGCGAAACTCCACGAGTGGAGCCGCCTACGGTTCGCTTTTCCGCAAGCCTTGGCGTTGTCCCGGATGTTGGTCAAGTCCTCGAATACGAGCGTATCGCCGGGGCTCACCGATCGGACCAGCCTCTTCGAGAGAACATGGTCGCAATCGCGGTGGAAACGTGCCAGACGGTCGTTGAGTCGGGCAAGATGCCGACGCGCCGATCTGGTGCCTTTGCCTTGGAGCCTACGGCGAAGCGCGAGAAACCGTTCTTCAACGGCCCGCCAGCGAGGATTGCCGAGGAATTGCCCATCACTCGTCACGGCGGGGCGTTTGACTCCGCGATCCACGCCGACGGTCTTTCCGGTCTCTTGAACATCTGGAACCTCCTTCTCAACAACGACATGCAGGAACCACCCCTTCGGCTTCCGCACGAAGTCGGCGGAGTGTGTCTTGAGCCCCTTGAACGTCTCGGAATGACGGTCAAGGAGGAATGCCACTTTGATCCGGCCGCCGATCACCGTGAGATGGACGATACCGTTCCAATCAAACCGGTACGAGCGGGCGTCAAAGCGGATGGCAGGCTTGGCTGTCTGTGGGCATCCGACTTTCCGGCCTTGTTTAGCTCGCTCGCGGGCAGATTTGAGGGCCTCGACCGCCTTCATCCGGGCCGAGATCACAAGCTGACTCGGAAGATCAAGCGCAACACGAAGGGAGCGATAAGTCTGTTGGTGGAGCTTTACGCCGTTTGTGGTCTTTGTCTTCCATCCCGCAGCGGCGACCGCATTGAAGGCCGTCGCGTACTGGCGGACAGTCTCAGCGAGAGCGGAGTCATGTGCACCATCAACGGCGAGTTTGAGCCTGACAGTTTGGGTGACGATCATCTACTTACGGGCGGCAACATGCTCCGTCCTCTCGATGTATCGTTTGATCGTTGCGGCGGATACCTGTCCCGCCGTCCCGATGTAGAACGATGGAGCCCACAAGTGGCCCTTCCCGAGAATCTTAGACAGGTGCGGGAACTCACAGAAGAGCGTCCTGGCCGAGATACCCTTGAACCACTGGACGGCGAGCGAGGGGGCGATGGCGGGCGGCGCGGAGTAGAAGAGGTGTACGTGGTCGGGCTGGATTTCGAGCGCCAGAATCTCGAATCCATTGGCCTGCGCAATCTCGTGGAGAACGCCCCGGAGTCTGTCGGCGACGTGTTCCGTGAGTACCCTCTTCCGGTACTTCGGAATCCAAACGGCGTGATAGGCAGTCTGATAGACCGCGTTGCGGGTGCTTTTGACTCCGAGTTCCATATGCGTAATAGTGTACCACATAGTCAACGAAAGTCAAGGAGCGGCGCTTCCTCCCCGCCCTGAAGGGCGGGGTTTCCGCGCCGAAGAATCTATGAGAGAAACGATCTTGCGCTCGCGTCATGGCTTAGGCTCCTCACCGGCGGACCGAGAGATTTGGTCGTTGATGGCCCGCCGGACCGTGGATGAGGACACCTGCATGAGCCTAGCGATAGCCACCATGGTCATGCCCTGTTGCCATAATTGATAGCACTCGGCGCACTCGACGCGATTAAGGAGCGCGCCGATTCCTTTTCGGCTCGCGTTGTTGCTCATGGCTTCGCCTCCTCTAATACACACTGAAGCGAGAAGTAGCGACCTGGAGCAAATGATCGTAGTCGCCCGCCATCATCTCTTTGAGGAGAGCGGAAACTTCCTCCGAGGACCAACCCGCCTTCTCGGCCGCCTTCATGCACGCGCCCATAATTGCGTAGGCGTTACCGTCTCGCCCAATGAGTTTGATTTGCGGC
>JACQNC010000008.1 GCA_016203225.1 Candidatus Woesearchaeota archaeon | reverse complement strand
GTCTTGGAGATGTTGCTGTTGAACAACGGCAAAGCTCTGCTGAAGAATTTCTTCTCGAATTCGCGCTCTGCTTCGGATAACGTCAGCGGCTGTTCGGGCAGCTGCGTGACGATGTCGCGGCTGAGCACGGGCGCGAACTTGTACAGCATCATGACGCGCTCCGGGTTTAGGCTGGCCTTGTATTGGTCGAGCGTGCTCTCGATGATGCCTTTCACGGCCTCTTCCTTGACGTACTGGCCTCGGAGCAGTTCTTCGCGGAAGCGCTTGATGTCGATCTTCAACGACATGATGAGCCGGTGGATGCTGCGCCGGTCGAGGCCGGCGATGCGCGCGACCTCGGACACGTTGCCCATGTTCGCCTGCAAAAGGCGAGTGAGATACCATTTCTTGAACGCGAGCTTGGCTTTCTTGAAACCCAACGTGACATCGACGTCATAGTCCATCAGGGGCGAGCGCTGGATCTTGGTGGAGATGTCCTTCTCGATCTCGGCCACTTTCACGCCGAGGAACTTCTGCATGGCGTCATCTACGATAGGTTTGACCTTCTCTTCGATGCTTTTTTCGAGGGTTTGCGTAACCATTCTAAGTGAGACAAAGCGCTCATAGTATTTAAATATGGCGGTTTTGTGTGATTTTTATGTCACACTCGCTCTCGACGGAAACGTCCTCATTTGGTGACGATTATTTTGTCACTTAACGATGACAACAAAAACGAAAAGTTTATATAGAAGCGATGCCTATGATAAGGCATCAGCGAACGCTGATAAAAGAGACACACTATGGCAGACGACCATCCGTACAAGAAATTGCATGAATTCACCGAGAAGGCGGCCAAGATCGCCCGGATCGAGGACGAAGCAGGCTCGCGTCTCGAGTTCGAGCTCGGCAAATCGCTGTATGGCATGATCGACAAGCAGGGCGACGCGAAAACGAAGCGCATCGACTTCAAGGACAAGGGCGACAAGTGGGGCGAAGACATCTACTGGACGCTCGTCAAGGGCACGCTCGCGAGCAAGACACTCTTCAAGAACGCCGACCCGAGCCAACTCGAGGAATTGCTCTCCACCAAGGACGGCAAGGAACTCGTCGAGAACGCGGTCGAACAGATGTACGGCATCAAGAAGGACGAATTCATCGAGGACGCGAAAGCCAACGGCACGCTCCGTGTCGGCATGATCAAGAACTACATCGGCGACTTCGTCGACGGCTTCCGCGACCGCAACCTCAAGAAGACGCAGAAGGAAGTCCAGACCTACCTCGGAACGGACGCCGACAAGTGGAAGCAACTCAACAGCTACCTCAAGGATGTCGTCAAGGACAACAAGACCGAGCCGGGCGTCAAGAAAGTCATGCATGAGCTCGCCAAGAAGGGCGTGATCCTGCAGGAGATGGCCAACCCGAATGCGGACCTGCCGCTGTTCATGTCCATCGCAGGCGCGCTCCCGACGTGGTACACGCCGAAGGACCTGCTCGCCAAGGACGAAGAGCTCAAGAAGCCCAAGCCCAAGAAGATCGCCATGGTGCCTGACGACATCATGGATGTCTATAGTTCGGCTGCTTAATCCTTTTCTTTTATACTTTCAACGAAGAACACGCGGAGCGCTGCGAAGATAGGCAACAGGATTATCGCGCCGAACGCGAAGCCCGCCAAGACGTTCTGTTTAAGCACCCATATCATTATCGCATAAAGCACTGCGAGCACTATCAATACTAGGACATAGGCGAGCCCTGTCGTCGTTATCCTCCTGAACGCGGTCCTGACGAACGACCTCCAGAACTGAACATTGTCCGGCAACGCGTACGCGACGAACACGAGATACGCCAGCGCAAGCACCGCGATGGCCGCCAGCGTGTTGATCCCGCCCTGTCCTATCAATGGCAGCGGTGACGAGAACGTCTTGAACGACAACGCGACGATTCCGATGAGGATGCCTACGAACGCCGCGAATCCTATTATTGTTGTGAGCACAAAGCGCAACGCGAACCGCGGTAGACGTGGTTTGCCCGTAATTCTGTGGATGATGTACCACGCCGGGCCTTGGAACGCCAGCCAGAACAGTAGGAGATACCCGAGGATGTACGCGATCCCCAACTTCACGAACGCGACCTCCTGATTGAACTGCTCGATCCCGATGTTCAGTGCGCCTGGATCGCTTGTCGTCGTGAACTGCCCGATGCTGCCCTGCAGGAGTTGATTAATCGTGTCGAGATGCGCCGCAGTCGTTTGGAAAATGGATGCATATACCTTGCCGAACGCGTACAAGAACGCGATGTCGAGAGCGACGATGAGAAGGATGAGGTACCAGTGCATCTTGATCGTTTCAAGCGTCCGGAAGAAAGCCTGCTTCATGTTAGGGTACGACGTTGATTGTGAACGGATATGCGCTACCTCGTGATAGAGCGCTTGCTTCTGCGACCCAAATACCGTAATTGCGCGGTTGCGTGTCCGGGAATGATATCGTAAGAACAGAAGCACCAGGCCCGACAAACGTGACATCTTTCTCTCCTGCATCGATAGTTTGCTCATCCAGGGAAAGGACGCCTTGCAATCCGGACTTCACGCGCACCGCGGTCGACGAAACCAGTTTTGCCCTCCAGCCGTACGTCTGGTTCGCGCGCAACGTGATCGTCCCGCCGTAAGGCACGGAAAGGACGTCAGCGGTGAACGCATTATCGATCATCCTTACGAACTCTGTTGATTTCACGTATGGGACATTCTGGCTCTCAGAAGAGCACACCCGATCATTCGCCGCTTCGAACTCGTCCGGCGTTTCGAAATTGTTTAGCGAATATGTGCAATAGTTCTTCCCCGGGTTCACCTCGTTCGCGGGTCCGCAATTGTGTTTCATGATTCCGAGCTGCAGGTCTCTTAGCGCGTTCGCGTACGTGCCGCAATAGCACGCGTTCGGCTGGCTGAGCGCAGGATTCGGATCACAGAACCGCAATTGCGCAAGTCCCGGAGCGCCCGTCGTAACGTTCACGGGTCCCGCATACTGTGTGTTGCACACGGCCTGGACGCTGACAGTGCGTTCCTGCCGGACTCCAGAGCTGTCGGTCGCGACCTGGTCGAAGTTCGGCTCGTAGAAGCCGCCGTACTGCGGCTTCTTGCTGTCATACAGCGTGAACGTGGCTTTCCACGTGTCCGGCGCGGTCAAGAAGTGCGAGCATGGCGTTCCTTCGCCCGAGGGTTCTGTGTAGTCGAGGCGCATCTCTCCGTTCTGCGCAGGTAACTTAGTGAATGCGAGTTTGAATTGGGCATTGCTCATGAACGCGCCCTTATCGTCGGTGTACGTAAGCACGTTGTTTACCAGATCGACCGTCTTCAATGGGGTCACGCCGTTCGCAGTGTTGTCATCTCCATCGATTTTTTTGCGGTATCCCCACTCCCCGGTCAGGGCATTTTGAGCGTCTTTCTGAGGAGCGTTCTGAACCGGTTGGTTTGTGGTTTTGTACACTTCGACCTTGTTTCCTCCGACAAAGACAAAGAGAAGATCGATCTTCCCGCCCGGAACCGGCCTCACGACAAACTGCGTTGTTGTGGGATTAAGGAATGTTTTCGCGTACAGACGAGGATCGTTTGATTTCAGATCCTTGTCCTCCAACGACACGCGATCAATCAACGTCTGTTGCTGGCTGGTGACACCGAAGTCCTTGTCAGTCACCGGAGTTATCGTGACCGTCTTCTCGTGTTCGCCTTCGGTCTCGATGGGGATGGGCGCGCTGGTGCCTTGCGGATCGCGGTTAGTCTTGATTATCGTGCCGAGCCCGTTCCTCAATTCGTAGATGAGGAACTTCGTGTTTATGCCGGTCGTGGCGCCGCCCTGCGCGCGCGGGTCGGAGCTGCCGAACAGGTTCAGCCCGAGCGTGAAATCGATGGGCTTGCCGAGCAGTATGGGCGGGTTCTTCAGCGCAGGATCCTTGGTGAACGAGACGCCTGCGTAGTCGCCGACGCCGAACTGGCACAGGAACAATTGCCGGTCAAGCAGTTGCAGCTTGCAGAAGTTCGGCGCGTCCCCGCCCGTGAGATGGATCTTCTGTTCCGCCTTGCCCTTCTGGAGCTGGCCGTTGTTGTCCTTGTACTCCCACTCCAGTATCGCCGTGTCGTACCTGATCTCCGAGCCGGGTTCGCCTGCCTGGACTGGGAAGAAGATCTCCGTGTTCAACACGTCGTTCTTTGACAGATCGCCCGTCCCGAGCTCTGCTGGATTGATCGGGGTGACGATCTCCGATCTGCCGAGGCAGTCACACTTGCCGTCCTTGAAACCGTCACGTTCCTCGCATCGGAGGCTGTTCGAGCACTTCAACGAGAGCGTGTACTGCAGGTCCGCGCCGGCCACGAGGCCGACGCCGAAATGGTACACCCAAGTCACGAGTCCCTTCGGCGTGCTCAACGGGTTGTACGCGACATACCTCCTGTCCGCGGGATAGACCACGCCTTGGCTCTGGATCGGGATGTCCTGCACGGTCTGCTCGAAGATGCCCTGGACATTAAGGTCCCACGTGCCGGTGAACGCGAACGCGCAGATGCTATGCACGATCTTGCGATCGTTGAACATGGTCTTCCACAACGCGGTCTGGCCATACCTGCCTTGTACGCTCTGCTGCATCCTGCCGCCTGCGCGCGTCAGGCTGCCGAGCACGTCACCGATACCCTTCGAGCCGATGCGCGTGCCTTCGCCTGAATCGCCGAACTTCTGGACAAAGCAGCGCAGGAGATCGTAGAGCAAGTCGCAGACGTACGTGCTCAGCACGGCCTGGCACACGCCCGAACTCCCTTCACCCGTGAGCCTGATGTGGTCGACGCAAGTCTTGACGTTCGACAACACCGTGCGCCAGAAGCTCAAATACGAAGTCACGGCAGGCAGGCAGACGCACTGCACGCTGCGCAGGATGCCTTCCTGGTCAGGACGGACGATATACGCCTTGTCCGTGATGCCTATCTTGCCCTTGATCGAGTCATAACGGCCGCCGACATTGCTGTGGCACGTCGGCGCATCCGCGACATTCCACGAGCATAGCGCGGCGTCAAGCTCGCGAACACCAGCCTCACGCGTTTTCTTCGGATCAGAGAATATGGCTGT
This sequence comes from Candidatus Woesearchaeota archaeon, assembly GCA_016203225.1. GTDB lineage: Archaea > Nanobdellota > Nanobdellia > Woesearchaeales > ARS49 > DSQK01. The sequence continues at coordinate 59,499 of JACQNC010000008.1, read as the reverse complement.
CAGGTCAGAATTGGGACCGCTATCCTGCGTGAACTCGAGGTTCTCGTTCAGGTAACGGCCTTCCGTGTTCTTGTCCTTTTGATCAATGGTCGCCTTGCGCTCGACGAGCGTGCGCCGCACGTATCCGCGCGTGATGCGGTATTGTTTCGGATCGTTCGCAGGTATCGGGTCTATGCGCACATACATCTCGTTGCTGTAACTGCTCTGAGGCACCACCCCTGCGCCATAATGGATACCTGTCGCGATCGTGTCGCCGACAGGCGCGCCGTCCTTCTCGCAGAAGCCGGCCAACGAGTTGAACAGAGAATTGCACTTGACAGGCGCGCCTTTCTTCTTGGTGCTGGCCTCCTTCTCGAACGTAGGGATTGAGTTGGCGCCTTGAGCTGCGAGGCACGCGCTCTGCTCGATCTCGTCGAACGTCTCAACAAGGCCAGGGATGCCGCACGCGGATCCCCACTCGTCATAGTATTCGAAGCCGCAACATTGGGAATTAGCGGGATGCAGTCCTGCGCAGTTCACCGTAGCTGCCGTGCCTTGAGGAGTGCCTGTCTGTTTCTTCTTGTTCGCATCGTCCTTGTGGGTCAAGAAGTCGAAGTAGGTCTGCTTGATCGTGGTGTAATCGCCGCCGAGCTTGGTCGCGGTCGTGTTGACGCCGCCTGCCGACCCAGTGACTTCGGTTCCCTTGAACCCGCAACTGTTGCCTTTGTAGAGCTTGGTGTTGTCGGGCAGTCCTGCGACGAATTCGGGCGAAGGTTTCTCGTTGATGTACGTCTGCAACGTCGGCGCGCTCGGACAGGCGACTCGGTCGCACACTTTCCTGAGCGTGCCCTCGAAGCTCACGCGGCTGTCGATGGCTTTCTGGCACTTGTTGCACGCGTCGTTCTTCGACGAGTCCTGGTCCTTAGGATAGACCTTGTCGCACGAACCGATCTCTGCCACGCGGACATCGAACGTCGACGAACCACCGGATAGCAATCCCGTCACGACCGACCCACCACACGCGATGTCCTCCTGAAGGAACTGGACGAAGTTCCACGCGGTCATGGCGAAACAAGTGTATAGCGTGTACGTCCCGATGGTGGTCAACGGTTTCAGGATGGCATCGATTACGTCGATGGTGGACGTCAGGAATGCGCTTGCGCTCTCGAGCAGTTTCTTGGGGATCTTCTCACTCAGGTGGATGGGAACGTCCATCATGACCTCAACCGGCACGCAGACCTTCTGCCTTATCGGCTCGATGGTCACGTTGCCCGTGGTCGTGTCGGTGCGGATGTCGGAGAAGCGCTTGGGGATCTCCTCCTGCGCCTGGATCTCGACCTGCAACAGGAACCTCGCGCATCCGACTCCCGGAGTCTTGCACTCCTCGCCCTTGCGGTGTTCGGCTATCTCGTCTTCCTTGTCGGCGGTCGTCTGGCCCTCGGCAGGAGGTTGCGCGTTGAACGCTATCTGCAGGTAGCCCGCGCCCCAGTTCTTGCGCGAGAACATCGGGTTGAGCTGCACCCAGTCAGCGTCATACTTGTCCTGTTCCTCGGGGCTCAACAGGAGATGGCTGACCGTGACGCGCTGGATGACCGCCTTGTGCGCGCCGCGGTACGAGATGTTGAGCGGGAGCCCGAGCTGCTGCACGCCCTCGATGACTAGGCGCGGCGTTACGACAGACGGCGAGATTTCACCGATGTCGACCTTGAACCAGCTGCCCTCACCGCAGAGAGTGTACAGCACGTCTACAGGGCCTTTGCTCGTCTTCAGTCCCGCGAGGTCGACGGCCTCGATGCGGATTTTGTTCTTGAAGCCGCCGATGCCTGTCTCGACAACGACCGCGCCGGTGGGCGTCTTCGATGCGTTGCCGCTCACCGTCGCACTGCGCGAGAGCTTGACCTTTATCGAGAAGCTGCCGTCGTCACCGGTCACTTCGAACGCCTGCGGTTTCGAGTCGTCGTTGACGTACACGAACACCGTCGATTTCTCGCTGACCTTACCCTTGACCGTGACCTCTGGGATGTACGTCGGAGAGAGCCTGTTGAGGTTGTCCTCGAGGAACTGCGGCGCCTGGTTGTCAAGGCGCGTCGAGTTCTGGAACACGACCATGTTGCCGGCGTCGTCCTTCGCGGTTATGCGGATCTGGTTGTTGCCGTCGAGCAGGTCGACCGCGAACGAGAAGTCCCCGGATGCCTCGAGCGTCTGCTTCTGCGGCTTGCACGTGAGCTCGACACCGGTCGGCTCGCCACGCTTCTCGCCGGCGGGTGTCTGCACGAACGCCGGCTCACTCTGTGCCCCTTCGTTGCAACTCGTGTCGACCGCCGAGATGCGGTACTGGTAGGTCGTGCCGCCTCCGACGGTGTCCGTGTAGGTGGGTTGCTGCGTCGTGGCGACGCGGATGCTGTTGCGGTAGACCGCGTATTCGTGGATGTCCGCCTCATCGTTCTCCGTCCACACGAGCTCGACGGTGCCGGACGTGACTTTCTCGCCCTTGAGACCCGCGACGCGGCTCGGCGCGTTGGTGTCGAACGCCTGTTTTACCTCGTGCGTTATCGTTACGTGCTCGTTCGTGCTTCCCGAGATGGTGATTGGCGTCGTGCTCGCGATCGCGGGGATGCCGCGGATTTTCACGTTCGGAGGCGTGTTGTCGATCGTTATAGGATAAGTCTGCTCGACCGTCTGGCCGGCCGCGTCAGTGACGACGATCTTGAGCGTGTTGTTCACGGGCTGCGTGAGGATGAGATTCTTGATCTCGAACGCGCCGTTGCCTTCCGCGTAATCAGTCTTCTGAAGGAGGTTGTTGACGCTGACCTCGATCTTCGCGAACGGTCGCGTCGTGCCCTTGATGTCGATCTTGTTCTGGCGCACCTTCGCGGGCACGTCGGCGGTCAACGGCGGCGCGCCTTGCTGCGTGCCTGCCAGGAACTCTATCCCCGAGGCGTTGCCGCAGTTCTCGAACTGGTCGCAGCCGCCCACGACAAACGCGTAGAGCTTGCCTGCCTGCGTAGGGATGGTGGCGACGTGCTCGACCACGAGCGATTGGTCGACGGTCTGTTGCGTCGGCGTGCCCTCGCCGAACGACACGATGGTCGACGCGGGCTCGTTCGTGCTCCACTTGAACGTCGTGCTCGTGTCGCTGAAGCTCGTCGCGCGCACGTCGATGAACGTGGGAGCGTTGGCGTCGGCACCAGGGCTCGTCGTGAAGAAATAATAGTTGCCGTTGTTGTTCGCGATCTTGAACTCGCCCGACTGGTCGATGCTGACCAGCTGGAAATAGTATTTCGTGTTGGGCAGCAGTCCGTCGAGCTGGACGCGATGGAACTTCGTGAACGCGAGGTCTTCCTTGACAGAGCCGAGCTGTGTGGTCGTTCCGTAATCGACGCGCGTCGTGGCGTCCACGTCCGTGTTCCACTCGATCCTCACACCGGTAGTGTTGATCGATTTCGCAGGATTCCCCGAGATGCTGATGGAGAGCGCATGGACAGTAGTGACGAGCAAAAGTGCAGCTACAAGCGTGATGAGTAAAAGCTTGGCTCCCCAGGCAGGTTTGTCGTGCGATTTCGGACATCGTAAGCGACTACTCAAACCTGCATGGGCAGTGCAGTCTTGGAGCGACGTCAATCGTGCCTGGGTTTGTACGTGCTGGGATCTTGTCATGTGAAGTCAGGCCTCAGGGAGGTCTTGTAATCACCGGTGTTGATGTACGAAGAGACGTCGCGCGCATACTGCTGCGTCTGCAGCACGGGAACTACCTCGACGACGTGCAGCGCGAGCGTGTCCGTGCCCGCCAATTCCCTGCCAGTGATGCGCAGGTTGTCGTTCTGGTAGCCGCCGACAAGGTCGTCGAACAGCGTCAGCACGGCATTCAACGAATACGTCGCCGTGCCGTCTATGAGGTCGAGCGTGTTGTTCCCTCCGGGGAAGCTCGCGAACTGGTCGTACGAGCCGTTCACGAGGCTGAGGAACACGGTGACGTTGTTGTCCGGCGAGAGCGGTTGCGGCGGCAGGAACGTCTTCGAGTTCAAGTCATACGGGTGCTTGACGATCTGGACGTTCATCTCGCGCAGGCGCGGCAGCGTGACCTCTACGATGTCGCTTGTCACGGCCTTGCGCACGGGCAGGTAGCCGTCCTTGTGCGCGACGATGAACGGCGTGCTGCAGCCGGCCGGCAAGGTCGTGACGAGCCTGTAGAACCCGCTGTCCGCGAGAGTCTGGCCGAGCGTGCACAGGTTGTTGACGCACTCGTAATCAACTGTCGCGCCGTCGAGCTCGACGACGCCGATCTCGGGCTCGAGACCTGAGACGCGGACTTCCACGACCTGGTCACCGCGGTTCTCGCAGAATCCTGTCGCTTGTTCGAAGCCGCGGAATTCGCGGAAGCCGAAGCTCTTCCTGGCGCCTTCGTTGTCGTGGATGATGACGGGGAACGCGGCCTGGAACGTGAAGCCCTTGCCGAGGAACGCGTCAGGGTCGCGGATCGTCAGCATCACGGGATAGATCACGTCGTACGTGAAATGGTAGAAGTTGGTGCACAGGAAGCTCAGGTATCTCGACGCGCCTTTCGTGAGCTTGCTCGAAAGCACGCCGCCGCGGTTCGGCTGGCCGTTGAGGTCCAGGCCCCAACGAGGGTCGTAGGTGAACGCGGCAGCCAACTGACTTTGCGGGACGCCGACATCGAGCAGCATGCGGTTGTGCTCGTACGCGTCCTCTGGCGATGATGCGGGGAACCTGCCGAGGAAGAAGTCGTCGAGCTTGAACCTGCGCACGTTCGCGTAGTCGCGCTCGCTCTCCTGGAACGGCGCGTACTCGGTGTTCTCGATACGCACGGCAGGCAGGTTTACGCGCATCAGTTCCTGCGCCTCGGACTTGATGTCTGTGAGACGCCACTGCTTCGGCGAACAGTCAAACTCGAGCCCGTCGAACGGTATCGCGGGATCCGCAGTCATGAGATCGACGGTGAGGTTCTCGAACCACGCGTCCCTGTTCTCGGTCTCCATCACCTTGACTGCGAGCTCGTAGGCCCGCTTGAGGTCGACCCTCGGTTGCGCGACGAACTCGCGCACATCGACCTGCTTGTCGGGATGCTGGATCGTGACGGGATACGCGATGCGGATCGTGACGGCCGCGTCGCCGATCGTGGTCGTGACTCTCGGCGTGTCGTGTTCGATTACGGGGTATTGTTCCGCGAACGCGCTGAAGCCGTCGATGCAGCTCGGCAGGAATTCCTGGATGTACGCGTTGAGGTCGCGCTCCATCAGATCGAGGCTTGGGATCCTGCTCTGGTCCTCGTAGTGCCACAACGGCACCTTGATCAGGCCTTGCTCATCGATCGGGACGTATGAGGAAGGCGTGCGCTCGATGTCGCGCGGTATCGTGAGGTAGCCGCCTTGCGCGCCCTGGAGGCGGATCCCCTCCTCCGCGATGGTTGACGCGCATGACGCGACGAAGTCGTACACGGGCTGCGCTTCGCGATCTATGAATTGTCCGTCGCGGTACGCGACCTGCTGTGTCGTGTAATAGATGACGAAACCGACCGCGAACAAGAGGATGAGCCCTAGGATGATGAATACCGTAATCTGGCCACGGTTCGCTCGCAATCCCACCATCTTTTTCATTCATGAGACATTCATTATGCTTTATAAATGTTTAGGAGCGATTTGGAGGGACAATATAGAAACGCATTCTTTCTTTTCTTTATGGAAAAATGGAGAAATTCCGTGACCGCGTCCCAAGCCGCGCACCCCACGCAAGTTTGACTTGGCTTCATCGGAATCGAATCGATAGCCGTGATGCGACCACCAACCTGCTTGGGGAGATCACGCAGACGTTACGCGACAACAGGCAACAGCTTATGGATGTAGAACTTCAGCCACGCGGTGAACGGCGCGAAGATGGCGCACAACAGCAACACGGCAGCGAAGCCCATCGTGGTGACCTGCGGGATCAGGCGCCAAAGCTGCGACCAGACAATGAACAGGATGGTCGCGAACAGGTACGGGACGATGAACTTGTGCAACCTCCCGAATCCGACCGTGAACGCGGTCACGACGGACTCCTTCACGCGCTTGTTGTCGTGCGCGGACGCGTGCTGCATGATCAGCGTGAGATGCGTGAACAGGATGACGAGCGCGGTGAGTCCGCCGGCAGCATAGTTCCCTTTCAGACCCGCGATGAAGAACCACGCGATGAGAAGCCAGGGGACGAGCCAGATGACGTTCAACCCCGCGAAGCGGAGGATGAACTTTGTCGACGGTGTTTCACCGACGACCGCACGCCAGGAGAACGCCTGCAGGATGACGTACGCGACGTAACAGAGCACGACGAACCCGAGCCCTGCGACGATGCTGTCGAAGAAGAACCCCTTGACCATCGCGGCGTTCTCGGGCGTGACAAGGAACGCGCTGATGCTGGAATACTTAGTGCCGATGCTGATGAGCCACTTCTTCAACAGCATGCTGAATCCCGCGACCGCGAGGAAGAACAGGACCTCGTACGCGAGCACGAGCATGAAGCTCATCTTCAACTTGAACGTGCCGATGAAGACCTTCCAGACGCTTGCGAGATACTTCATCTAGAATCCGGCTCCTGGCTGGCCCGCCGCGGGCGGCGTTTCCGCTTCAGTCGCTCCCGGCACGCTCTCGACACCAGACGGCGACAGCCCGCTGTCCACGATGGGCGCGCAGATCTCGCTAACGCTCGAGCCAGTGCCGACTTCGATGCCCTCTGAGAGCATCAGGCAGACGCGCGAGTAGTCACGCCGACCGTACGAGACTATGGCTGCGGCGCCTGACGCGCTCACGACGCCGCCTGCGTCGATCTGCTGCGGCTCGGGGAACCAGTCATACGTGCCGCCGTCATAATAGAATCTCAATTGGACGCTGTTGTCCTCCCTCGGGCTCGATGCGAAGAACGTGACGCGGTAGAGATACAATCCGAACGTGCCTGACTCGTTCGCGAATTCCGTGGTTTCAGTGCGCTCGGCCTCGATGTGCGCCGCAGCTCGGACAGCCTGGCCCGGAACGACCGTGACGAGAGTGTTGCTGCCCGTATTCTGGTCGGTGTAGCGCTCGCAGAGCTTGCTCGTCCAGCAGTCGACGCCGCCAAGGACGACCGTCTTGCAGAACTGTTTCTTCACCTCGAGCCTGCGTTCGTACAACTCCTCCTCGTCCCAGAACAACGCACCATACGCTCCGAGCCCTCGGAACGCCTCGTAGCCCGCGAAGAACTCCTTCACCAAACCCCACAAACCGCCCTGACGCCACGCGAGCTCCCAGCGTCCGGGTTCCGCGTCTCTGCGCGCGGCCTCGGCGTCGTCGATCTTGTCTACCTTCTTTTCGGCATTCTTGTCTGCTTTGACCGCCTTCTCGTCCTCGTCGGAGATTTCGGCGCCATCCGCGTACTTGTAATCGCCCGAGATAGGATCGTAATAGACTTTTTTCTTGCTATCATACGTCCCGATCTCGTAACCGACGACTTTGCCCTGGCTGTCGCGTGCGATAGTGAACGTCTCAGGCTGCAACAAGGTTCCTTTGTCATCCTGCACCTGTATCGTAAGCGTGTCCTGACCATAGGTGTACTGCGATTCGATTGTCTTTCCATTTTTCTCGTACACGGTTCTTTCGTAGAGCGTGCCGTCCTTGTTGTAGACGTTCTTCTCTTCGGAAGTCCACGTGGTTCCGGTATAGTCGCCTTCTTCGCGGACCTGCTTGCCGTCGGAGGTGGTATAGACGCGCACGTCATCGCCGAAATCAGCTTCATAGATGAAGACAGTCGTTTCCTCGCCATCGACCGTCTGTTTGTACGGGGTCACATCGTTCAGCGAAAGCCCCGTGTTTCTCAACTGCGCGGAAACCGCGACGAGATCGTTTTCATTGCCACGGAACTGCTCCCATTCTTTTATGTCAAACGTTCCCAGCACATTGCCTTCGGCATCCAACACCTGATATTGATCCTTAGTCTGGCGAATAACACCATTCTTTATAGGCGCATAGATTTTGTCAGTATCTTTGCCTGCATCATCAAGGACGACTAAATAAGTCTTACCCGCCTCTAAGACGACGCGCACTGGTTCTTTATTGAAAAAGAGAGTCGTTGTCCCATCCTTAGCGGTCTGGACATCGAGGCTGCTGAGTGGGCCCCGGTAATTCACCCACGTGTCGCCGATCTTAATTTGGGTTTCTGCGCCAGCGTAGCTACTAACCCGAATGCTGCCATACTCTATTACGTTGACTTCTTGGTTTTGGAAAGTAGCCGTAGTGAACGTTGCTCCCGGATACTGTTTCTTGAAATCAGCGAGAGTCTGATAGATTGGCTGGTTGCCGTACAGGATGCTCGCTGACTGATCCTTATACTGCGTTTGGATTTTCGTGAGAACGTCTGCTGGTTTTTCGTCCTTCGTCGCTTTCCACACGCCTTGTTTCTTGTCCGAAAGCTGATACGCGTAGTAAACTGAGGTCGTATCCTGCTTCGGGGTTTCCGTCGGCGTGGGCGTCGGCGTTCCGGCCGGAGCGTAGTCCTGCGCAATGACAGGGACGCTGCTGAGCACCAGCAACGCCAGCATGACCATCGAGAGAGCGCGTCTCATTCAGTCCAACTCCTCGTATTCTTGACATGGGCCTTGGCCGACGGAGAAGAATCCGGGCTTCTTGATCGCGTTGTAGTCGTTGATCACGTTGCCGATGAGGGACGCGAGTTTGAACGCCGCGCAGACAGTATATGCCGGCCCGGTAGTGGTGCAGAAGTTCTGTCCGCACAGCAATCCTACCAGCGCCGCGACCGCCGCGGCCGGGTTGGCGAACCATTCCTGCACTATGTTGAGATAGTAGTTGATGATGTTCATGAACGGGATGGCCGCGAAGATCTGCGCCCAGATGAGCACGCAAGTCAGGTACGATTTCTCGTCATCACATACAGACAGGGGAATCCCGCCTTCCTTCACGTCCCGCTTCAGGCAGACCGCGTACCTGCACTGGATCTGACGGTACTTGTCGACATTCTTTATCACTCCCGGCAGGCAGAGCGTCAAAGCGCTCCAGACGAGACTGTCCTGCACATTGATGGACTCCAATCCCGAGATGCCTGTGCCTTGCTGCGGCGCGGTCTCGATACCCTCGCCGGGCGTGTTAACACCCTTTCCGCCGCCGGCGTACCTGCCGATGTCGCCAAGGATGTCACCACCGACTATGTCGCCGCCCTTGCAGTTGAGGAATGAACAGAAATCCTTGAGGACGTTATCGATGCCCGCCACGTCATCGCCGAGCACCTTCGTGAGCTGGTCGGTCGACTGGCACAACGCCTCCTTGCCCGGAGTCACGGCATTCCCGAATATAGGGATGAGCTCGGCCACGCCAAGCACGCCCACGATGGCGGTCAGCGCACCCACCACATCCCAGATGATCATGCGGATCTGGCATAGCTTATCTCCCCACGCGAGGACCGTGACGGCAGTCTTGAGCCACTTGTTGAGGCTATCGACGTCCTTCTCGGCCTTTTCGATCTTGTCATCCACGTTCCCCGCCAACGTCCCCAGAGGGCTCTCGCCGAACCGCACGGTCATATCCACCATCTCTCTTTCGGCGTTCTGCGTGAAGTTCTGACCGAGCTTCGTCAGGATCAGCACAGGACACGAGATGTTGAGCTTGGCCTCGGGGAATTCGCGCGTCGCGAGCAGCATCCTGAGATACGGATCCTTGCTGCCGAACCCGTTGTTGATGAGCGTGAGATCGACCACGCTCGACTCGAGTTCGCCTTGGCATTCGTCGACGCTCAACGCGGTCGCCACGACGCTCGCGGAGGGGTTCTGGCTGCTGAGCTTTATGCGGCAATACACCTGGTGGCTCACCAACGCTGTCGACGTCCTGTCGACCGTCTCGGGCGCGCACTCGACAGCGCTAGTCCAGTAGTTCGGGTTTGGCTCGGAGAGCACCCCGAACACGTCGAACTCGTACGCCGTCTGAGCGAGGTTGCCGGCATTGTCGAGGAACTTTATCGGGACATTGGCATGGTACGAACCGCTGAGGATGATCTCCTGCTGGAACGTGCACACATTCTGGCCGTCGATGTCGCCGCAGACACCCTCTGTCTTGTTGCCGCCGCCGACCGCGCTGAAGTCAGCGACCACGGTGGATGCGCCAGTCACGACATACGAGAGCTGGAGGAGGTCCCCTTTCACGACCTGGTCGCCGTACTCTGCTGTCGCGTGCACGACATCGATCTCTGGGCCCGAGACGATCACTGGCGGCGTGCTGTCATAATCTATCTGGTATTGCGCGGTGTTCGCCAGCGGATTGTCAAGATCGTCCCTGGTGCTGGCGAGGAGAGTGATCGTGTATCGTTTTTCGGGCGCAGATGTCCCGAACTTCCACGAACAATGCCATTCGTCGCCGACCTTTTCGCACGAATCCGCCTTCACGCTCGCGCCTGCCCCGAGGCTGCTCGCGTCCAGGAACGCGTTGGCGCGAGCCATGCCCGCCTCCCGGAAGCGGACGAACAGGTTGGCCTGCGAGCCGAGCAACACCGTGCCATCGGCCGACGTGTAGCCGGTCGTTATGCCGAGCGGCTCGGGCGGTGAAGTGTCCGAGACTATCGAGCACGTGAACGTGTGGCTGTCGCTGTTGCCGAGCACGTCCGAGGCGCGCACCGCGAAACTGCACGGCGAGACCTTCTTTATCGGGATGTTGCGCCAGACCGCGACGCGCGACGAGCCATGCAATTCGCCGAGCTCTGTCGGCGCGAGTTCGTTGAACGCGGAATTGTCAGCCAGGCTTCCGAGGTCGGCGCGCACGCTGTTCACGGCGAGCGAGCCCTCGTTGATCGTGACGAACACGTCCGCGGTGATGCCTTGAGGGGGTATCGCGTAGACCTGCGTGCCGTCGCTCGTGAGAATCTTGGACTGCGTGAACTGCGGCGCGCCGCGATCCACAGTCAGCGTCGTGCATTTCGATGGGCTCGTCTTGCCGAGACGGTCGGTCGCGATGGCGCACAATGACACGTTGCCCGACGCCTTCGGCAGGTAGTCCGTCTGGCCTGAAAGCGTGCACGCGGCGCCTCCGGGGATCGTCGCAGTGGGAGTCCCCGTGAGTCCGTTCTCGTAGAGCTTTATGCTGCCCACACCGGCACATGAACCGGTGTCGCCGGGCGAGAAAGCGTAGTCCTGCGCCTCGTAAGTTAGAGTCGTCGGGCTGGCTCCTAGTGTCATCGGATCGGCCACGAGCGTCACGACCGCGGGATTGATGAAGTCGTTCGTGAGCGTCTCGATGACGCTCTTGAGCTCGACACCCGAGTCATCGTACAAACCGATCGAGTACTCGTCGCTGCCGCCTTCGCCTATGAGATCGTACGTCATCGTGCAGAGGAAGAACCCGGTGCCGGTGCCTGGCGCGCACGACTCGAAGAGATACGTGACCCCTTCGCTCGTTATCAACCGCACCTGGTCGTTAGTGATCTCGGGATCGGTGGGGATGTTGACCAATGCCTTGATGGTGAGCGTGTCGGTCGGCCGCGCGACGTTGGGCACGTTATCCTGGCCAGAGAACTGCTGTATGCTCAAGGTCTGCGCGAACACGACAGGCAGCGTGAGCACGAGGACCGCCATGAACACAGCGAGGAAGCGCTTCATACGGCACACCCACAGTAAGCAGTCCCCTGCTGGTTGGCGGACGCAGGCAGGTTTGTCGTGGCGTTACCGATTGAAACGACGCCACAAATCTGCCCGGGAAGATCACGCCGGGGAAGACGCACGAACGCAATCATGTTATCACCGGCTTGACTAGCGAAGGGTCGGCATCGACATAACCCTGTCCAGAGGTTATCTGTTCCAGGTCCTCCACGACGAGCGGCGTGCCGGGGATCTCGGCGGCCATGACTATCGTCTTGAAAGTGATGCCCTTGATGTCGCGCAGCATCGAAGGCGTGATCTCCCAAGGGAACTGTATCGTACCCGACGGGAACGGCTTTTCGGACGTGCACGGATTGGCTGTCGGCTTGCCGAACTCTATCGCGGTCTCGGGGATGTCATAGCATTTCTTCTTCTTGTTCGGGAACGAGCCTGTCTTGTAGCAGCGCTTGTCCGGCGGGATGATGATGTCGCCGTGATAGAGCGATGTGATGGTGACCGTGTAGTTTCCTGCCGTGACGCGGACGTCCTTGTTGAACTCCGTGCCTTTGGTGAACTTGTTGCCGCAGATGTTCGTGTACGCGTTGAACTCCTCGCCCTCGCTACGCGCGATGGAGATGAACGCCTGGTCATGCTGGCCGAACGGGACCGGCTCGGTGTCGAGGATCCAGTTGCGCGATATCAGGTCCTTCTTCAGGCGGTACTTGAGTATGCTGACGTTCACGCTGACGATGGGGTGAAGTTCGAAGTCCGCACGCTGAGCGTCGTCCGTGTTCGAGTTCAGGTCGAGCGTTCCCGGCACGTGGTCGGTCACGGCCGCCTTCAGGACTCCGCCGGCGCAGCGCGGCAACGGCGTGTCCAGCAATCCTCCCGCGGTCTTGCCTATGATGCATTCCTCGATGCCGCAATCGTACGTGATGGCAGCATCGAGCGGCCGCTTGTTTATCGACTCGCGCACCGTGATGTTGACCTGGCCTGACGTCCACTGGTTGCGGTTGCAGAGCATGCTCGTCGTCTCGTCAGGCGGTGCCGCCTCCGCAGGCCGCCAATCTGCGGTCACGGGCTCGTTGTTGCGCAGGTTGCCCTCGAGCGCGAACCGGAACGTGTAGCCGTCGCCGAAGAACGCGGCCGGCTCGCGGAGCTCCACCAGGACAGGGTAGCTCAGGTCGTACGCGAACTGGTAGCGCTGGAACCCGAATATGAAGATGACATCGTTCATGAAGCTCTCTGGTTGGCATATCTGGCCCTTGCAGTTGAGGTCGAAGTAAGGCTTCCACGTAGGGAGGTACGTCAGCCGCGCCTCGATGCCTGGCCACGGCCGCAGTTGCGGGATGACTGCGTTCCTGTTCAGCACGTTCCCTATGATGTCGGGATTCTCGACGTTGTCCGGCGTCTCGACAGGACGGTAGTTGTTCGTTCCGAACACCTGCAGCAAGGGCACGTAGCTCGTGAGCAACTGCTGGACACGCTGCGCGACCGAGAACTTGACCCATGTGACTCCTGGCCCGAGTTCGAACTCGAGCGTGCTCAACGGCGGCAATGCGTTCGGGTCGGTGCGTGCCGTGGCCGCGATCAATTCCTTGGCGTGTTTGGCCAGGAATGCGTTCTCGCTCTCGAGCGAGGTGATGTTGGTCGCGAGATCATACATGTCCTTCACGCGCACCGGGAGCGTGACCGCGAACTGTTGGAGCACGTGGCGCTCGTCGCCGCGTGTCGCGGTGAACTCCTGCGTCAACCCGACGACGACGCCGGTCGCCGTGACAAACGCCTGCGCGTCCACGTCGGTGTCCGCGACGACCGTGAAACCCTGCTCCTTGAAACCCTCGAAATCCTTCAGGCACGAGGGCAGGTTACTCTCGACATATGTCTCGAGCTGGCCCTCGATGCTCGGCAATCCCTGGCGCTCCTCACTCTTGTACAACGCGGGCCGTTTGCTGTCGAACACGCACGCGCTGCACGTGTTCTTGCTACTCATATACCACCAGTACGCGACACCGTACTGGCTGTCTGGCGCGAACATCAAAAGATCGCTCTCTGTAGGCTCGACGGCGTTCAGCTTCGCGTTACGCACGGACTGCGGAGAGAGATAGCCCCCGTGGTCGCCGAGGAGCTTCAATCCCTCGGCCGAGACTGTCTCGACACATTCCGAGATGTAGCTCTGCAACGGCTGGACAGCCTCCGCGACCTCCTCAGTCTGAGGCAAGCCCACGAAGGGCCGCGCGCGCTGGGCGTTCAGGTAAATGATGGAGCCGACTGTGAGGACGATGAGAAGCCCGATTATGATGAATAGCGTAATTTGGCCTTTACGATGCATGCAAGCCCTCTTTTGCTGTCAGAACAACCGCGCGGCCATATTTAAATGTTGCTAAGAGTATCTATAGGGCGTCACGGAGAGTTTTTGCCCAGAAAAGACCTTCTACGCTGCAAGACGTAGACGGTCATCGCCACCAAAAGCACGAACGCAATCGCTCTACGCAAGGAATTCTCTGCGCAGAATGAACCGCAGACCTCAATACCCTTGCACGCGATGCCGCACGTCTCGTTCGCGCCTATAACCGGGGTGACCGTCTCGATCGCCACCGGTGCCGAAGCGGGCTCGGCCGCGGTCGTCAGCGTCTGCGGCTCCACGATGCACGCCTGAACAGTCGGAGGCTTGGACAGTCCGGTGCCGCAGAGGTTCGCGTCCTCGCAGACTCGCGCTTGCTGGCCGTCCTCGCACGCTGCCCAGTCGTCGCACAGCCATTGTTCCGTGCAGTCTGACCTCACGCAACCGCCGGAATCGGCCGCGCAGGCGTAGCCGGACAGGCACGGCACGACGGACGCGTCCAGGCAGGAATCGTCATCATAGTTGCCGCAGCGCACCTCGCCCAGGCTCGAACAGGTCATGAATCCCTCGACATCACAATCGTTGGTGCACGTCGCGCCACCGCCGCTGGAACTCGTGCTAGATGAGGACGTGACCTGCAATCGCACGGCGTTGCTGAGAGCGCTGTTCTGGCCGTCGCTCGCATTGAACGTGACTGTCTCGTTGCCCGTGAACGAGCTTCCTTGGCTGAAGCTCACGAGATGCGTCGAGGAGTCGATGCTAACAGTGATGCTGCTCGTTCCGGTGCTGGCGTAGATCAGCGTCGCGTTGTCGGCGTCGGTGAAATACGAATCGAGATCGAACGCGTTGTTGTTGGAGTTGCCTTTGCTCCAGGACTGGTTCGGAATCGTCCCGGTGAGCGACGGTGCGTCGTTGAGGGGCGTGACGTTGAGCGTGACGTTGTTGGACTGGTTCGTCGCGCCAGCGACATCGTGCGCGATGAACACGACCGTGCCTGCGCCGGTGAAGTTCGCCGCGGGGATGAGCGTCGCGATGCCTGTCGAGTTGTCCGTATGGACGCTCATGTTGGCGCTGGCGAGCGCAGTGTACGTCAATGGATCGCCGTTCGCGTCAGAGAAGACGGGCGTGAGGTTGACCGTCTGGTTGGTGTCCTCTGTCCAGGACTGGTTTGAGATGTTCGCGATCACGGATGGAGCGACGTTGACCGCGGTGACAGAATGCGTGAAAGTACCGCTGGTCGCGCTTGTGCCGCCCGCGTCGGCGCACGTGACGTTCCACGAGACGGTTCCCATCGGCATCGTGACGTTGAACGTCTGGTTGACGTTCCTGCCGACGGTCGTGTCCGTGGCGTTGATAGTGCCGTTGATGCTGAGCGAACAGTCCGCGATCGTGCTGTTGTCCGTCACGTTGAATGTGTAGACGACGAGCACGCTCGTGTTGCTCGTGCTGCCGTTCGTAGGCGCTATGAGCGCGATGATCGGCGCGATGGTCTCGTTCTGGATCGAGAACGCGTCCGTTGTCGTCAAGGTCTCGTTGAAGCTCGAGCAAGTGACGTTGTACGTGCCGTCGAGGTCGTCGTCGAACGACCGGTTGAACGCGTACTTCTGCCGCGTCGAGCTGAAAGTCATGTTCTCCAGCGACCCGTAGCTGCCTGTGGTGTTGAACGCGATCCGGCACGCGCCGATCGACGTGTTCACCGGCCCGGTCGTGTTGGAGAAGTTCGCCAGGAATGACACCTGGTCGTTGATGAACCTGCTCTCGTTGTCGGTGTCGTCGCTTATTGTCAGGTTGACTGCGCTGCCCGCCGTGAAGCTAGAGAAGTGCGTCACGTCGAACCTCATCACGCCGTCGCCGTAGCTCCTGTTCTGGCATTCGGACGCGGAACACGGCTGACCGTTCAGGAAAGGCTTGGCGTCGTGGAACCCGAGGTTGAACAACCGCACCGTCGCGCTCGCGTTGTACTGCGTGCAGTTCGCGTCCGTGTCCGCGAGCGTCACGTTGTTGGACGAGATATTGAAGCATTCGCCCAGCCTGCTCACGTTCACCGTCGAACGGAAGTGCACCGCGCCAGCGCCCGGATTGCTTAGAGAGTTGTTCGTCGCGTTGAACGTGTAATTTACGTTCTGCCTGACCAATGCCGCGATCGCGTTCGCCATGCGGAACCCGCCGACGCCTATTGAAGTCTCCTCGAGGAATGTCTCGACCAGTCGCGGGTCGAAAGTCATGTTGCGCAGGCGCGCGTTGTGCGCGAGCAGCGCGCCGATGCCCGCGACGTGCGGCGCGGCCATGCTCGTCCCCGAGCAGGTAGCCGTGGTGCCCGAGCAAGAGCACGATCCAGGACATGCGACCGAAGCCTTCGCCGCGACCACACTCGAGCCGGGCGCCACCACGTCCAGCAACGGACCGCGGTTTCCGTACGACGCCATAGACGTCCCGTCGTGGACGGTGGCGCCGACGCTGGTGGCGTTCGGAGAGCACGCAGGATAACCGACGCCCGTCGTGCTGCCCTCGTTGCCCGACGATATCGTGACGAGCATCCCCGAGCCGACCGCTTCCGAGATCGACACGTCGAGGCTCGTGGGGCAGCTCGCAGCTGTCGCGTATGCTGAGCCGTCGCTGATGCTCATCGTGATGACGCTTATGTTGTACGTCGAGGACTGGTTCACGCAGTAATCGAACGCGAGCGCGATATCGGCGAGGTCGCACGACCCTGCAGAGTTGCACACCTTAACCGCGACGATGCTGGAACCCTTCGCGACGCCCGTGAGGTTCCCGTTGGCCGCGACCGTGCTCGCGACATGGGTGCCGTGGCCGTTGTCGTCCGTCGCGTTCGAGCTCTCGTTCAGACCCTGGCAGCAGCCGCCTCCCACGGAACAGTAGCATTTCTCGTTCACGACCTTGCCCGCGAGGCTCTCGTGCGTGCCATCGACGCCGGTGTCGAGCACGCAGACGCTCACGCCCGCGCCCGTGATGTTCGTGCCGTTGAATTTCTCGCCCCAGACCTCATCGGCGTTGATGACCCCCACCGTAGTCGAGAGCGCGAGCTTGAGCTGTTTGGATAGATAGATGCCCTGCACGTCAGGGCTGGACGCGAGAAGGTCGAGCAGTCTCCTGTTCACGCGCGCCGTGATCGCCGGAGTGTTCTCGAGCTGGCGCAGGACAGCGCCATCCGTGCTTTCTGCGACGCCCAGGCGGGCGCGGCGCTGCAGGCGTTGCAGGAGCTTCTCCTGTTTGGCGCGGATGCGTTCCTTCTTCGCGTCAGGGGCGTCCTGTGCAAGAGTGTCTGCGATGCCCGCGACGGCCGTGACCGGCTCCGTCTTGAGGACGACGAGGACTTTCACCTTGCCGCCGGACGCGAGCGCGTCGTCGATCGCGGGATCCACGTACGCTGAGCGGGACTGGGCTGACGCGCTGATGAGCAGCACCAATGCCAACGCGAAAACGAGTGATAAGAGGCGGGCCATCGGGCCTCAGACGACGTGGATCGTAATCGGCACCTTGGTGACGCTCGCGAGATCGCTCGCCATGACCGTTACCTGATGGTCGCCGAACGCTCCAGGCAATGCCTCGATCGTGACAACTGATCCGGACACGCTCACGCGGAGCCCGGGGCTCTCGGTCGCGAGGAAGACCAGGCGGTCGCCGTCAGGATCGCGGAAAGCCGAAGAGAAATCGTACGCGAGATCCGTGCCTGCGGGCAGCGTGAACTCGGTCTGTCCGCCGCGCCACTGCGGCGGGCTGCCTCCGGGGATGTCCGCGAACGCCAGCCCGATGTATTCTGGCTTGAAGAAGAGCACCATGACGATGAGCACCGCGAAGAAACCTATCGTGAGATAGTCCCGCGCGCCGAAACCAGGCCCACGCGCCTCGGGCGGTGAGGATTGGGCTGGCGTTGGGGTCGTGATGGACGGCATCGCGGAGAGGCCGTCATAGATCGTCTTGACCTGCTGGTGCGCGAGTTCCTTGTGCGGCTTCTCCAACGCGCTGGCGGCGAGCTGCTTGTAGGCGGCGAGCACGTCCTGGTACGCCTTCATGGCTGCCTGGCGGTCGCCGCTGTTCAACGCGGCCTGCGCAGCGTAGTATGCTTGGACAAATGCGGGGATCAGTTGTTCGTCACTCAACAAGCTCACCTTTTTCTTTGGTTCTGAGCACGGACCGCTTTAAAAATGTTCTCCTCGCTCCGCCCCAACCCGCCGCGCCCAGGCATCGCTACCCAAGCAGGTTGGTAGTCGCATTACGGCTGTCGATGCGATTGCGATAGAGCTACTACCAAACTGCCGGGGGAAGATCACGTTTAGAACGGTCCGGGACGTCACGCACTCAGCATTCCATCACGGGATACAACGGACCTGCGCCGCATGAGTACTTCGTTCCGCAGACCTTCGCGGTCGTCGGACCGGGACCGGTGTAGTATGAATAACAGGGCGCACCAGAGATGTCAGTATAGTCCGGAGAGCAGAACCGCGTCCCCTCGACTACGCCGCACGTGCCGCCGCGTCCGTCCTCGCCGCCGGGCGGCGCGCTGAAGAACCTCTGGAATTGCTTCTGGGCAGGAACGCACAGTTCCTCGACATCGGGGATCACGAGATCCTGGGTGTTGAACTGGTCGACGGTCGTCACGGCGAATCCCGGGATGGACTGGAGCGGCGTCACGTTGTAGCAAAGGAAGTGCTCATTGGTCTGCGGCGGCCGCAACTCGTCCTGGTTCCACAGCTTGTCAGCGGGCGCGCACAACCGCCTCAGTTCGTCCACCATTATCTCCCTCTGGCCGAACTGGTCCCTGATCGTGACGACCTGGTTGATCTGCTCAGGGATGATGGGGAAGCAGTCCCAATGGTCGATGCTAGTGTTGCCCTTCGGCGCGGGATCGGGAGTGCCGACAGTCACCGTCTTCTCGGCAGGGACGCACAACTCATCCTGGTATTCCGCGAGCACGATGCGCTGGCCGAACTGGTCGAGCACCCACGATATCGCGCCTATCCAGCCAGACTGGGCCTTGTAGCACACGAAATGCTTGTCAGGATAGCCCGGCAGTATGCTCATGTTGGTCTTGCCCACTTCCTTTACGGCGGGAGTGCAGAGCTTCTTCGTCTGCTGGACCTGCAATCCGCGCCAGCCGAACTGGTCCCACACGAAAACGCCTTGATTGGGAGAGGTTCCAGTGACAGGATAGCACGTGAAGTGGTCAGCGACCGCGAAACCGACATCTCCAGGATCGATCGGCTCCGCGATCGGCTCCTCGAAGGTCCCACCGCAGCCCGGCAGGTCCGGATAGAGCGGCGTGTCGACCGCGCTGGCTTGGAGATAAAGGACTTTAGCGGGATCGTAAGGTATGCTCACGAGCGTCGTTCCCGGCTCGCTCAATATGATCGGCGACGGGATCTCTACCACAGTCGAGCCGGTCGGTGTCAGCGTTATGACCGTGGCTTCAGGCAGGATCGGGGGGTCAAGGCTCCACCATTTCAACAGGACTGGCCCCGGAGGACCGGTGATGACGACATCCACGATCGTCGGATCGCTGGTCAAGTACGCGGTGACCGTGTAGCCCTCAGTGGTGCTGGATGCTGCGGACTCATCAGCGGCGAGCGCGTCGGCGGCAGCGGCGAGTTCCTCGGCGGTTGCGACCACGACCGTGGTTAGCGTCGCTGCAGGGATGATCCCTGTGCTTGTCGGAGTCCCTGACGGAGAGAGCGTGAACGCGCACAAGTCCACCGAGGTGGCTGCGGCGCACGCGACCGTGGGCGGATACCCGCAGCACGGCGTGGCGACGATGCATGATCCGGGAAGGTAGACAAAGCCAGGGCTTGGTGCAGGAACCGGGGCCGGCGCAGGAGCAGGAGGCGCCTCGACTATGACTGTCCTGACCGCGACAGCGGTGTTGCCTGCTGCGTCGCTGACCGCATATGTTACCGTGTACGTTCCAGGAGTCGAGTCATCGACGGTGCTAGTCACGATGATCGAAGCAGTGAGATCGCCATCGATATCATCAGTCGCTGTCGCACCCGCGTCGACATATGTCGTGCCCGCGATGATAGTCACAGGATCGCTTCCTAAGATGGTGATGACCGGAGCGGTCGTGTCGGCCGGCGCTGGCGGAGGCGCAGGCGCCTCGACGATGACCGTGCGCACCGCGACGGCCGTGTTGCCCGCCGCGTCAGTCACGGTGTAAGTCACAGTGTAAGTTCCAGGAGTCGAGTCATCGACGGTGCTAGTTACTATGATCGAAGCAGTGATATCACCATCGACATCGTCCGTTGCGGTGGCGCCCGAGTCAGCATAGATTGTGCCTGCGGTGATGGTGACCGGATCAGAACCCAGGATCGTGATCACGGGAGCGGCCGTGTCGACAGGTACGGGCGGAGGCACAGGCGTCCCCACGATCACCGTTCGCACCGCGACAGCGGTGTTGCCGGCCGCGTCGGAGACCGTGTACGTGACAGTGTACGTGCCGGGCTCAACCGGTGTGGCGGAGACCGTGCCGGACGGAGTGATCTCGATCGTGCTTGTGACGACGATCGCGCTCGTGAGGTCACCATCGACATCGTCCGTTGCCGTCGCGCCCGCATCATAATACGTGCCCGCGGTTATCGTGTCAGGATTATCGCCGAGAATCGTGATCATCGGCGCGGTCGTGTCGGGAACCGGCGTCGGCTCGCCAGGAGTGGCTTCGCCTGTATCCGGATCGAGATCGATCGGGACCTCGACAGGATCACCTGATGGGTCGGTGCCTTCGACTATGATCTCAGGATCCTCGCCGGGCGGGATCGAGAACGTGCCTCCTGTCGGCGTCACGCCCATGCTCTCGGGCGTCGCGACCTTCTTGACCTTGCCGCCGCTGCCGTAATAGAGGCCGTTGCGCGTCAGTCCCCACCAAGTGTCCTCATCCTTCTTGCCCAGCAGGAGCAGGGGCGCGTCAGAGAGTCCCTGATAGCGCGTCCCGCTTTCGACGTCCACGAACTGCCCGTCGCCGATGTCAAGGATCGGCACCTGACCAGGAGTCTCCTCGACCGGCTGGCGCAAAGAAAGCAATACTCCTGAGACGATGACGAGGACTAGCGCGACAAGAATGCTTTCTACGACTTTGGCGCGGTTCACCATCTTTTCCTGGACATAGTTGCCTTTGCCATTAAAAAGCTTGCTCTTGTGATCCAACGATACCTTTATAAAGGACCTGAATGCCTCTCTATACATTCTATGCTGAGCCCGTGCAACAATCGGGCTCGGGGGACACAACATGCCAGCAAAATTGGTTTTCGGACTGAAGAACGGCACCAGCGTGCAGAAAGAGCTGCCTGACGCCGAATTCAAATTCTTCCTCGGCAAGAAGGTCAATGACCACGTCAAAGGGGACGCGTTCGGGTATCCGGGCTACGAATTCGAGATTTCCGGCGGAAGCGATTACTGCGGCTTCCCGATGCGATGGGACGTGCCTGGCTTCCAGCGCAAGCAGATCCTCGCCGTGAAGGGCGTCGGCCTCAAGATGACCGCGAAGGGCATCAAGCACCGCAAGACGGTCTGCGGCAACACCATCCATCCTAAGATCGCGCAATTGAACCTGAAAGTCGTGAAGGAAGGTTCGACACCGCTCGCTCCGCCGAAAGCGGAAGGCGAAGCGAAACCCGAAGCCAAGGAAGAGAAGAAGTAATCAAAAGTCAAGGCGCGTGCTCATCCGCTACCTTGTTGTAGACATTCTTCGTCTGCTCGATGATCTTGTTTGCGTGCGGAGAGGCGTGTTTATCCGGCACCCATTCGATGATCCTGAACGCAGAATACTTGTAGGTGCCGCTTTCGGTCTCGCACGCGATCTTGAAAACTCCACGGGCAGCACCTGGAAACGGCGGATTACTCGTCAGGCTGAACGAGAGGATCTCTCCTGTTTGCGCATCATAGAAGAAATTCGCGCCAACGCACTGGTACTTGATGCCGTTCAACAGGAAGCGTCCGGCATTGCCGCCAAGGCTCTCGGAATTAACCACAGGGATCATCGCACCCTTCACGTTCGCATCCAGCATCTTCTCCAGATTACGCGTAATAACGTCTGCATCCATGAGACGCGTAGGTAGGGATGGTTCTTTTAAAGATTCCGATGGAACAGGACAGCCGCAACCGGTCTTAAGCTATCGCGCACAACAAGACTCAATTTGCGAATTACGAGGAACGGCGGGTTTATCGCACGGGCATCTTGTGCGAGAAGTGCGTTCTTTTCATGAATAGGAACCAGATCAAGAGCAGCGTGATGATCGCGGCAAGGAGGAAACTGCGCGGTGCGCCTATCGCGTCGATAAGGACCCCCAGGGCGATGGGTCCTGCGATGTTTCCGAGGTCATTGAGACCCTCCATGGCGCTGCTGAGTCTTCCGTAATGCCCACGTTTCGTGAGGTGCGTCGTTATCCCATCGCCCGCAACCTCCAAGAGTTGCAAGGCAATGCCCATGCCGAGTGCGACCGCGAGCTGCCAAACGTAACTCTCCGTTATCGCCAAGACGGTGAGCAAAAGGACGATCATGCCCAGTCCCGCAAAAATGCTTGTGGTCCTCCCTTTATCCGCAAGCCTGCCCAATGGCGCGCCGAAGAGTTCGGGGAGATTGAGCACGATGCTGATGAGGATCACTTGCTGCAGACTCGCGCCCCGCGTGTACGCATAAATGGGCAGGAAGAACTCGCCCACGGTCACAATGATCCCGAGGAAAAACGTCAGTGCCGCCAGTGAGCGCATTCCCGGACTCCACCGTTTGCACTCCTGGAACATCGAGGAATAGAAACCCGCACGCAATGCTTTACGGAAGCCATCCTTGAGTTTCTCCCGATGATCGGGAGCAAGCGTCGCCACGATTGCCATCGTCACGAACGTCGTGGGAATGATCGCCAAGAATAACCAATGCATCCTTACGAAAGGGATGATGAACAGGCTCGCAACGACCGCAAGAATCCAGCCAAAATGCGTGACCGTCGTTACATAGCCGAACGCTGCCGAAATGCGGCGCCCGGAAGTGTGCGCGCGCAAATATGTATCTCTTCCAATCCCATCGAACGCGTAGCCGATTCCGTTCAACACCCGCGCAACGACGATGAACAGCGCAATCCCCGTCACTCCCGCAAAGAAATAGCTCAAACTCAAGAAAGGATATATGAGCAAACCAAGCAGGATGACAGTCCTGCTCGAAACTTTATCCGCGAGCAAACCGACAACAGGCAGGGCAAGAATAAACACGACATGGTAGACCGACTGCAAAATGCCCGTTTCTGCATAGGACTGCGCGAAGGAGAACAAAAAGATGGGCAGCAGCGACTCAAACAGGCCCCAACCAAACCACCGAACAGCGGTCGCCCACGACAACAAACGAACGCCACGCGGAACGCCCTCGTTTAACATTTGCCTAGGAACACAAAACCCGTTATTTAAAGCCTTTTAAAAACGCCACTACAACAGCCCGTGACTTCGCTAATTCATCAACTTCAAGCTTCCCGTCACCGCATCTATCCTTTTCTCGTCGTGCGGTCCGATGCCGATGCAGGTTATCGTGCCGGGGTCGACGTGCGTGTGGCCCGCGTCCGTGATGACGGCCACGACGAGTCCGGCCTTCTTCGCCTTCTGCTCGTACTGCATCAGCTCAGCGAGGTCAGCGACCTTCAGGACGGACTTCTTCATGCCCTGCTCGCGCCAACGCGTCACGTCCTCGGCGTCCGACAGCATGACGCAATCGACAGAGGCATGCGCGACCTGCGCTGACATCTTCCCTTTGCTCAACTGCAGGTCCTGCCGAACGAGGATCACTTGCTTGAAATCAGCCATGCGTTTCGCAGAAGGAAGACATTATATTAAGCTTTCTTGGCGGGCGCCTTAGGCGGCGCGTCGACCGTCACTTCCCACGCGCTGACGCCCGGCTCTTCAAGCGCGTACGCTAACTTGAACTGCCTCAAGGACTTGCCTGCGACGAGCTGCGCGAGCACCGTCTCTGCACCGAGAGCGGCGACCGGATTCTCGCTGAGCGTCGCGCTGTCGACCACCACGTAGACGGGCGGCGTCACGCAATCCACGTACGCAGCAGGATCCGAGAGCGTGCTCAGGAATGCCTCGTCGCACGCGAGCATGTGGAAGATGACCGCTGCTTCCTGCCCGGAACTCGTCTCGAACGCCTGCCTTAGCCAGTAACGCTCGACCGCGTTCGCGTCCGCCCACAAAAGGCTGACGCCGCTATGGTCTTGCACGTACGCCGCGGCGCAGCCGAGCGCTCCGGCGTCCTTGCTGTTGCGCAACGCGCTCACGGCATACACCGCGCCGACCGCGATGAGTAGGAGTACCATGAGCGAAAACCAGCGACCTGTGCGAGGACCATTGACCGGAGCAGGGGCCTGAGGAGGCGTCTCCTTCTTGGCCGGCTCGACGTGACGCTTCGGATGCGCGCGAGGGTCCCTCTTTGGCTCATTGCGCTCGACCTTCTTGGGCTCGGGCTTGCTCTCCACCTTCTTCGGCTGCACGCGCTCTGCGACTTTCTTCGGAGGAGCGCGCGCGACAGGAGCACGCTTTGGCTCGGGCTTAGGAACATCCTTAGGAACGCGCTTGGGCTCCTGCTTCGGAGCGTCACGCTTCTCATCCGAGATCTCCACCTTCGGAACCTCTTTCGCGGGCTCCACCTTGATCTCCTTCGGAGCGTCGTCCGCGAGCTCGCGACGGATGAGTTCGTTGAAGTCGTCCTCGAGCGAGTGCTCCATCTCATCCGGAGAATCGTCTATCAAGGGCTTGCGCTTGCGCTGCAATTCCTCACTCACGTCAAGGGATGTGCTATACTTCGATGGCAATTACTCACCTGCTTTCAGACTCGGGCGCACTACGAAGCTTTAAAAGCATTATGGTGGTATAGAGTGATGATGAACTTCGGCAACCTAGGCCACGTGGAAACCGCGGACGAGTACCTAGACATAGCGTTCCGCCAGGCGAAGCTCCACGCCAAGGAAGCGAAGGTCGTGGGAACGCAGTTCCAGCGCATCCAGCGCAGGGAGCTCGACGCGATAGCCACAGTCGCCCGCGTGCTCACGAAGCACCTCACGCTCATCCTCGAAGGGTTCCCGAAACTCGACCAGCTCGACCCATTCTACCGCGAACTCGTGCGTTGCGTCGTAGACGCGGCGCAGGTGAAGCAGAGCCTCGGCGGCGTGAACTGGGGCGCGCATCGCGTCGAGGCGATCTTCCGCGAGTTCAACGACAAGTTCCGCGGCAGCCGCGACGAGAACGCGCTGCTCGCGCACAAGCGAGCGTTCTTCGGCAGGATCTCCTCAGTCATCAAGAAGCTCAAAAGCGATTTCGCGTTCCTTGAAGAAGCGCGCAGGACGCTCACAGAACTCCCCTCGATCAAGACATCCGTGCCGACGGTAGTGATCGCGGGATTCCCGAACGTCGGCAAGAGCACGCTGCTCCGCGCGCTCACGGGCAGCGCACCAGAGATCGCGCCATACCCTTTCACGACCAAACAGATGATGCTCGGCTACCGCAACCACGGCAAGGAACGCTGGCAGTTCATCGACACGCCCGGCCTGCTGGACCGGCCGTTGCACGAGCGAAACCCGATCGAGAAGCAGGCCATCCTGGCGTTACAGCACCTCGCTGATGCCGTGCTGTTCGTGCTCGACCCCACGGAATCGTGCGGATACTCCATCCAGGACCAGAAACACCTGATGAAGGAGGTCTCGCGCGCGATGGACGTGCCCGTGATCATCGTGCTCAACAAGTCCGACCTCGCGTCGCGCGAACAGATGGAGCTCGCGGCGCAGAACATGCAGAACGCGGTCATCGCCTCGGCTGAGGAAGAGAAGAACATCGACCACATCGTGAGCGCGATCGGGAAAGCGTTGAAATGAACGTCACCTTCTCGAGCGATACCGGACTGACCTTCGAGGATGTCCAGGAGACGAGCCGGCTCTCGGAACGGACGTTCAAGACCGCGCATGACGCCGCCCAGATGCGCGTCGCAGATGAGAAGACCCGCTGGATCTTCCTGCACCGTCCCGAGACAGACAACGTGATCAAGATGGACGGGAAGGTGATCGGATTCACGTTCATCGTGCTGACTAACACGCGCATAATGAGGGACTTCCTATCAGGCAAGATAAGCGAGGAGGACATATTCACGCTCAGCAAGCAAGTCACCAAGCGGACATTCACGGCGATCTATCTTTGCGCTTCGGTCATCCTCCCCGAGTTCAGGAGGAAAGGCCTCGCATTGCGCGGATTCGTCAAACAGATCCGGAACGTCACGGGCACAAAGAAGCCTGCGCTTTTCTATTGGGGATACAGCAAAGAAGGCGCGCTACTCGCGGAGAAGGTCGCGAAGGAATCGGGGCTTCCGGTCCACGCACGTGCCTAGATGATCCCTTTCTTGCCCTCGAACCTGTCGCCAATGAACCACAAGAATATGCCGAGCAGGATGTAGACCACAGTCAGGACCCTGATCTTCGGCACTGCGGTCTCGAGGTTGGATATCACGAACGTGAAGATGGACGGCGTAGCGACGAACTTCGACTGGATGTACCCCAGGATGACGTCCCGCCCGAAGACCGAGAACAGCACACCGATCATCCCCGGGATCAGCGTGATCCTGCTCAGAGTCTTCAATGCCTTGTTTATGCTCCCTTCGTTCCAGACAAAGCCGAAGAAGCTGAGGACGACCAGCACGACCGCGGTGACGAGCAGGATAGGGGACGTCGCGCCGGGCAACGCCAGGAAGTAGAGGAAGGGGAAAAGCAGGGTCAGGCCGGTCACGTAGAGGATGCTCAGCACCCAGCCCGCGAGCAGGTCGCGGATGAAGGAATGGAATCTCAGCACCGTCTTTTTCACGCATGCCTGGCAAGCATCAACATTTAAAAAGATTGTCTTTCTATGATAAGGTATGGTGTTGACCGACATAGGATTCTTCCTGCTCGCCTCAGCCGGACTGGTGCTCTTCGGAGCGTTGCTCGTGCGGTCCATCCTGCGCATCGCGCAATTCCTGCGCCTGAGCGAGTTCGTGGTCGCGTTCCTCGTGCTGGCGATCGCCACGTCCCTGCCTGAACTTTTTGTGGGAATCCAGTCCGCGCTCGCAGGCGAGCCTTCTCTCTCCCTGGGCAACGTGATCGGAAGCAACATCGCGGACCTCGCCTTGATAGGCGGCATCGTCATCATCCTCGCGCGCGGCGTCAAGATCACAGAGAAACTCCTGCGCAGGGATGCCTGGATGATGGTGCTCATCGCAGTCATCCCGCTAGTACTGATGGTCCTCGGCGACGGACTGTCGCGCTTCGACGGCGTGATCCTTCTCGCGTGCTATGCTGGCTACCTGACCTGGCTCTACCTCGAACGGAGGGACGACCAGATGATGGAGAACCACGTCGGGCGCTGGGAAGTCGTTGCGGACGTGCTGCTTTTCGTCGCAGGCGCGTTCGCGCTGTACTACTCAGCCGACGCGGTGGTCAAGTACGGCAGCATGATCGCGATCGAGCTGGAACTTCCCCACATCCTAATCGGGCTGATCTTCGTCGCGCTCGGCACGTCACTGCCAGAACTGGTCATCGGAACGCGGTCGACCATCCTCAAGCATCCACAGCTCGCGATCGGAGACCTTGTCGGGGCGGTGATCGTCAACTCGCTGCTCGTGCTCGGCGTGACCGCGGTCATCACACCAATAACTGCGAACCTGCTGCTGTTCTTCACGAGCGCGGCGTTCCTGATCTTCCTCGTCGTGCTTTTCGCCGTGATGGCTTCGCGCGGACGCGGTCTCTCGTGGGAGGAAGGCATCGTGCTCATCCTGTTCTATGTGCTTTTCCTCGTCATCGAGCTGAACGTCAAGGAATTCTTCACATGAAGTTCATAACCGACCTGCACCTGCACGGCAAGTACGCGCGCGCCACGAGCAAGGACCTCACTCTCCCGATGCTGGAGAAGTACGGCCGCATCAAAGGCGTCGACATCCTGGGGACGGGAGACTTCCAGCACCCGCAATGGAACAGGCACCTCAAGGAATCGTTGACAGAGATCGACGGCACAGGCATCTACCAGACCTTCGGCGGCCAGAAGTTCGTCCTGCAGAGCGAGATCTCGCTCGTTTTCACGCAGGCAGGCAAAGGGCGCCGCGTGCACCTCGTCATCCTTGCGCCCAGCCTCGAGGTCGTCGACCACATCCAGGAAGCGTTGCTCGCGCGCGGACGGATCGATTACGATGGACGGCCGATATTCGGCATGTCCTGCGCGGATTTCGTCGACATGATGCAGCGCATCAGCCCCGACATCGAGGTCATCCCTGCTCACGCTTGGACGCCCTGGTTCGGCGTGTTCGGCAGCAAGTCGGGATTCGACTCGTTGAAGGACTGCTTCCTCGACCAGACGAAACACGTCCACGCGATCGAGACGGGACTGAGCTCGGACCCGCCAATGAACTGGCGATTGTCACAGCTCGACGGCATCAATCTCATATCGTCATCAGACAGCCACTCGTACTGGCCGTGGCGCATGGGTCGCGAGTCAACCATCTTCGAGCTCAAGCAGCCAACGTACGCGGCGATCCTGAAAGCGATAAGGACGGGGGAAGGTCTGGCGGGAACGATCGAGACCGATCCTGGCTACGGCATCTATCATTTCGACGGCCACCGCGACTGCGGAATCTCGTATTCGCCCGAGGAATCGAAACGTCGGAAAGGAATCTGCGAGAAGTGCGGCAAACCCGTGACAGTCGGCGTCGCCGCACGGGTCGAGGAATTGGCGGACCGCCCCGAAGGTTTCAAGCCCAAGCACGCCAAAAAGCACACTGACCTCATCCCGTTGTCCGAACTCATCTCTGGCGTGCTCGGCGTCGGGCTCGCGACAAAGAAGACATGGACTGTATACCACGCACTCATCAAGAAGTTCGGCACGGAGTTCGCGGTGCTGCTGGACGCGACGCAGGAACAACTGAAGGAAGTCGTAGACGCATCTCTGGCTGACGTCATCCTGAAGAACCGCCACCAGCAGATCCAGGTCAAGCCAGGCTATGACGGCGTGTACGGCATCCCCATCATCGGCGACCGCGCGCTGAGGATCGAGCAGGATGAGAGCTGTCCACAGGAATCTCCGAAGAAGACCCAGAAAGGGCTTGACGAATACTGATCAACGCTTTAGGTTCTTGAGCCCGAAATACTGCTCCCGTTCTGAGTCGGTCGCATCGCGCACATACCTGACCGTCTGCTGGTTGAATCTATGCGTGCAATAATCCCTGAAAAGGAATACGTCGCCGACATCCAAACTCCTGTTCTCACGGGTCTTCTGCATAAATGCACCGCCAAACCGGAGAGTCGTGACGCAGAATGCGGGTCCGAGGTCACGAACCACCATAGCCAGAGGACCGCATTCGCTCACGACATCAGAGATGGCGCGCGCACGTCGCCGGTCCAAATCCGGATGCTTGTCAGTCATGACTCCGGGGGTTCCCGCACCATTTAAATGCCTTTTCCCCAAAGATTTTTAAAGGGCCCCCTTATATTTAGTCACGAACAAGAGAAAGGACGCGATATGCTCCCTTCTCATCCAGGGTTGGATGGGGTTTATGCAGAAGCTGAAACCGGTCATGCCCAGCTTGCGGGAACGCAAACGCTACGTGGCATTTGAAGTGTTGTCGAGCACGCGTGTGCAGGCAGACTCTGTGGCCAAAGCGCTTTGGCACTCGGTTCTGGGTTTGGTCGGCGAACTCGGCGCCGCATCCATGGGACTGATCGTGCTCACCGACTTGTACAACGCGAAACAGAGAGGGATCGCGCGCGTCAGCCACACGGGCGTGGACGCGTTCAAGGCGAGCCTCGCGTTCATCACGGACATCGAAGGAAAGCCCGCGACCGTGCGCAGCCTCGCGACGAGCGGCAACATCACGAAGGCGAAAGACGCCATTTCCTAGTCACACGACACAAGCGATAAACGTCAAGGAGTGAGTGAAGATGGATACGTACAAAGGAAACAATTCAGGCCGCCTGCTGTACGCAGGAGGCAAGCTGACCCGCGATGGGGAGCGATATGCGCGCTGGATGACAGCGTACGAACGGGCATCGACGATCGCGCCGACGCAAGATGCGCTCGAGATCCGCGTCAAACCGAGCCCGAAGCCGGAACCGCAGAGCGTCGGCGCCAATTAGGGAGGACACACAATGGCAAAGGAAGAGAACATGCAGCCCATGCAGCACCAGATGATGGGCTATGACCGCGCGATCACCATGTTCAGCCCCGACGGGCGACTGTTGCAGGTCGAGTACGCGAAGAAGACCGTACGACAGGGCTCGACAGCCATCGGCCTCGTGTGCACTGACGGCGTCCTTCTCGTGGCCGACAAGCGCATCGTGGACAAATTGATAATCCCCGAATCGGTCGAGAAGATCTTCCAGATTGACGACCACATCGGCGCGACAGCGTCAGGAATATTGTCCGACGCCCGCGTGCTGATCGAACGCGCGCAGGTGCGCGCGCAACAGCACCGCGTCACTTACGACACGTCGATCGACACGAACACAGTCGTCAAGGACGTGGCATCGTTGTGCCAGATATGCACGCAAAGCGGCGGACTGCGACCGTTCGGAGTCAGCCTGATCATCGCAGGAATAGACGCGGACGGCCCGAAACTGTTCGAGACCGACCCCACGGGAATCTTTTTCCAGTTCAAGGCGACGGTCATCGGCGAGGGCGAGCCAGAGATCGACGAGATCCTCGCGAAGGAGTACAGCGACCGCTTGACCATCCAGGACGGGTTGATCCTGGCGATGGGCGCGCTGAGCAAGGTGCTCGACAAGAACTTCAGCGTCGAACGAGTCGACGCGGCATTCATAACGAGCAAGGACCACAAATTCACGAAAGTGAAGCGTTCCGACCTCGAGAAGGCGTTGAAGAAGAAGTAATCAGCATCATGCGAACGCTCAACAAGACAAGCCGGGGAAGCACAGCCCGGGCGGCACCATGAGCGACGGCGCAATCAACGTCGCACGGCTGAAGAAAGATTCGGAGACCTTCGAGGTCGTCATCCATCCGGAGCTGGCGTTGCAGTTCCGCAAGTCGCAATCACCACCGATCAACGACGTGGTCGTGTATCCGAAAGTGTTTTCGGACGCACGGAAGGGCATGCTTGCGTCCGAGACCCGGATGCGGGCCGTGTTCGGCACGAGCGATGCGCTCGAAGTGGCGACACACATCGTCACGAAGGGAGACGTCAACCTCACAGCAGAATACAAACACCAGCTGCAGGAGCAGAAGACGCGACGCGTCATCGAGCTCATCCACCGCAGCGGCGTGGATCCCAAGACGAAACTGCCGCACCCGATCACGCGCATCGAAGCCGCGATGAAGGAGGCCAAAGCGCACATCGACGCGTTCAGGCCCGCCGAGATGCAGGTCCAGGACGTGCTCAAGATGCTACGACCCATCCTGCCGATCAAGTTCGTGGTCAAGGAGATAGAGGTGTCCTTGCCCGCTGCAGCCGCCGCGAAGGCGTATCCTGTTGTGAAGCAGTTCGGCAAGCTCCTCCATGAGTCGTGGAACAACGACGGCTCGTGGCGCGGCGTGCTCGAGGTCCCTGGTGGGATGGAACAGGATCTCTATGATCGATTGAACAAGATCGCGCATGGAGAGGTTTCGGCGAAAGTATTGAGGACAATCGAATGACTACGACAAACCTGCCGGGGGAAATGCTGGGCGCATGACGCGTCCCAGGCCGCTCGTGCCCAAGCAGGTCGGTAAGAGTGCGAAAGTCACGCGAATCAAAGAAGCATAGTCAAACAAACACACAGGTGAAGAAATGGAATCATTACACA
The DNA here is from genome assembly GCA_016203225.1 of Candidatus Woesearchaeota archaeon. Classification (GTDB taxonomy): domain Archaea; phylum Nanobdellota; class Nanobdellia; order Woesearchaeales; family ARS49; genus DSQK01. The sequence goes on along the minus strand of JACQNC010000008.1, from coordinate 27,791 downwards.
TGAAAGACAGGGATGTGGTAGTGCCCGGCGACATCGTCGCCACAGGCATGGGCTTCCTGCCCAGCAAAGGCACGTACCGCGAAAGCGACAAGGTAATCGCTGACCGCGTCGGTCTCTTGAGCGTCGAAGGTAAGGTACTGAAGGTCGTGCCGCTCACAGGCGGCTATGCGCCCAAGATCGGCGACCGCGTCATCGGACAGGTCAACGACGTGCTCTTCTCGGGCTGGCGCGTGGACCTCTTCGGGCCGTACAGCGCCGTGCTCGGCGTAAAGGACGCCACGAACGAGTTCATCGGTAGGGGCGCGAACCTCGCGGAGATCTTCGGCCTCGGCGACATCGTCGTGTGCAAGCTCATCAACGTCACGAGCCAGAAACTCATCGACGTCTCGCTCCGGGGACCGGGATTGCGGCAGCTCAAGGGCGGCCGCCTGATCAAGGTCAACGCGGCGAAAGTCCCGAGGATCATCGGCAAGGACGGGACGATGGTCAGCATGATCAAGCAGGCGACCGGCATCAACATCGTGGTCGGAATGAACGGCATGGTGTGGATCGACGGCACGCCTGAAGGCGAGGTCGTCGCCGCCGAGACCATCCAGAAGATCCAGGACGAGGCGCACCTCGGGGGCCTGACGAACAGGATCAAGGACTTCCTCGAACAGAAGACCGGCAAGAAAGTCGAGCCACGCGCCATGCAGGAAGGTGAGTAAGATGCCATATCCAAAACGGTTCGACGGACGCAAGTCGGACGAGACGCGACCCATCGTCGCGAAAGTTGGGATCATCCCCCGCGCCGACGGAAGCGCGATGTTCCAGATCGGCAAGACGACCGCGTACGCGGCCGTGTACGGTCCCAGGACACTGCACCCGAAGTGGATGCAGAACCCGAACACCGGCGTCTTGCGCTGCGAATACAACATGCTGCCATTCTCAGGCCACGGCGAACGAGTGCGTCCCGGAGGCGGACGCCGCGCGAGAGAGATCGGCATGGTGACAGAGAACGCGTTGCTGCCCGTGCTTGACCTGCGCGAATACCCGAACTCGGTCGTGGACGTCTACATCGACCTGCCCCAGACAGACGCGGGCACGCGATGCGCAGGCATCACTGCTGCTGCAATGGCTTTGGCCGACGCCGGCTTCGAGATGAAGGACATGGTCGCTGCCGTCGCCGTCGGGAAGGTCCAGGACCATGTTTTGGCGGACCTCACGTACGACGAGGAGCAGAACAAGACACCTGAAGAGGGCGTGGCCGACATCCCTGTCGCGTTCATGCCGTTGTCAGGCAAGCTGACCCTGCTCCAGATGGACGGAGAAGTCACGCGCGAGGACCTCAAGAAGGCCTTGACCCTCGGAAAGGAGGTCTGCAAGCGCATAGTCGACATCCAGAAGGCTGCGCTGCGGGCGAAGTATGCAGGTGGTTCCGATGATGAGTGAACAGAAACAGCACGTGCTGAAGTATCTCGCGAAGAACATCAGGTTCGACGGCAGGAAGCCGCTCGACTACCGCGACGTGACGGTCGAGTACGGCATCTCGAAGTCAGCCGAAGGCTCGGCAAGAGTCAGGATCGGCGGCACAGAGGTCATCGCCGGCGTCAAGATCTCCATCGAGAAGCCCTACCCGGACACGCCGGACAAGGGCAACCTCATGGTCAACGCCGAGCTGCGGCCGATGGCGAGCCCGAAGTTCGAGTCAGGACCGCCGTCCGACCAAGGCATCGAGTTGGCGCGCGTCGTCGACCGAGGAATCCGAGAGAGCGAATGCATCGACGTGCACGACCTCGTGATCAAGGAGGGCGAGCTCGTGTGGAGCGTCTCCATCGACATCGTGGCCGTGAACGACGAAGGCAACCTCTTTGACGCTGCCGGTCTGGCTGCGCTAGCCGCGCTTCTTGACGCCCGCATGCCGGGCAAGAACGAGTTCAACAAGGCAGACTACGACAAGCGCACCGACGAGAAGCTGCCGTTGAAGACGAGACCCGTGCCGATCACGGTGTTCAAGATCGGCGCCACTTTCCTAGTGGACCCGCTGTCCGACGAGGAAGAGAACTTCGACGCCAGGTTGACCGTAGCGTGCAAGGACGACGGCTCGCTGGCAGCGCTGCAGAAGGGCGGAGAAGGCTCATTGACGATCGACGAGATCGATCACATGGTCGGCATCGCGCTCGAGAGGAGCGCCTGGCTCCGAGAGAAGCTCGGGAGGTAATCATGGAACGCTACACAAAGTACGAGATAGCACGCATGATAGGTTCACGCGCATTGCAGATCGCGATGGGCGCGCCGTTCCTCGTCAAATTGTCCGAGGAGGACCTCGAGAAGCTCGGCTTCAACCCCATCCGCATCGCGGAGAAGGAGCTCGAAGCAGGCGTGCTTCCGTTGGCGATCAAGCGGCCGCTGCCCAAGATGCGCGGCCCCATGGGCAAGAAGGTCGAAGCCAAAGTTGCGTGATTGCTCAGCGTCGCTTCACCGCGTCCCCGGCAGATTAGACGCTTCGTCGTCGGAATACGAGCCGAAAACGGGCGGACAAACCTGCCTCGGACGAGCATGAATGACGCGAGAGCACGGGCGCTGCCAGAGGCACTCTTGACATCCACGATCACCAAGGAAAAACTCGAGAAGTACTTCGACGTCACTTCACGCGCGCTGAAGAAAGTGAAGCTCGGGAAAGAAGCGAAGATCGATTGGAAACATTCTGCCGAGGACTTTCTCGACATGGCGAAGCGGTATTTCGACGACGCCAAGCATTTCTCTGAGAAGGGCGACGTCGTCACCGCGTTCGCGGCGCTGAACTACGCGCACGGATGGCTCGACGCGGGCGCACGGTTGGGGCTTTTCGATGTCGGGCATGATTCTGAACTGTTCACGGTCGACTAACAACCTTTAAATAACGCCTTCTTCTCAAATCCTCAGATGGACCCGCGGATAAAAGAGGACATACTGACCGTTCTGCAGCAGGCAGTGGGCGCGATCAAGACCGGCAATTTCAACACGCTGGAGGAGCTCTCCAACCACACCATCCACGACGCGAGCATCTACCAGGATGAGGACTCGACGTCGACCGCCATCCTGATGTACGCTCTCGCGAAGGTCGTGCAGCGTTGCACGCTCCAGTCCTGCCCTGTTCCCGAGGTCACGCCGATGCTCGTCCGAGCGCAAGAAGCGTTGCTGCGCGACAAGGATGGGCTCTTCCATGCCGCGTTCTCGGAAGCGTTCGACCTCATCAGCAAGCACGACGCAGGCCTGAAGATGTACGTAGAGGAAGTGCTGGACAAGGCACGCATCAAGAAAGGCTCCAAACTCGCCGAACACGGGCTCTCTGTCGCGCGCATCGCGGACATGTTGGGAATCTCGCAATGGGAGCTCTACAACTATCTCGGGCGCACCACTATCGGTGAAGGCGTCGAGACCCAGCTCAGCGCAACAAAACGATTGCAGCTGGCAAGGAGCTTCTTCCCATGAAACAGCTTCTCTTCGACGCAGGACCGTTGATCAGTCTCACAACGAACAATCTCCTGTGGCTCGTCCCGAAGCTGAAGAACACCTATGCCGGCGAGTTCGCCATCGTCGAGAGCGTGCGCCGCGAACTCGTCGAACACCCGTTGGTCACGCGCAAGTTCAAGTTCGAGGCGTTGCAGGTGCAACGCATCATCCAGGACCGCGTGCTAACCGTCGTACAGGACCCTAAAACACTTTCGCGCGCGAAAAGCCTGCTCGACACCGCCAACAGGATATTCCGCGTGCGCAAGCAACCGTTGCAGATAGTACAGTTGGGCGAGATGGAGACCATCTCTGCGGCGCTTCTGCAAGGCGCCGACGCCGTCGTGTGCGACGAACGCATCACGCGGACCTTGATCGAGGCGCCGCACAAGCTCAGAGAGCTCTACGAGCGCAGACTGCACGAGAAGGTCGACATGGATGAGAATGCGCTACATGACTTCTCGCAACAGGTCAAGGGAATCAAGATCATCCGTTCTGTCGAGCTAGTCATGATCGCGTACGAGAAAGGACTCCTGGATTCGTTCCTCGTGAACGTACCCAACGCGCGCAAGGAACTGTTGGAGAGCCTGCTCTGGGGCGTCAAGCTGCACGGCGCAGCCATATCAGAGGATGAGATCGCTGAACTCGTGCGGATGGAACTGAAGAGATGAGTCGCGTGAACGTGCCCAACACATTCACCGGGTTCCGCGTCATCTCTGTCCCCATTCTCTGGACCCTCGCATTGCTCGGTCTCCAGCAACCATTCGGCTGGCTTTTCGCGTTGGCCGCACTGACGGACGCGCTGGACGGATATTTCGCGCGCAAGCTCGGACTCGTATCGGAGTTCGGCGCGTGGTTCGACAGCTTCGCTGACAATCTCATCTATACGAGCATGCCGTTCTGGCTGTGGATGCTCCTCCCTGAATTCTTCAGCGCGAACAGGACAATAATAATCTGTCTGGCAGTCCTGTACGGACTGGACCTGAGCGCGGGCGTCTACAAATACGACCTGATGGTCCACTACCATCTGTGGAGCAGCAAACTGGCAGCCATCGCGCTCTTCGTATTCTTCGCAACCGCATTCCTCTGGCAGCCGAACCAAACGGCGTTTTTCATCACCGCTTCTATCGTCGGCATCAGCCTGCTCGAGGAGATTCTAGTGACGCTGACGTCGAAGAAGCATGATTCGGATAGGAAATCACTCTTTTCTTAGCCCTTCGCCACGATCTCGTAGAACGCGTCGAACAGCGGCGTCTGGGTCGAGAAGGAATAGAATCGCGCGCCGGTCTCAAGGCAGGCGTGCTTCACCATCGCGTTGTGCGTGGCGAGCAGGTTCAGGTACTTCTTCTTCAGGTACGGGCTGATATACGTCCTGAGGATGCCCCCTGACTCGGAGTCCTTCAGCTTCACCTCGCCCTCGACGTCTAGCTCCTTCTCGGTCTTGTCCAGCACCTGGATCAGGCGCACGTCGTGGTTCTTGAAACGCATCAAAGCGGACTTTATCTCGTTGACATCGTACAGGAAATCCGAGACGATGATGACCAATGAACGCGACCCTATCATCTTCTTGTAGCGCCCCAGGCTTTCCTCAAAGTTCGTCACGCCCTTGGCGCGCTTCTCGTTCAGGTATTCCACGATGGCAGCCAGTTGTTTCCGCCCTTTCTTGGGCTTGAACAATTCGAGCTTCTCTGCGAACGTCGACATGACGAAGCGCTCGTTGTTCTTCAGCGCGAGGTACGCGAACCCGATGCCGAGCATCGCCGCATAGTCGGACTTCTTCGGATTGCCGAAGTTCATCGAAGCGGAGAAGTCGGCGATGATGTGCACGGTAAGGTTGCGCTCCTCCTCATGCTTCTTGATCATCAGACGGTCGGTGCGGCCGTACACCTTCCAGTCGATCATGCGGTAGTCCTCGCCCGGCGCGTAGGACGAGTAATCGCGGAAGACCAGGCCGCGGCCCAAGAAGCTCGTGCGGCGCTCGCCGACGTAGTTGGACGTGAGGTGCTTGTTGACGATCAATGCGAACCGGTCCAGCGTCTTCAGGAAGCTAAGATCGATCAACGAAGAACCTCCCGCCAGTTCGGTTCTTCGAGATTTCGAACCGGCCGATACCGCGGCGTGGGCATCCGGTTCGCAATCATTTGAGCAATTGCTTGATGACATCGTCCTCAGAAAGCCCTTGGCGCTCGGCCTCGAAGTGGAGCACGATGCGGTGGCGCAGGACAGGGAACGCGAGCGTGTTGATGTCCTCCTTGCTGACGTATTTGCGGCCTTCCAGGAGGGCGCGCGCTTTGGCCGCGAGCACGAGACCGATACTGGCTCGAGGGGACGCGCCATACTCAATCAAGTCCTTTTTCTGGCGCGTGGTGGTCACGAGCTTGACCGCGTACTGCTTGAGGTCGTTCGCGATCGGCACCTGGCGCGTGAGCGATTGTAGATAGAGCAACGTCTCCTTGTTGAGGATGGGTTTCAATTGCGCCTTCTTCTGTATCTCCGTGAAGCGGTCCACGATTTCGAGCTCCTCGTCAAACGTGGGATACGTCGCCCTTACTTTCAACAGGAACCGGTCGGACTGGGCTTCGGGCAAGGGATACGTCCCTTCCTGCTCGATCGGGTTCTGCGTCGCGATGACGAAGAACGGCTCGTCGAGCTTGAACGTGTTGTTGCCGACAGTCACCTGCTTCTCCTGCATGGCTTCGAGGAGCGCGGATTGGGTCTTCGGAGTGGCGCGGTTGATCTCGTCCGCGAGCACGACATTCGCGAACACCGGACCGGGCTGGAACTTGAACGTGCGCTTGCCTTGGGTGGTCTCTTCGATGATGTACGTGCCCGTGATGTCCGACGGCAATAGGTCAGGCGTGCTCTGCACGCGCGAGAACTTCAGATCGATCAATTGCGCTAGCGTCTTGACTGAGAGCGTCTTCGCGAGACCCGGATAACCCTCGAGAAGCACGTGGGCGTCGCAGAACAGCCCGATGACCATCTGGTTCAGGAGTTCCTTCTGGCCGACAATGACCTTCTCGATTTCGGTGAAGAGGTACTCGAACGTCTTCTTTACTTCCTCAACGCTTTTCATACGTCACCTGCTTTTCCGGTTTTTGAGCGGTTGTTGATTTATAAACGTTTGCTTCACTTCGGAATGCCCTTGAAGTAGTTCCGCACGATGCTCTGGTATTCCTTCGGGATGTCCTCGGCGTACGCGCTGTCGGCTGTCGCCTGGATGTCTGAAGGCGATGGTTGGTCCGTGAACTTCTTGCTCTCGGGATCCTTGACCTCGCCCATCTTGATGCCCGAACCTTCGGGATTCAGTTCGAGGTTAAGCTCCTCCGTGCCGAGCTCGATCACCGTCGCGTTGCCGTACAGGCTCGTCTCATCAAGGAGCGTGACCTCCTTGCCGAACAGCTTGTTGCCGTCGTCCCGTTTCGACAAGCGCGCGAAGAACGGGGTGTCGTCGTCGCCGAACACTCCTCCGATCCCAATGACGCCGGTCTTCTGCAGCAGCGTCTGGGCGTCCAGGAAGCTGATGTTCAACGCGGAAACCGAGATTATTATGAAGCTCAACAGCGCCAGCACGAGCAGCTGTCGCGTGACCTTGCTGAAGCCCACGAACACGGAGGTCTGGATCAATCTCATCTTGTCCAACACCTCCTGGTGCAGCCCTCGGACGACCTCGTTCTCGGTCTCGAGGCTGTCGGCTGCAGTGCGCAGGGCTTCGCGCAGTTGCGGCACGCGCGCCTCGACGTCATTGTAACCCAGCGCGCGCAGGATGGTGCGCGTGTGCCAGACGAAATAGACCGCGAACGGTATGAATGCCAGTTCCCAAGGCAGCTTCAGCAGTATGAGCCCGAGCAAGGTGAACAGGAGCACGAGGAAGCTGTCGAGCAGGCTGTTGAACAGCCCGATGCTGAACAGCGTCGTCCTCAATTCCAGTAACGCCTTACCGATCGGTTTCATCAACAGTTGCTCTCCGAACTGTCAGCTGTGCTCTCCAGGCAGTCCACCTTGTCCTGGAGGTCGGCATTATCGTCCTGAAGGTTGGCCACTTTCGCCTTCTCGATGTTGAGCGACGACTGAAGGCCCGTGACCTGCAAGGTCAACGAATTCACCTGCGTAGTCAGATCCCGCACGTCCTTTTCGAGCTCGGCCTTCGTCTGCGCGAGTTCCTCCGCAGTCGCCTTCGTCTCCGTGTACTTCTCGGTGAACTGCTCCTCGCGGCTCTGCTTCAGCTCGAGCTCTAGCTGGGCCTTCTGGAGCACGTCACGATATGTCTCGACCTGTTCAGTGACGTTCTTGAGCTCTGCGAGCTTCTGGTCGTACTCCTCGTTGACGTCCGTGAACCGGTCCTGGAAGTAGACCGTCGCACCCACCAATGAGCCTGAGATGATGATGATCAGGAACAACAGTATCAGGTTGGCGTTTCGTGTGATGTAGCTCATGGTGTCCTCCGACGTTCTTGGCGTTCCCCTGCGCCGTCTCCCCCGGCACGATTGAGGCGTTGTCGCTTCCATCGATAACGCGACGACAATAGTGGCAAGGACGGCAATTGTGGGGAACGGGTGTGGATTTTCATCTTCTCATCATCCTCCTCAATAGTATCTCCAAAAGGAACAGTATCGCGGCAAGGACGGCCAGGTGCCATCTGAAGTAGTCCTTGCCACGGATGGTCTTCACGGCGTGCGTCTGGGCGAACTCGACCAGTTTGTCCGCGTCGTCTGCGCTGAAATAGTCCCCGCCGGTGCTGCCGACCAAGAGATCGAGCTCCCTGCTCAGCCCCAGAGGCGAAAGCTCCGCAGGATGGTTCGCCGCATACGTCGCGCCGAGGATCGAGTGGAAGCCGGTCTCCGTAGGCGTGATGCTCGCTTCGTACGTGTCCTGCTTGACCTTGAAGAACGCCAATCCCTGCGCTGTCGGCTGCTTCGCGCTCTTGATCGTGAGCGTCGTCGCCTCGTTCACGCGCGTGTCCCTTATGTCGACGAGGTCGGAACGCTTCCTGTCGGGGTCGCCGTTGGCCCAGTTCATGCTGCGGATGACGAGCCGACTGTTGCCCGGCCCGAGCAGTTGGCCCGCCCACGCAGAACCGTCGTCAGTGCTGTACGAGACGACGCGACCGAGCCCGAGATGCCAGATCGTGACGAGCGGCTCGCCGGTCGACGTGACGACGAGCATCCTGCCGGTCGTCTTTGGCGCAACCTCGTTGTAGCCGTAAATCGTCGCCGTGACGTTCAGGTCCTGCGTGATGAAGTGGTTGGCGTCCAGCACCGAGACGCCCCAGTCTAGGACCGCTTTTGGATCCGGCGGCTTGACGTCGCCGAAGAGCAGGTTGAACTTGCTCGTGTCGCGCGCCTTGAAGTAGATGCCGCCGCCGGCGAGCGCGACGCTCTTCAGGAGATCCTCATCGGTGCGGTCGGCGACGAACGCGTCGTCACCGACAGCCGCACTCACTGTGTAGACCTTGATGCCGTCCTTGCGCGCCAGCAGCGTCGCGTCGCGCGCCGCAGTCTGGTCGTTCGGGAACAGCATGCCGTCGCTGATGATGATTATGTTCTTGCTGCCCTGCGCGCCCTTCAGAAGGTCTATGCTCTGCAGGATGCCGAGATGCATCTTGCTGCTGTACGCACCGTAGATCTGCGTGACCTTGTCCTCCAAGCCCACGTGCTCGTACTTGTAGCCCAATGGGGCCACGATGTACGCGATGTTCCTGAACGCGGTCACTCCGACCTTGACGTTGGGGCTCATCTGGCCGATGATGTCGAGCGTGAGCTTCTTCGCGATCACTATGCCTCCGCCCTGTTCAGAGCCCACAGATTGAGAGGCATCGACCAGGATGACGATGTTGACATCGCCCGGCTCCTTGCCCGGCGTGCCCACCACGACCGGGAGCAATGTCTCGAAGTAGCTGTTGCGGTAGCCGCCGTTGTTGTACGAGCCCTTGCCGCCGATGACGAACAGGCCGTTGCCGTCCTCGATGAACTCGCTCAAGCGCGCCGTGTCATCGTCAGAGATTGACGAGCCCGAAAGATCGTTCGTGACGACCGAATAGTAAGGCGAGAGGTCAGCTGGCAAGGAAGCCGTCGTCGTGACGTCGTAGACCTGGCGCAACAATGTCTCCATCGGAGAATCCGGCGCAGGCGTCCACAACACGACCTTCGGCTTCGGCACGACCTTGACCGTCTTGTAGAAGACGTTGTTGTCCGCGATGAAGTCCCCGTCCTGCACGCGCGCCTCGATCTGGTGGTAACCCTCCTCGAACTTCTGCGTGATCAGTTGCGTGCGTTCAGGGCTTGTCACGTCTAGGACGATCTTGCCGTCGACCTTGACTGTGACGTGGACGTCCTTCTTCCCGCCCGACGCCCAGCCGGTCGAGACCGTGAACGTGTTGTCGACGTTCGCGACGGTCTTCTCCGGGCCGGAGACGAGCACCCATGCGTCGTCGCCCGTTGGCTGGAGCTCGATGGCATTGAACGTGATGTTGTGGCTCGCCGCGAACAACGCCACGTCTCCGAGAGAAGCGCCGCCGGTGACCTGTCCGTCGGTGACGAGCACGACATTGTCGCCGTCCTTCACGCTGTTCAGGATGCCCTCACCTATGGTCGATGTCGGCCCGGATGCGATGCTGTGCAGTTCGACGTTGATCACCTGCTCGAGCTTCGCCTTCAGCGTCTCAGCTATGTCGTCGGAATAGATGTCCATCGACTGCGAATGGTCGACCAGAATCTTGAGGAACGGATCGCCTTCGACGACCTTGGTGCGCTCCATGAACGGCGAGGCCAGCGCGAGCACCAATGCCGCGAGGATTAGCGAGCGCGTGAAAAGCATCACCCATTGCTGCAGTCTCCGTGCGCGTCGGGCGACCATGTCCTCGGCGAGCTTGACGAAATCGCGCCGCAGCAGGAAGAAGATGGCGATGATCAGGAACGGGATCGCCCATATGTACTTCGGGTGTTCGACGTGGCTTAGGAAGAACGTCCAGCCGTCGATGAGCTGCTGGGTTACCGTCACACGTCACCCCGCAGCTTCACGTAGAGCAGTTCGACGAAGAGTATTACGAATGACGCCGCGATGAGCCAGACTTCCCACGCCATGGTGCGCGTCTCGCGCACGGGCCTGAGCTCGATCTCGCCGGCGCTCTCACCGATGTCGACGCGCGGGTTGACGTCGGATTCCTTCTCGCTGAGAAGGTTGACCGCGATCGTGCGGTCGGGCAATCTGTACAATCCTGCCTTGTCGAAACTCAACCGGTTGGTGGTCTGAGGTCCCGAAGGCGTGCTCACGTCAAGGGTCTTGTCGAGCAGGTACGTGTTGCCGGTGCGGTCGTTCATGCCGCGGATGTCCTTCTGGTCTGTCGCGAACTTTAGGAGTTCGTGCCAGAATATCGGGTAGTAAGGCGAGAACTTGAAATCGCTGCCTTTCTCGAGGATGCCGTACCAGATCAGCTTGCCGCCACCTGGAACGGTCGCGGCCGTGATGATGCCCGAGCCGTTGCCGGCGGTGACTACCGGAACGACGCCCTGCTGCAGGTTTGTCGTGAAGTACGTGGGCAGCTTGCCGAACTCGATGTTCTTGGTGAACCTGGTCGGCGTGTCGACAGCGCTGAAGCCGTTCTCGCCCAAACCCATGAAATAGAACGGCACCAGACCCTTGTAATCGATGTCTAACGTGCTGTCTTGAGCGGCTACGATGACTGTCTTGCCGTCCTCGGCCTTATCCAACAGGTCCTCGTACGTGCCTGCGAGCACCTCTGCCTTGTCGACGTCATGGACGACGTAGACATCGTAATCGCCCTTCGTGATCACAGGCGGTTGCGTGATGGTGAGCTCGACGCTCGGCGACGCCTGAAGCGCGTTCTGGAGGAACACGCTCGGTTTGTTCGAGATCAGGAGCACCTTGACGGTCCGTCGTTCCGGAGCGCTCGTGCGGACGACGTTGTCGACAGGGAAATCGTCATCGTCCACGATCTTGAGCTCGTTGATGCCAGGCAAGGTCTGGAATACATAAGGCTCGACGCCTTTCGCAGAGATAGTTAGCTGCTTGTCCTGCTCTGCGATGCGCATCGTGACCGTGGCTTCCTCGTCGTTGAAGTTCTTGACATAAGCTGTAGTTACGTCGTCTTCGACCAAGAGGTCGACGAAACCTACATTTCTCTTGTCGCCTTCCGCGACGTTGATGGCGTTCACGACAAGCCCCCGAGAGCGCAGGACCGCCATCGCGAGCTCTGGCTCTACGCCTGCGGTTGAGATGAAGTCGCTGATGACGACGACACGGCCTTCCTTGCCGCGCAATATCTCTCCTGCGAGGATTATGGAGTCACCGATCCGCGATCCCGAGTCACCCGGTTTCAGCAAGTTGAGGTATCCTGTCGCGTCGCGGTCGTTCACGTCCTGCGCTCCGAGGACTGCGCGTTCCGATGCGACGATGATCGTGTTGTGCGTGCTCAACGAGTCCTTCGCTGCGTCGATGGCGAGCTCGAAGCGCGTGTCGCCGTCCTCGATCGTCTGCATGCTCGCAGATCCGTCGAGGACGATGACCGTGTTCGCCGCGGCGATGTCATGCTCGACCTTGCTGCTCGGCTGGCTCGGCGTAGCTGCCAACGCGAGGATGATGAGGAGTTGCACGAGCATCATGAAGTCGCGCACGAAGATGCGGAAGAAACTCAGTAGCTTGTTGCGCCCTGTCGCCCTCATGAAGAACATCAACGAAGGGATCTCCTTCTCCTTCGGCTTGGGCCTGATCAGGTAGAAGATGATCAAAGGGATGGCCAAGAGCAGCCAGTAGAGCTGCGAAGGATTCTGGATACTAACAAAGCCGAGGTTCAGGACCATCGCTCACCAATATGTCGAAGCGCAAGTTCATGCATATTGTGCGCTTCTCCAATCCGCAGAGCGTTGCTCTGCGATTTTTCAATATAGAGAAACGTATACTGGTTGATGTTATATAAAGGTTACTAAAGACAATGTCGAAACGCTTTTGAAGACAAAGCTTCTGCCAATAAAAGGGTGATTTTGATGACAACAGAGACGATAACAGCCGGTGATTTGTTCGAACGCACTTATGATCTAACAATAACTAAACAACCTCATGAGAAGCTCGCGACTCCGGCGGGAAGCGCGATAGATTCTGGACATATGAGGTATGGCCGCGCATCGATGCTGATGCTCCCTGCTGCGCGATGGCTGCTCATGACCGGAAAACCATCCAAGGAAACACGCGATTACAGCGCAGACATCGTCGCAGTAAGATGCGAGGGCGACATCGAGAACACCCTCAAGGGATTTGAAGCGGAGCGCGCAATACACACGTTCTTATGCGCAGATGAAGCCGGCACGCTCTTCACTACCACGCGGAGCGCGTTCGGTGTGGAGCTTGACCGCATGTTGAACTCAGGGTTCGACGCGCACATCGTTTCACGCGCAGAATACGATCGCGCGGTCGTGTTAGCCGGACGAGACAATTTTGGCAGATATCCTGTTAAGCAGCAGACGCTCTACCTCGCCGAAGGGGCTGAGTTCCTAGCAAGAGGACTCACCGGGATACTGGTGCGGGCATCATGATCCCTGCCGCATTCCTCGAACGCTGAGCGTTCTCGTGTGCGCGGGAGACTAAGTCTCCCTCTGCATCCTCGGATACGTCCCGGGCTGCATGAAGACCGCGATGACCTTCGCTGCGACGCCTTTCTCCTTGAGTCTCAGCTCTTCAGCTCCGATGCGGGAGACTCCGAGCGCGATGAGTTCGCCTTTCAGGGAAAGCAAAGCGACAGTTTCATCCGCTTCTAGATCCGATTCAAACTTGACGATGCCGGGCACGTGCAGCAAAGCACCGTGGCACAGGCTTTCGACAGCCGAGTCCGTGACCCAGATCTTCGACAGGTGCCTGATGCCGTTCTCGACCGGCTGGATGCAGTGCCTGAGGAGCTTCTCGTTCTTGTCAGCATGATAATAGTGCAACGCGTCTTCGATGTCCTGGAGTGTCACCATCGTATTGAACTGGAAAGGGCCTGCTTTTGTGCGCACGAGCTCGGCCATGTGAGCGCCTACGCCGAGCTTCTCGCCTACGTCATGACACCACTTCCGCACGTACGTGCCTGCTTGGCAGCCCATCTTGAACAGCACGTCACGGCCGTCGACTTCTATCACGTCGATGTAGTATATCTCGCGTTCCCTGAGCTGTCGCTTGACTGCGCTTCTGACGGGCGGGAGCTGCTTTATCTTGCCGGTGAACTCCTTGATGACGCTGTAGATCTTGCCTTGCGGCACGTCATCATGGATGTGCATCAGCGCGACGTATTCCTTTCCCGCCGTGAGAAGGGCTTGGACGATCCTTGTCGCTCTGCCCAACGCTGTCGGGAGAACGCCCGTCACCATCGGGTCCAAAGTTCCAGAATGCCCTGCCTTCTCGAGCTTAAGGATGCTCTGCAGGTACGCCGAGACCTGGTGGCTTGACGGTCCGGCAGGCTTGTTCAGGTTGACTATGCCGTACGTGAGTATCTGGTCGATCGGCCTTTTGTCTGGCTCGTGACCGAACTTCGCGTCCGTCTTCGCCTTCTTCTTGACGATGATCTCAGGATTCCGGAGTTCGAACGGGAGCGCGGGCATGACGAGAACTTGCAGCGCACGCTATTTAAAGATGGTGGAAAAAAGAAAGAAAAGGAAAAAAGAATTTATGCAGTAACGTCCACTTCGCTCTTCATCGATGCGTTGGCCTTCCGTTCTTCGCCGACGCCGATCCCGAGCTTGACCTTGCCGCCCTCGACAGAGAGAGGCGCGTCCTTCGCGATGGACAGGCCCACGCCTACGTTGCCCGCGACGTCCATACCGACCTTGATGTCGGTCTTGACGCGACCGCCGCTGACCTCGACGCGCTTGTCGGAGCTGACTTCGACGTCAGCATCGGTGCGGGTCTCGAGCTTCACGACAGGAGCCATGATGTACTGGCCGTTGCCCGTCACGTGCAAGGATTCGTCCGCGATGAAGTCGAACGTGACCGCGGAGGTCGTGTTCGCTTCAACGTCCAGGCCGCCCACGATCTTCAGCTCGCCCGAGGGCAGCTTAGCATCGTGCGTGCCGTTCTCATCGACGACCACGACGCTCGAGATGTCCAGCCGGATCTGCTGGTAGCTCCCTTCCGAGAGCTGCAGGTCCGCGAGCAGCACGGTGTCGCCGCTCGCCTTCAACGCGAGCAAGTCATACGTCTGGGGCGTCGATGTAACTGTGACCCAGCCTTGCGCGTCGTTATGGACGCGTACGCTGTCGACCGTCACTTTGACGCTCGAAACCGCGCCCATGTCAGCAGCAGCGTCCGTCAACGCGAACACTGCCCTTCCGGTGGTCGACTGTTGCGCCGGAGCGCATGCAGCCACTAGGACTGCCAGGATAGCGAGTCCGAGAATGGATGTCCTCATATAATCACCTCATTTGGTATCCACCAAGATACTCACAGAGAATAAAAACCTTTCTAAGAAATCAATGGCCCTGTTGCGGAGTCTGACGGTGGGTCGGAGCCGGTTTCTGGGCAGGAGCAGGAGCTTTGGGTGCTGCGGGCTTCGGAGCGGCGGGTTTGGGCGCTGGCTTGGGAGTTTCTTTCTTCTCTTCAGGCTTCGCGTGCGCGTGACCCTCGTTGCTCGCCTCAGGCTTGGTTGGAGGCGTCGTCTCTTTCTTGGCTTCTTCCTTCTTGCCCGTGATCCTCTCTGCGACCTTCGCGGCGATGCCCTTCTTCTCGGGCGCCTTCGGCGCTTGCGGGAAAGGCTTGCCGAACAATTGGACAAGGACGACGCCCTTGTCGTCCTTCGTGCACTGAACCTTGACCTTGTGCGGCGGGTTACGGATGCCGTGCTTCCAGATCGCGAGGTTGAGCTCGCGCATGACCTTGACGTTCTCCATGTCGGTCCTCATGTGGCGCGCCATGAATTCCTTGACTGCCTTCATGGCCTTCTTGGATTTCTTATATGTCGGGACCTTCTGGAATTCTTTCCGCAAAGGGATTATGTAGGTGCGTTCGAGCGTTGCCATCGGATTATGCCTTTGTCTTGATACGGCGCCAATTGCGCTTCACGTGCGTATGCCTGCCAGGATGGACACGGCGCCCTTTTCCGTAGATCTTCGGAACGGTCCAGAACGGCGCCCAGCGCGTCTGCCGGCCCTTCTTTACCAATCGTTGTTTCCGTGACGGATGCTTGACTCGTGCCATAGGATTACTCTTTAGTTTGACTCTCATCAATCGTACTTGGGGTTGTAGCCTGGGGAGCTTGTGCAGGGGCTGCTTGCGCCGCTTTTCTCGGCTTCTTCGTCGCGGCGACGGCCTGCTTCTTGGCTTCGCGCTGCGCTGCCAGCTCCTCTGCCGTGGGCGGCGGAGGAGTCTTCGGGATGACTATCTTCAGCTCCTTCATTATGTGATCAGAAGACTTGTCCAGCAGACTGTGGCCCTTCGGCGTGATCATGCGTCCCTTGTGCACACCCTTCGCGCCTTGCTTGATCAAACCCGCTTTTTCGAGCTGTTGCAGGATCTTGCGGATGATGTTGGTGCTGCCCGGCCTGAAGCGCTCGGGCGCCATGCCCATGTTCTTCCTGCTGCCGTACTGCACCGAGAGTTTGCTCGTGCCTATCGGGCCGTTCATGCCGATCTTGCGCAGCATCGAAGCCGCGCGGATGTGCCACCAGTCCTTCTGCGTCGGCGCGCGCTCCTTGCTCATGCCTGTCTTGACGAACTGAGCCCAGCTCGGAGGCTTGACCTCGGGAGCGACCTTCTTCAGCTCTGCGACTACTGATGCGATGAGCTTGTCTGCCGGAACGTCATAGTAACCCATTGTTTTCCTCTGATTCTGCGCTTGCGCGCGACAGTGAGTGTCGTTGCAGAACACCCAGATACACGGAATGCCAGAATGGTGGTATTTAAAGGTTACTGTTGGCTGCGGAGATACTTCTCGAGCTCCTTCTTGGTTCGTTCCACGATCCCGCGCGCGACGGATTCAGGAAGTCTGCCCGGTTTGTTGTGGTGCGTCCAATGAGCGTTGAGGATGTTGAAGCGTCCCAGATCGACGTCGCGCCCGTGCTCCTTGACGAGATGCGCAATGGCAGACGTCCACACGGCTTGCTCGAGCGCGGCCAGGCGACCGTCGCGCTGGAAGAGGATCTTTCCTGAGCAGAAATAATCCTGACGGACAGCGGCCATGTACCAGTTCCCACCGGCGAGCGTCGGCATCCGGTAAACGTAACCTCCGGATACCTCTTGAACCTCGCGGTGGATCTCAAGAGGCACGCCGTCGAACCCGGGGTTCCTGATCATATCGCGCGGTTTTTTTGAGCGGAAGATGCGCAATCCGTCCTGCGTCGCTGCTGAAACAAAGTTTGAATACGCATCGGGATCGTAGATGAAGCAGTTCACCTCGATGCCACCCAACACATCCGAGAGATAGAGACAGTCAATCTCGCGCGTGCGGAACAGCACCTGCGCTTCGGACGGCGCCACGAACCCGAGTCTCCGGATTGCTTCCCACGCCCGTTCAGGGATCGCGAGAACCGGCAGATCGATGTCAGACCCCGCATTCGCGTTGCCGTACCCGACAGAACCTCCGACTATCGCCCCCTCGATGCAATCAGAGACGCGCTCGACCAATGTCTGCGCCAAACACAACCTTCCAGATGTCTCTTCCACGCCCATATCCGTTGCCGTGCGCATCGACTATTAATACATTACCGCAACACTTTTAAACAACATTCTTCCGTCCTCTCGTCATGCCAAAGGTCACGCTGACGTTGCCGGACGGCAGCAAAAAGGAGTATGAGAAGGGCGTCACCGGGATGCAGATAGCCGAGAGCATCGGCAAGCGTCTCGCGAGCGATGCGTTATCCATCAGTGTGAACGGGAAGGTCCGGGCGCTCTTCCTGCCCATAGAAGAGGACGCCAAGATCAAGATCAACACGTGGACCGACGCAGACGGCAAGATGACGTTCTGGCACTCCACAGCACACCTGTTGGCGCATGCCATCTCTCGCATATATCCGCAGGCGAAGAACACGATCGGTCCGCCGATCGAAGAGGGATTCTTCTACGACTTCGATGACCTGAAGATCACGCCGGAAGACTTCGCGAAGATCGAGGCGGAGATGAAGAAGATTGTCGAGGCGGACTTCGCGTTCGAGAAAAAGGACTGGACGCTCGGCGACGTCAAGAAGCACCAGAGCGCCAACCCGTACAAGCACCAGCTCGCGGAGGAATTCGTCCAGCAAGGGCTTCGCCTCACGGCATACAAGGATGGCGAATTCATCGACTTGTGCGAAGGCCCGCACATTCCTCGCACCGGACTGATCAAGGCGTTCAAACTGCTCAAACTCTCTTCAGCTTACTGGAAAGGCGACCAGAAGAACAAGCAGCTCACGCGCGTCTACGGCATCGGTTTCCCGTCGCAGAAGGATCTCGACGCGTGGGTGAAACTGCAGGAAGAGGTCGCAAAGCGCGACCACCGGAAGATCGGCAAGGAACTCGGCCTGTTCATGTTCCACGAATGGTCGCCGGGAAGCCCGTTCCTGCTCCCGCGCGGAGCGGTATTATATAACGAACTCCAGAGGTTCATCCGTGAGGAATACGTCAAGCGCGGCTACGTCGAGGTCATCACGCCGCAACTTTTCAACAAGGCGTTGTGGGAACAGTCAGGCCACTGGGGCTTCTACAAGGAGAACATGTTCTGCCTCACCGTGGACGATGAGGAGTTCTCGCTCAAGCCGATGAACTGCCCGTCGCACTGCCTCATCTACCAGGCGCACGCGCATTCCTACCGCGACCTGCCGTGGCGCGTGGCAGACTTCTGCTATCTCCACCGCAACGAGCTCAGGGGCGTGCTCGGCGGCCTGACCCGCGCGAGGAAGTTCTCGCAGGACGACAGCCACATATTCTGCACCTCGGACCAGATCCCGTCCGAGATAAAGGACCTGCTCGCGTTCGTCAAGTACGTCTACACCGACGTGTTCAAGATGGAGTACGTCGCCAACCTCAGCACGAAGCCAGAGAAGGCCATCGGAGACGCGGAGACGTGGCGCGCGGCTGAAGAATCGCTCGCCGCCGCGCTGGACGCGGCCAAGATGAAGTACAACATCAAGGCGGGCGAGGGCGCGTTCTACGGCCCGAAGATCGACTTCCAGGTAAAGGACGCCATCGGCCGCGAATGGCAGCTCGCCACGATCCAGCTCGACTTCCAGATGCCGGAACGCTTCAAGCTCGAATACACCGACAAGGACAACACTCACAAGCGTCCCGTCATGATCCACCGCGCCATCCTGGGCTCGTTGGAGCGCTTCATGGGTGTGCTAATCGAACACTACGAGGGCAAGTTCCCTGTCTGGCTCGCGCCGGTGCAGTGCCGCATCCTGCCTCTGTCGGACAAGTTCAACGCGTACGCCGGCGAAGTCGGATTGCACCTGAGACGGCACAACATCCGCATCGAGATCGACGACTCTGTCGAGACGCTGAACAAGAAGGTCCGCAACGCGCAACTCGACCTCATCCCATACATCCTCGTCGTTGGCGAGAAAGAACAGAAAGAGAAGACGGTCAACGTCCGCACGCGCGACAACAAGGTCCACGGAGCCATCGAGGTCACGAAGTTCATCGACGCGCTTCTGAGGGAGATATCAGAGAAGAAATAAAAAAGCTCTCCCGGTCAGTCCTCGCATATCCTCTTCTTTACCATCTGCATTATGTCCGTCGCTGAGCGCCGGTTCTGGCCGTACAGCGATTTCAGGCGGTCGGCCACGTCCTTGCCATGCACCTGGCTCGCGATCCCCGTGAGATAGCCCGGATTCAGCCCTGACTGGCCCACCGACACGTTGAACGAATCGTACGTCCTGCTGAGCCTGCTGATCCCTGCCACGAAGCCTTCGTACTTCTGCAGGAAATCGAGAGCTCGTTTGAGCACGTCGACGTTCGCCTCGGTCTTGGTGCGCTTGCAGAACGCCTCGAGATAGCGCTGGTCCACCTTGAGCCTGCGCGACACCCGCTCGTACGCCTGCACAGTGCACTTCCAACTCCGGTACGTCTGGTCCTCGAGCTGGAAGAGCAGCCAGTCCGCGTTGATCTCATCGAGCAAGCCCTCCATCTTCTGCTGGGCAGGCTCGACATCGTCCACCTTGCCGTCGTTCAGCTCGCGCAGGAAAGCGTAGTCGAACACGCCATCCGCATGCTTCGCGATCTCCCTGCGCTTGCTGATCTCGGATGTCTGGCAGAACCTCTCCAGCGAATCATACTCCTCCTTCTGGTCGATGATGCGCTTGGTGATCTCGTTCCGCCGGAGACGCGCGGCGCCCTGCTGCGCGTGCGAGGTCTCGAGATCCCTTCCGACCTCCTCGTTCGAACGCTGGTAGAGCCCTATCGTGTCCATCGTATAACGGAACGATATCTCGGGCTCCATCTTCGCGACGTACTTCTCGGCTTTGCCCCCTTTCTTGCCGAGCCGCATGCTGTCCGTCGCCTGCAGGGCGTGATACCAGACCCGCTCTCCGAAGGACAGACACGCGACCTTCTCGTTCTTCGTGAGTAGCGTGTCGATGCCGTTGTTGACGGTTAGCTTGCCGATGCGTTCCGTGAGCGTGTCCAGCACGGACGGCCGCGGCGCCTCCGCGGGCTTGCGGTCGTCGCACTTGACCCTGACATGGTCGATATACATCATCCGTTCGTCGGGCGATGTGCTCTCCCACAGAGCTTCCGCCGTGTACCTGCTGTGCATCTGGCCCGTGGCCAGCACGAACTGCACGAACTCGCCGCGCAATCGCTCTTCCTGGTCGTTCGCCTGAGCAGGATGCTCGCTCTCTCCCGGCGCTTGTGTAGCTATCATTTCCGTTCCTCCACGTTCAAGTACTCTCTCGCGTCATTGACTCGCTTGTCAAGATAGTCCAGTCCTTTGTGGCCGGCGCCGATGCCTGTCTGGACCTGCTTTAGTCCCTCATCCGCGACGCGCTCTAGTCGGCTCGGCTGCGCTTCTGGCTTGTGCTGGCAGCTCGCCATCGCGTACAATCCCGCGACAGTGATCCCGCCGTACAGCACCATCCGTTTCACGAATTTGCATAATCCCATTGTTACACCTCAACCTCATACGGGCGTCTGCTTTTTACATGGATTGCGGAGAAAAAACCGGAAGGCTTCCGGTGCGACACTCTGTTCTTCCGGTGCGGACCGGAAGAACCACGGAAGAGCACGAGCGTGAGAGAAACCTTTATAAATCACCCAACAGCGCTTCGAGGATATGGTCGTAATCCAACGCGCCATCAAGGACAGCACGCCTTCCGGCGGCCGCAAGAAAGAGCACCGCGGCAAGAAGCTGTACGAGATGGGAAACCACCCGACGCTGCCGCGCGTCGAGCCACGCAGACTCGAAAGCATGCGCACCAAGGGCGGCGGCATCAAGGTCCACCAGGTCGCCACCGACGTGTGCAACCTCTACGACCCCAAGGCCAAGAAGTTCACCAAGGCCGCGATCAAGATCGTCACGGGCAACCCCGCCAACCGCCACTACGTGCGACGGAACATCCTCACGAAAGGAACCGTCATCGAGACCGACAAAGGCAAGGCAAAGGTCACTAACCGCCCCGGTCAGGAAGGCCAAGTCAACGCGATATTGATTTGAGTTCTCGCATCGTTGCAGCCCCCTCTTCTCTCCCCCGGCACGATTGACGTAGTGTTACGGCAATCGAATCAATACCAATGATGCCACTACCAATCTGCTTGGGTGGGATCCCTGGGAACGCTTGGGCTCAGAACAGCCGCGGTTCGCGGTTCTTCATGCTGCATCTCACGAACGCGGTGAACTCCTCAGGAGTCCCTTCGCCGGCAAGGAATTTCTGTAGCCGTTCCGCGTCCTGTTTGCTTCTGCCGTTTCCGAGCACGAGCGCCTTCGCTATCGTGTACGCGGTCGATGGAGACTTGGCGGTCGTTTCGGTGCCGTCCTCATACTCCTTGACGTTCTCCGTGATGCCGAAGATGCGGTCCTGGTACCAGCCAAGCCACGGATCAATAGAGAACTCAGGGCAGCGCTCGGCGAGGTTGTACCGCATGAACGCCTCCCGGCCGTTCACGTCAGCCACGTAATAATTCACGGAATCGCCGGGCTTCAGCTCAGGGAACGACGCGAGGACGCGCCCGCGACGGGCGCGCTGCTGCTGCGGCGTAGAATGCTGTGGTGCCTCGTGCATCGTGGCCTTCATGACGAGCAATGAGAGGTCCGCCTCGCCTGACGCGAGCCGGTGCGCGTAATCGAACGCGCGCCGCATCGCGTCGACGGGATCCTCGAAGCACCGCTCGACGACATCCCGCACGGCGGCGATCTCGAAAGCGCAGCGAGGATTCGTCCCGGGCGCCTCGACACGACGTTTCGCGCTCGGGATGGAGATGCCTGAACTGCAGATCTCGCCGCCCAACCTGTACGTGAGCGACTCCTTGGCGATGCTCAACGCGTCGGCCTCGCCGAACACGACGAAGCCGCGCGAGCGCGCCTCTTCAGGAGCGAGGTTCTGCAGGAAGAACAGGTTCTGGTAGCGGTTGACGACGTTCGCGTGCGCGAACCGTAGCGGTAGCCCTGATATGCGTTCGTTCATCACCCGTTCGATATCCGCGGCGGTCCTGCCGTACTTGCTCCAGATGACCTTATCATAGCCAGGATACTCCCTGACGCGGTCGATATCGCACAGGACCTCACCAGCCCAGCCCTCGCACACGAGATGATACATGTACGCCTCTACAGGGTTCTTGGCGTTCTGCGCGAGATCAAGCATCGCGGCCATCGCCGGGTCGTTCCTCAGCACCGGCGCGAGATGCTCGGAGAACGGGTAATACGCGACGAGGACGCCCTGGTGCAGGCCCGGCCGGTGCTTCCAGCCCAACGCTTTGTCAGACAGTCGCGCCATCGCCTTATCCTCATCGAAGTCCGCGTACATCTGGCGGTCGCGCGGCGCGTGCACGGCGCTCATGTGGACGCGGTCCGTGTAAGACAGCGCGATGCTCTTGGGGCTCTCGTTGAACGCATCGAAGTACGGCACCTTGCAGACTCTCGCGATGTTCAGCCGGATCGGCGCGTACGCGGCCGCGATGAGCTCCGTCTCGCGAGTGTCCTCCACGTTGTAGCGCGCGTCCTCGAGTGTCGCAACCTCATCGCCGTTCCGGGCGCGCTCGGCCAGCTTGATCTGGTCTTGGTAAGTATGGAGCTTGACGTACTTCGGCCCTAGGTCGAAGAACAGGCGCGAGAACGCAGAGGTCGTCTCGATCTTGGCGTCGGTCTGGAACGCCATCAGGTTGGCGCGCACCATCCACATCAGGTCGAAATCGACAGCGTCAGCGCTGCCCTGGCGGCCGTACGTGTCGATGATACCGCGCCTGAACGGGATCGTCTGGCAACCCGAGTTGTCCGAACAGACCGGGAACAGACCGGGCTTGTTCGCCATCGGGTTGTCGTAGCCGAGCCCATTCTGCGTGATGCGCAGCTCTGCTGCCCTGATGACTTTCGCGGCCTCGAACATCATGCGCCTGCTCACCGGACGCAAGTCGTCCCAGTCGCGCTCACCGTTGTTGAAGCTCCGCACCTCTGCGGTGACTCCGCCTGCTTCAAGTCTCGTCGCTTTCGTCGGGAAGATCGTGTACACCACATAGCCTTGCGGGCCTCCGGCTGCGAGGCTATGGATCAGCGTCCTGCCCTCCCACCACAAGGAGGTCTCTTCGTCGTATGATATCCTGCGCTGGAGCAAGTGATCGCTCGATCTGACCTCGATCTCGGGACGGTCCTTGTTCGGAGTCGGGATGATGTGCATGCCGTCCTTGTTCGCGAGATAGATGATGCTGCGCATCGGGTTCGGATCGTCGATGTCGGTCCAGCAGCGCTCGAGGAAGTTCTCGGGCGCGATCCCTTTCAGCTTCGCCTCGAGATCGTCTGCGCGACGATTCATGTCCTCGAGGACAGGTGCCGTGTCTCTGCTCAACGCGGCAGCGTTCACGCGATAAAACGCCTCCAACCTCGCTCTCTTCTCAGTCCTGATCCGGCCCAACAGCTTGTCTGCGTCCTTGTCGGGTTGGTGCAGCCAGCGCAACGCGTCCTCGAGCCAGACTCCCTCCGCGAGCAACGGCAACAGGTAGTCACTGTGGACCGTCGCGAGCGTGTCGTGGAGTTCGCGTTGATCCCGTAATGCCGCTTCGAGATCCTTCCTCACCGCCAGGCGTTGCTCTGGCAGGTGGAGACGCGTGTAGACACGGTCGGATAAGGATAGTGATTCGAACTGCGGGCCCCACTTGTCCGAGAGCAGCGTGCGCTGCGCGTCATCGAACGTCATCACCCACACCACCCAGCGGCGGTTTGCTGTCGTTCCATACGGCTTCGCGCCGCATAATGAACCCGTGACCGCTTCGGCGACCGCATCCTTGATGCGCTTCGCGTCCTCGTACGCCTTGGCGTCCTTGCTGACCCAACTCGTGCCCGCGAGGACACGAACAGGACCGTAGCCCACGCCTTCCGGCGTGCGGCCATAGACCTGCATGAACTGCTGGTTGTTCCGCGCCGCCTGGTCCACACCCGCCAACCATAATTCCATAACTATCCGAGAGTAGGGACACGTCAGAAGCTTTAAATAAGTATTGACAGGTGATGCGTACCGAGCGCTGCGTCCGTTGCATCAGGTCATGATCGTTTGCAACGGACCTTGCTGGCCTTCGTATGCACAGGTCTCCGCGCTCTTAAAGGCACGCATCACTCCAATGGCAGTCTCCTGGCTCACGCCCACTATCTGGCGGCTCGCGGACCCGAGCAAGCACGCGCGATTGTACTTCCAGCTGGAACCCTTGCTCAACAGCCGCGTGAACACGAGATTGGAGTCCACGAAGTACAAGCACATCCTCGAACGCACGAAAGAATGGGCGAAGAAGGACGAGATCGTGCGCGGCGTGCAGCGCTACAGGACCTATCACGAAGAACTCGCGAAAAAACTCGGGACGCTGAAAGACAAGCAGGTCTTCTTCATCCCCGGGATCAGCATCGATCAAGGTGACGCCAACCCGCGCTATCTCGGTGTCGACTACGCATGCGAGCGCAACTTTTTGACCGATGCTATCCTGTTCGGCATCCGCGACCTGGCGAAGAAGTATCGCTGGGATCTGCACGACGACGTGCACTTTGTCCAGGTCATGCCGGTGATGCTCCCGTTCCACGCGACGCAGGAAGGTACGTTGACGCATTCGCTGGACGACGTCATCAAAGCGACGGAAGGACGGATCGATGACACGTTCGGCACCACGACGAAGGACCCAACGAGCGAGGCGTGGCGCAAGGCGATCTACCAGTTCAGCGACACGCTCATAGACAGCGACTCGGCAAAGGACGCGTTCGGCAGACGCTTGGTGCACCTCGTGCGCAAGTTCCAGGAAGGCGAGCCGCTGGACGAGGAGAAACTGGGCGAACTCAAGCGGCTGTTCGGAAACGAGGAGAGACTCGCGCAGGTCACTGAACGCGTAGTGTACCGCGTCCTGCGAAAGGACGTCGAGTTCAACCGCGAGGTCATCGCTGCCGCGTACGCGTCGATGGCGAACGTGCTCGGACTGACGTCATTGCGATGCTTCCTGTCACGCTCCTCGCCCGAGATGAATATCATGCAGTCCGTAAGCAAGCTCACCGGCGTCGCGATCGATGATTTCGGCGACGGAGTCATGAAGAACTCGAAAATGGCCGTCCGCAAGGAGGCAGACAGCAGCGCGATCGAACGTCTGATGGGCGCGCTCTACAGGACCCAGGTTCAGACCACCAAGACGCATCCGCGTCTCATCACGCCCGTGCCTGCCGCGAGCCTTGCTGAGCCCGTGTACGAACCGTGCGAGACGTGCCCGAACAACGGCCGCATCAAGTGCTCGCGTGCCGGGCTGAAGGCGCTCGACCTGCAGAACAGCAGGACGCCCGGATACGTTTCCCGTGTCGAGCACTGCGCCTGCGACATCGCGGACAACAGGTTCACGCTCGCTGACGTGCGGAAAGCGCTGATGCGCAAGTACGACGGAAAACCACTCGTCGACCCCGAGAGGGTGTTCAAGGAATTGCGCTGGAAACGCATCCAGTACCGCGACGAGAACGGCCAGGTGCGCGAAGCCGACGAGCGCGACATCCTGCGCGAGGACAGCATCATGCAGGGCTACGCGTGCACGCGATGGGAGGACGACATGCGGCTCCTCAACCGCATGGACGCGACCGTCGCGCTGATAGGCGAGAAAGGGGAGTATCAGACGCGCTCGTTGCGCCGGCTGCTCGGCGATCCAAAATTGCAGGCCTGGCTCCGGAAAGAACAACCGCTTGGCAGGATCGAGCCGTGGCCTGTCACGCCGTCGCGGCCTGATCGTTATTCGATCCGGCCGAGCGAATTCTCGTCAGAATGCCCGGTCGCGAGGATCCTCGCGAAGATCGATCCAGCGAAACTGCCTGTCGACATCATCCCCCACAAATGGGCGATCGCTGGCACGAAACGCCACGAGATCGCGCTCTGGCCGCTATGGACGCTCGATGACGCGTTGCTGAAATCGACCGAGGTCGAACTGTGGGCGAGCGTCGCCAACCCCGAGACCGAGGACGGCGAACTCCCGATGATAACCTGGTTCGGCCACGCCGACGCGCTTGCCCGCGTGATCGGCGGCCGGATCATCCCGATGATCTTCGACTACAAACGCTCGCCGAACGAGAAACCGAGCTACACCATACAGGAGATGCTGTATCTGCGCGCGATGGAGCGCGTCGCGGGCCAGACGTTCACTGGGGCATTGCTCGGGCTCGGAAACCGCAGCCGGTTCGCCGAGGAGAGCGAATGCCACCGGCCCTCGATGCACTTCACGTACGCTGACGCGGAATCGTTCGACCGCATCCAGTTCACGCAATACGACGCGTTCCAGAACAGGACACACAGGATCCAAGGACTGGCGAACCTCGTGGTCGCGAGCTACAAGCAGCAGCACCGCATCGCGGGCTCGCGCGACGCCTATCTCGGAGCGCAGAAGACCTGCTGTTCGACCACGTGTTCAGGTGGCACGAACGGCGAGTGCGGCCACCCATTCAACAGCCAGCTGTGCACCGTCGTGAAACGGCTTGTCGCGGGCGGCAAGGACGTGAAAGAGTTCCTATACGACGGAGTTGTGCTATAAATAGTCACTGATTGATGGTAAATAGACGATAGATTTATAATCCGTGCTTATTATTACCACGTCGTGAAAATGGATAAAATCTGGTTACGAATGGATTTGACACATTCTCGTCTAATAACGCTTTCCTCAAAAGCGTTACTAAATTTGGATGAATTTCTGAAAATCCCGGATGAAAGTAAGCGGAAAATTCAGAAATCTGCGGAAATGTCAAAGTAAGGGAATGTTGTCAAAATAAAGTAAGTTAAGATTAACTCAGATCTATGAGTTGTTTAGATAAGTCCCCCACATTCTTGATATTAGGGTCATTTGGATTTGTTGCATTAATTGTTTCATCTATAACTTGCTTTGAAACATTTTTTATTGTATCTTCAGCAGTTTGCTCAGCTTCTTTCACGGTATTGACTGCTTCATAAGATGTATTGCCTGCATCAACAAGGGTTTTTCCAATTTCCGTATTATAAAAGCCATAGCCACATCCATAGGAGATAATTGTTAATACAAGTAGGATACCTACACCAATCCAAGCGTACAGAATGTAATCTGTCTGAAGAAAACTCATTATAATGGCCACTATTAAGCATATAATCGTAATTATCAGTAAAGGCACAAAAATTGTTTTACAGATTTCATTAATTAAATAGATCAGGATTAATATACCTAAAACCGTAGCTCCTGTTATTGTTGTTTCTTTTTTTACCATTTTAATCATACATCGAGCAAGGAGCTGCTCCTAATCCATATGCATCATTATGAACTCCATTAAATACGCAGTATTGTCCATAACACCCAATGGCTCCTTTGACATGATCTCTATAGAATAGATTAGCATAATGTCCTTGACTACCTAACCACGAAGTTAATGCTTCATCTGAATTGGCAAGACCGCCGCTTATCATCCAAATATTCTCAGCAACGGTTTCTCCTGAACTAAACCCATATTGAGATTTTAAAGTTTGCATACAATCTCCTTCTGGTGTTAAATGTGAGAAATAATTTCTATCAGCCATATCTTTTGAGCGACTAACTGCCATTTCATAAGCTCTATTGTCCCATTCCATTCTTCTTAAACTTTTTTGAGCTCTTAAATCATTTAATTCTGAAAATGTTTTTTGAACGTTCTTTAAAGATGTAGGATCAAGTTCCTCTGATATTTCATCAACTTTGACCTTGATATTTTCTTTTATTTC